>JBBSBI010000151.1:0-13569 GCA_038251425.1 Polyangiales bacterium
GGCCGAATTGCGCGGGGGTGGGCGGTCGAGGCTAGCGGTGCGTCCCATCGATGGGCGCGTGCTAGGTACATTTCGCAACACCTATTACGACTTTCCAAGCGAGCGGCAGTTTGAGGCTCGGGGCACTCCACGCTCGGTCCTTAAAGACGCCGAGTGCAAGTCAATTGCCGAAGTGAGCAAAGCCTTTCACGACACGCTGTGTGTGCAGGGTAGCGGGAGGTTGGCCTCGGGCCAGACGGTGAGTTTTGCCAAACGCGATTGTGCATGCGCAGAAGTGTGCCCAAAGAGTGCGCAGCGGATTTGCTATGAAGCGCTTCGCCCTGAAGCCTTCCCCTGGGGCAGAGGCGCCACAGGGCGACCGATCACGCCGCTCCTCACGGTGGCTGTAGACTCCAGTATTATTCCCCTTGGTACGGCCATCTACATTCCAGAATTCGACGGAGCCCCGCGCGGTCTCGAAGGGCACGCCAAACACGATGGCTGCTTCATCGCGCAGGATCGTGGAGTGCGAGTGGTGGGTAACCACGTGGACATTTTTATGGGTGAGCCCGCGCTCACGAAGCTCTACAACGCGCTCGTGCCGAGTAACCAGGGTGTTACCATGGTGCTCGATAGCCCGCGTTGCGCCAGGGCATCGGTTTCGGCTGAAGCGAGCCAGCCCTGAGCGCCAACGCTTTCCTTTAAATCACTCCGGCTTGCTTCAGGAAATCTTGCATCACGCGAAAGCCATCGCTCCGGCCAAATTGCAGCAGGTGCCCGCCGGGAACACTGTGCAAAGGCGCCTGAAAATGCCGCGCCAAACGTTGGGCGTGAGTGATGGGCGTGATGCGATCCGCGCGGGCGCCGATCACCAACGTGCGTCCTCGTTCGAGCAACGGCGGGCGCTCTAGCGGAGATACTTTGGAATAGATCTGGGTGAGCGTTTGGTGCGCCCGGGACCGCGTTTGGAAATCATCGCCGAGCTGATGCTGCTCCAGCGCAAAATCGGCAAAGGAGGCCAGCGGCACCCAGGTGACCAGGAAATCGAGCTCACCAGAAATGGTTGCCAAGAGTGCGCTCACATAGGAACCAAGGCTCATGCCCACCAGACCGACTTTTGCCTGGCTGGAGGCGCGCAGCCAACGGATCAGATTGCCCAGATCGAAGACCGCTTGCCTGAGACCTTCAATATTTTCTCGTGGCGACTTCGTCGGAAATCGGCGGCGTTCACCCTTGCCGAGGCGAACCCCATGAAAGGGCAACGTGAAAAGCACAACGTTGAGCCCAAGCTCGCTGAGCCACGCGAGTGGCCAAATCTTTTGCTCCAGAGCGTACTGCCCAGCCAAATAACCATGAACAACCACGACAGTTGGGCGTTTTGGATCAAACCCAAAGAAGCGCGCGGCGGCCGTCTGGTTCTGGGATGCCGGAAGTGCGCGAGCGAGGTCCTCGAAGAACGGCGAGTACTCGCTGGGCCAAGCGGCATCCAATTGCCCCGTTGCCGTCTGCGTCAGGAGGGGAGATATTTCAACAAAAGGTGCAAAATCAAACGTGCTTTCAACGCGTTGCCATTCGTCCGCGAAATCAAAAATTTGGGTTAACCGCGCCCCCGTTGAGCTTCGGGCGCGAACCCGTAGCGTATCTCGGCTAACGGCAATAGTGGCCGCCTCATCAATCGCGCTCGCCGCCGCGTGGATCAGGCGACGGGTCACTTCCTTTAGAATTCCGCGCATGCAGCTCTCCTCATGTCTGAAGGGTCATGTCTGGAGGGGGGGGCGCCTAAGAAGGCTGACACCACTCGCTACAAGGCTTGCGGCAATCAGCAGCATGGGCCATTCGATACCGGTCTGCTGGGTGGGTTCTTCCTGGCTCAGGAAGGCCAAGCTGAGGACCAGGCCATTATTCAGAATATGCGCGGCCATGGCAGGCAGAATTGAGCCCGTGGCGAGGCGTGCGTAGCCGAATGCCAGCCCAAGAATCACAGTGCCAGTCGCTTGCGCGGGCTCAATGTGTGCCAAGCCGAACAGCACGCTCGGCAGCACGAGCACCTCCAGCTTCGAATACCGTGAGAGTTGGCGAGTGATGACGCCGCGGAACAATATTTCTTCGGCAATGCCGGGTAACACGGCGACAGAAAGCAGCAAGCATAAAAGCTCGAGCACAGAGCTCTTGTGTGCGAGCTTTGCAATCAGGATCCCCGTCGTGAGTTCTTGACCCAGGGCGCGCCGTACCAGCTCCTCGGCGGCGCCTCCGATCGGCAATGCCCCGAGTGACACGAGAAAGGTGCCAACCCAGGCGCGGGCCGGTGCGCGCTTGAAGGGTAATGAACCCGGCAGGTTGAAGTACCACAACCAGCCAATTCCGCAGAGCAAGAGCGCCAGTTGAACGGCACTAGCGTTAACGATGAGCCACTTAGGATCGGTGGTGAGTGGTGAGTTTTCAAGGTCTTTCAGCACTCGTGCGCTCACGCCGTGCGCGGTGAGCCACTGCTGCTGCAGCAGAATCATCACCCCCGAGACATTCACGTTGATGAAGATGGCAGAAAGCCAGACAATGATGGCCCAGGCTCGCGGCGGCAGCGACTGGGAGAAGGGCGGGGTCATCGGGGTTGGCTGCGGCTCACAAGTCTTGCGGCTCCTAGCCAAAAATGGGGCTGAGCGCGAGCGCCTTTTCGGTACTTGGCTTGATCTCTCTGCCCAGCGCGTCATGATGCTGCCGGTGAGGCGGAATAACTGGCTTTTGTGGGTGTGCGCTTTTGGGCTTTGCGTTGGCTGTGAGGAATCGAAATCCGACCAACAGCCGAAGCCCGCGGCTTTGGAAAAAACACCGAAGGTGGAGGAAGCCGAGCCAGTAGCGGCGAAGGTGAAGGGCCCGCCTGAGTTGGCGCTCGACGACATTAGCCCGCGCGTTGGTTACTCGCGGATCGTGATTAAAGAGGAGCGGGACCTCGCGAATCTACGTACTGAGCTTGCCGAGTATAAGGAATTTCTGAGCGGCAAGGATGTCCCGCTCTTAGTGGACAGAAAAGCGAGCATCCGGCTGGTCACGTACTACCTGGCTGAGCTCGGTGAGCTCGGTGTGGCGTCTGTGCTGATCCGCACTGAGACGCGCCAGGAGTATCCCTCGGAGCTGCGATTTGTGCCGCAAAAACGCGCAGCACAACCGACTGCTTGCACTCCGGTGGCGATGATTCTGGAGGATCGCGGCACGGCCGTTTGGAAGCTTTCGGGAGGTGTTGCCAGCAAGCGCACCCACGGCTTAGGTGGCCCTGATCTCAGCATGACGAGCGAGACGCTCGAACGCTTTCTCAAAGGCTGCAAGCAAGACAAGCGCTTGTATATTGCCGCTCCGGAGGGGATTGGCTGGGGTCTCTTGTTTGATCTGGCGGCCTCCGCGCAGACGCTAACGAACGTGAAACCAGACGCTACTATCCTCCTGGAGCAGCTTCCGGTGCCGGGGCACAAGGTTGAGCTTTAGGGAATAAAGCCTCGGTGAAGAATCGCACTAGATTCTCACCGCACGGTGCTAATGGCGCTTACGAAGTGCCAAAAACTGCACAATGAGCGCCTCCACGTCTTGAACTTGAAAGGGCTTTTCCAGGGTGAGGCCCTGAAATTCATCCAGGAACTTCTGAGTGGCGGGCGTGAATGCGCCACCCGTCATCAGCACGAAGCGCGGAGCGAGCTCGGGTGCTAGCTCTTTGATGCGCGCGAAAACTGCCGCGCCGGTTTGTTCTGGCATCATTAAATCGCAAAGAATAAGGTCGAAATCGCGGTCGCGTTCGAGCAAGGCAATCGCACCTTTGGCGCTCGTTACCGCCTGGACATCGTGGTCGCTACCGAAGGCCAACTGGAGCGTTTCCGCGAGCAGTGCTTCATCATCAATGAACAGCACTCGGGCCGAGAGTGTGCGCACCGCCGATGAACTGGCGGGGCTTGAGCGGCGAGCCGCTTCGGCCAGCGGTAGATCCAATTCGTAACAGCGCTGGCCGCCCGATGCGCGCTGGGTTAGGCGCAGGTTACCGCCCGTCGCCGAAATAGCGTCGCGCGCAAATTGGAGCCGCCCTTCGTCGATCGTTCCCCACACGTGGGCACCCGAAACCGGCCTTTCGTTGACGATTTCCACGCTTGCCGTCTCTCCGTGCCGCTTCACCGAAAGCGAAAGTTCGGGGGACCCGGCTTGTCGATACTCCTCGCCGGCGATTGCCAAAAGTTCAGCGACGGCACGGGTGAGCACATGTTGATCACCCATTACACGAGGCAACGCGGTGTAGCGTTTGATCACGGTGACGGCATGACGCAGCTCATTCCAGGCGAGCAGCAGTGCATGATCCAAAACGAGCGTCAGCTCGGATTCTGCCGGCCAGGAAACGCCAGAGTCCTCTGCCGTGGTTACTTTTTTTACAATGCTTTGCATGCGGCCTGCCCCCTCGTGGGCACTTCGAATATAGCCAAGAACGGTCGGGAAGGGAGGGGCGAGTGTCTCTTCAGGCAACTCCTCGATTTTTCTGAGCGCAACTTCAAGACTTGCCAATGTGTAGGTCAGCGGGTTGGAGAGTTCGTGAAGGATGCTGGCGACGAAACTTGGTGTTGGTAAACCTCGGTCTGTGGAACGCGCTGTGGGGTGTGGGGCGTCTTCTGTGCCTAGGAGCACGTAGCGCTCCGGATCGCCAAGACTGACTACCCGGAAGAGCAGCTTAGCTCCGGATACGGCTTTCCAAATGAGCGATTGGCCTGAGCTAGCGGCTTGCTTCAAGCGAGCGGCCACCGGTTCTGTGCTCTCAGCCGCTAAAAGCGTCTCGCCCAGCGAAGCTCCGAGGAGCTCGCTTGCGTCCTTGCCGAACGCCGTTTCGGCCGCGCGATTGACATAACGGATCTGTCCTTCGCTGTCGGCTGTTAGCGCCGCTACGCCTAGCAACTCGAGTAATACTCGTTCCCGCTCTTCTTCCACGGTCGTGGTGGCCCTCTCCTCAAGCCTACACGTCCGGCTTCTGAACCCACCGGACGCGGACCCTTTTCCACCCGGGCCCGGCCGAAGGCAAGCCCCAAAAACCAGCCACTCGGTGCGGGCGAGTTCGTCTCGGCCAACAATTCGCTAACAATTCGGCTAACCTAGGCGTTCCCCAATGGCCGCCCCGGTAGCTTCCACTACACGCTCTTTAGGGCGTTATCAGCTCGTTGTTGAGCTGGGGAAGTCGCACTTGGGCAGCTTGTGGGCAGTCCGCGGGCCTGACGACGCACTCTTCTGCTTGAGACGGCTGCCAACAGCAGGGGTCGAGGCTGTCCAACTTGAGCGCTTGGTCGATGCCGCAAGCCGCGCAACACGGCTGGTGCACCCAAACATCGGCCGAGTTCGGGAAGTGGTTCAGCTTGGAACAGAGCTTGTCGTCGCGAGTGACTTTGCTCAAGGTGAGTTACTGAGGTCTCTGCTACGCCTCTCAAATTTTCTACGCAAACCTTTCCCCGCTACGGTCGCGCTCAAGATGGCCAAGGATTTGCTGGGTGCCCTGAGCCACGCCGAGACGCAAGGTATTAGCATCTCCGGGGGGATCAGCCCCGATAGCGTGTTGGTCGAACAGAGCGGTCTGGCTTTGTTCATCGATCCCTGTTTGTCCGGACAAATGCAGGCGGAGGGATTGGCAGCTGAAGCCGTGGATGCCGTCGCGTACCAAGCGCCTGAGTCGATTGCGGGCGGCTTGAGTCGAGCGGCGGATATCTTCAGCGTGGGCGTGCTCTTGTGGGAGATGTTAACCGGAGGGCGCAGATTGTTCACGGGTGCCACCCGGTTAACGGTTCTGGCCCGGCTCGAAACCCTTGAGATAGTGGAGCTAAGTGGCTTCAAGCTCCCGGGAGGGAAGCGGATTTCCCCCCAGGTTTCCGCGGTGGTTTCGCGCGCTCTCAGTCGGGAGCCCGAGAAGCGCTTCGGCAGTTTCGCTGAGATGAGCGCTGCTATCGACGCGACCCAGGTGCCGCTTGGGATGGGTGAGGTGCAGGCTTTTTTGAAGGAGTTGGCCGGCAACGCGATTCTGGCTAGAGAGAAGTTGATTGGGCGTCGCGGTGCCGAGGGCCAATCTCCAGCTCCACCAACCGCTGTCCCCTTAGCCGCAGCGCAACTCGGCAGGCCGCTTGCCACGCCGCCACCACCACCGGTTCGAGAGGCAGTCGCAGCTGGGAAGCCTGCGAAGCGCACGATTCTCGGGATGGCGCCACCGAAGCCTGCGGATGTGCTGCGTGCTTCCCAGATGGTTTCTCATTCCGAGGTCGAAGCGATTGAGCCCTCGATTGCCGCTGGGCCTCCGATACAGCGTGCGCCTGAGCCAGCCTCCGAAGTCGAAATGGCAAGCGAGCTGCTCGAGGCCTTGGAACGGGAGCCCTCATCCTCGGCCGCTTCCTCCGAACCCTTCCCACCACAGGCCGAGCGATCTCCAACGCGGCCAGCCAGCGCAACCCGGCCGACCACCGAAGAGGAGCAGACACTACCGATCAGCCCGGTGCGGCTCGACGAGATCCTTACGGCGATCAAGGGTCCGGATCTTGGCGGGATGGAGGGCGAAACAACCGATGTCGACCGTCGCCCGAGCGAGCACCAGCTGTTGGGCTCCCTCGTGCGCGAGGTGCTGAATACACTACCGAATGAGGAAGGCCACACCGAGCAGACGAAGCTGAGCGTTGGCATGGTTCCCGGTCCGGCGCGATCAAAGCGCAAGATCCTGCTTTGGCTAGGAGTGGCCGCGAGCGCGTGCCTGGTCTTGTGGTTGGGTTGGCGCTCAGTCGTTGATGCGGATCAGAGTCAGGCAGAGGCCTCGGTGCCCAGCGCAGCCAAGGCACGGGCCCTGCCCGCGGTTCCCCCGCCGGTCGAGAAGAGTGAGCCTGTGGTTACTGTTCCGGTTCCGGAAGAGGTAGCCCCTGCATCGAATGTAGTTCCCGGGTTAAAAGTGAAACCGGTAGTTGTGGCGCCGCCTAAGCCGACACTGGCGCCCCCGAAGGCAGTTCGCCCCGTCGTGCCCAAACGCGCTTCGCGGCCTCGCGCACCCGCCCCCAAGAATGACTTCACGCCATCTGGCATTTGACACTCGGATCCCAGTTAGCTCCATGGCAGTACACGAACGGAAACTTTCAAAATGATCGCTCCCCGCAGCTTCCTTACCCTGACCGCACTGTTCTGTGTTTTGGGTTTTTGTACCCCAGCGTTGGCCGAAGGTGCAGGCATTCTGGCTGCTACCCCCCAACAAAAAAAGACAGCCACCGATAGCTACACGGCGGGCATGCTCAAGTTTCAGAAGAAAGACTTTGGCCTGGCAATGGCCGATTTTGAAGAATCGTACGGCGCAGTGAAGAGCCCGAATGCGCTGCTCATGGTGGCACGCTCGTTGATCGAGCTTGGTCAGCTTTCGGAAGGGTTTCGTCGCCTTTTGCAAACCGAGCTTGAGGCTGCAGAGGCGAAAAAGACCTCCAGTAAGTACGAAGCCACGGAAGTTGCGGCGCGTGAAGCACGCCTAGAGCTAGGAAAGAAGCTGGGCTTGTTGACGCTCAAACTGCAGGGCACGCTGCCCGGCGATAAGGTGCTGCTTGAAGGAAGAGCGCTTGGAGCCGACGATTGGAAGGAGCCGGTGCCCGTCATGCCAGGAGTTGTGGAGGCCGTCTTTCAACGCGGCGAGACACAGCAGAAGAAGAGTGTTGAAGTGCAGGCTGGTGGCAGCGCAACCCTCGAAATCGATGCCACGGAGCCCACGGCTGCGCCTTCGCCTGAGCCCAAGCGTAAGCTAACGCTTGAAGCTAAGGTGCCCGAAGCCTCAGCGTCGAAAACCCTCTTTTATGTGAGCGGCGGAGTTGGTGTAGCGGGGGTGGCTACGTTTGCGTTTTTTGGTGCGAGCAGCCGTTCGAAATATAACGAGTTGGAGCGCGCCTGTCCGGGCGAGAAGCTGTGCCCAGCAAGCTTGGCGAGCACCCGCGATGAAGGCAAGCAAGCTCAGGCGATTGCGAATATTGGGTTAGTGCTGGGCATTTTTGGTGCCAGCTCGGCGGCGTTCTTCTATCTCTCGGCGGATCCTGCGCCCGCTACGGGGGCCCCTGTGGCGCGCGTGACGAACGTTGGCGTTGGGCTAAATTCGGTGGTTTTGAATGGGAGCTTCTAATGAGTAGGCCTGGGATTTTAGCTGCACTCGGTTTCATCGGGATCGTCTCTGCCGGGGCTTGCACACAGAATTTTGAAGGCTTTGAATTTGGGCAGGCAGGTGCGGCTGGAAAGACGACCACGGCGCTGGGCGGCACGCACAGTGGAGGGAGCGGCGGCAGCGGAACAACAAACGGAACAGGAACAGGCGGTAAGGTCGCTACAGGCGGCACGGGCGGCAGCAAGCCTTTGTGAGCCATGCTCCAAGCGCTTGACGGGTGGGGCCACAGAAGCCACGCTGCCTGGCCCGAGCAACTAGAAGATCCTTGCGTGTGACCACTTTAGACCCAAAGAGATCCCGCAAGTCCGAGCGCGCTCCGGAGCCCGATCCCGAAGTGGAGCCTGAGCGCGGCGAGTCAGATCTCGACAACATCGACGACCTGTCGGTGAATGCTGAGGCCGTGTTCTCGGATGATGTGCCGGAGCGGGCCATTTTTCCTGCTGAAAGGCGCAGCGCGCTCGCCAAGACGGACGCTCTGGCCGTCTATATGCGTGAGGTGCAGAGGCACCGCTTACTCACGGCGGATGAGCAACACGAGCTGGCGGTACGGTACACCAAGACGGGCGATCTGGATGCCGCCGCGCAGCTCGTTACCGCCAATCTGCGCCTCGTGGTCAAAATCGCGTATGAGTACCGTCGCGCCTACCGCAACATGATGGATTTGGTGCAAGAGGGGAACATCGGCCTGATGCAGGCGGTCAAGAAGTACGACCCCTATCGAGGCGTGAAGCTCTCCAGTTACTCAGCCTGGTGGATCCGCGCGTACATGCTGCGATTCATCCTGAATAACTGGCGCATGGTGAAAATCGGCACCACGCAAGCGCAACGAAAGCTCTTTTTCAATCTCAACAAAGAAAAAGAAAAATTGCTAGCGATGGGCATCGTGCCCACGCACGGCGAAATCGCGAAGCGTTTGAACGTGGATGAGCGGGACGTGGTCGAGATGGATCGTCGCTTGGCGCGGGGTGATGCATCCCTCGATGCCACCGTCGGCGATCCAGATGGCAAACAGACGACGCGCATGGATCTCTTGCCGGGCGACGGAACGGCTCCCGACGAAGCTGCGGCTGGGGCCGAGCTGCAGGAGCTCGTGCGCATTCATTTGGATACTTTTCGGGGCACGCTCAAAGGCAAAGAGATTGAAATTTTTGACGATCGTTTGGTCTCCGATGAGCCACTCACGCTGCAAGAATTGGGGGATCGATTTGGTGTTTCGCGCGAACGCGTGCGCCAGCTGGAAGCTCGCTTGACGGGCAAGCTGCGAGTCTTTCTCGAAGAGAAATTGGGCGACGCCGTTCGAGTCCGGGATTAAGGCGCCATGGCGCAGCCTTCGGGACAACAGCCCAAGCCCCCGCCCAAGCCCCCGCCCAAGCCCCCGCCCGAGCTCTACATCGTTGCGACTCCCATCGGGAATCTCGGGGACATCACGGCGCGCGCGATCGAGACGTTGCGCCGGGTTGATTGGGTATTGGCTGAGGACACACGCCGGACTCGGGCACTGCTGTCACACCTGGGGATTTCCAAGCAGGTAACCCGCGTCGATGCTCATTCGAGCCCGTCTGCCTTACAGTCCGTCGTGGAGAGGATTGTCGGGGGTCGTTCGGCTGCGCTCGTGACGGACGCTGGTGTGCCTGCGGTGAGCGACCCAGGAGCGTTGCTGGTCGCGATGGCTACCGCATCCGGGGTGAAGGTTGTGTCGGTGCCCGGCCCGAGTGCGGTCACGGCCGCAGTGGCCGTCTCAGGTTTTACTGGGGGAGCGTTCTTTTTTATGGGTTTTTTGGCGCGCAAAGGGAAAGAACGGCGCCGCGAGCTGGATCGGATCTCTGCCATCCCGGAGCAAGTGGTGCTGTTTGAGTCACCGCACCGGCTGGGGGCCACGCTCGCCGAGCTTGCCGAGCGCACACCCGATCGCCAAGCGATGGTAGGCCGAGAGCTCACCAAGCAGCACGAGGAATTGGTCCGAGGCACCTTGGCGGAGCTGGCCCAGCGCTCCGAGTGGCGCGGTGAAATCACGTTAGTCCTAGGCTCAATGGCGCCGGCAGCCCCCGCCCCCATCGACGAGTCGGAGCTGTTGGCGGCTATTTCTGCGAAGATTCAAGCGGGGCATGCAGCCCGAGACATTGCTCGGGAGCTGGCGCTCAGCCTGGGTCTGCCGCGCCGGGAGATTTATGAACGTGTTTTGGACCTGCGCACTGAGCGAGTCGCCCGCGAGCAGGGCGAAGGCGCCGCGGAAGAAGCCGAATAACGCGGCTTTTCGTCGGCAAAGCTCGGGCTCGGCCCCCGCCCAAGTCTGTGGTAAGGGGTGCGCATCGTGTTTGAAGCTCTAAGTAAAGGTTTCCGTGAGGCTCAGAACCGGCTTGCCGGGCTTACTGAGCTCGACGAGAAGAACATCAAGCCAGCTTTGAAGGAGGTGCGGCAGTCGCTCCTTGAAGCCGACGTCGAATTGGGCGTTGTGAAGCGCTTCCTCGCGAACGTTGAGGAAAAAGCGATTGGGCAAACGCTCCGCACCCGGGTGAAGCACGCTGGGGAAACGCGCAGTGTCTCGGCGGCTGAGGCCTTCGTCAAGATTTGCCACGATGAGCTGGTTGAGCTGATGAGCGATCCGGGAGCCGGGCTTGTTTTCGCGGAAAGCGGGCGCACGAAGTTGATGATGGTGGGCCTGCAGGGTTCCGGCAAAACGACGTCGTCAGCGAAGCTCGCCTATTACCTCACGCGTGAAAAGAAGAAGCCGCTCCTCGTGGCCGCCGACATGCAACGCCCGGCTGCCGTCGAGCAACTCAAGGTTCTTGGCGAAAAAATCAACGTTCCGGTGTTCAATATTCCCGGCGAATCGCCGGTGACTATTTGTGCTGCTGCAGAAGCCGAGGCTAAGAAGCTTGGGTGCGATGTTATCATTTACGACACCGCAGGCCGGCTCGCGATCGACAGCGCTCTGATGCAAGAGCTCGAAGAGATCAAGGCTGCCATTCGGCCCGACAATATCCTGTTAGTCGTCGACGCGATGATTGGCCAAGATGCCGTCCAGACGGCGCGCGGCTTTCATGATCGTCTTAAGCTCACCGGTGTGGTGCTCACCAAGCTCGATGGGGATGCGCGCGGTGGCGCCGCACTCAGCGTGAAAGAAGTGACGGGGGCGCCTGTGCTGTTCGTGGGCATGGGCGAAACCACCGATAAGCTTGAGCCGTTTCGTCCGGAGGGGATGGCGAGCCGTGTGCTCGGCATGGGCGATGTTGTCGGCTTGATGCAGGATTTTGAGGAGGTGATCGACAAGAAGCAGGCGGAAGAAGACGCCATGCGCATGTTGAGCGGTCAGTTTTCGCTCGAAGATTTCTTGAGCCAAGTAAAAATGATTCAGAAGATGGGCTCGCTCAAGGATCTCGTGGACAAGATCCCAGGCATGGGTGGCATGCTGCCCACCGGCGTCAATCTGGATGATAAAGAGCTCACGCGCATCGAGGCCATGATTCAGTCGATGACGAAGAATGAGCGCCGGGATCCGCAGGCCTTGATCCGCGAGCCCTCGCGCGTGAAGCGTATTTCGCGCGGCTCCGGGCAGCCCGAAGCGGGCGTCGGCGAATTGGTTCAAAAATTCATGTTCATGAAGCAGATGATGGGGGGCATGAGCGGCAATCTGGGCATGATGGGCAACATCCCGGGCCTCAAGCAGCTGGCCCAAGTGCGCAACATGAAGAAGGCCATGAAGGGTGGGATGCCCAACATGCCAGGTTTTCCCGGAATGCCTGGCATGGGGATGCCGGGTATGGGCGGCATGGGCGGGCTGCCTGGCATGGGAGATCTGGCCTCCCTGTTCGGCGGGATGCCCGGTATGGGCGGCGCGGCTCCCGTCGCACCGCGCATGAAAACGCTCTCACGCGTGGAGCGGAACGCGAAGAAGAATCAACGCAAGCGCGAACGCGATGCCCGGAAGAAATCGAAGAAATAGCGGTCTTTATTGGCTAATTCGGCGGAGTTGTGCGCCGAGCTTCGTATTCGCAGTGGCGCTCCTCGGCTGCGGCGGAGAAGCTGCGCGGGCCAAGCGAGAGAAGGCCCGACTTTCAGAATACATTCTCGCTTCTGCCCCCGCGGCACTGAATCGCTTGGACATCGATTTCGAAGGTAAAGCGAAGCTGCTCGGTTACAGGATTCAGCCAGAGGGGCCCCTGAAACCTGGCACGGCCGTCAAGCTCACACTCTTCTGGCGAGCCGAGCAAGATATGGAGAGCGGTTGGAGCGTGTTCACCCACCTCCTGGACGCATCTGGCGAACGCATCGCGAATCTGGATGGCAATGGCGCCCTACGGCAGTGGGTCACGCCGGGTGAAACGCAAGTGCTCGGCCCGGCAGATTGGGATCCAGGTCGAGTGTACGTGGATGAGACTGAGTTCACGTTGCCGCTTGAAACCAAGACAACCAGCGTCCAGTTGGTAGCCGGCATTTTCCGGGGAGAGCAACGTTTGGTCCCGCTTTCTGGCCCTCATGATCGGCTGCAACGCGGCATTGTCGCCACCCTCGCCGTGGATCTGGGGAAGGCCACCTCGCCCCCTCAGCCGAAGCCTTCCAGCGTGCTTCCGCTCTTGCGTGTCCCAAAATTGTCTGAAGGCGTAGCACTGAAGATCGACGGGATCTTGAATGAGCCCGCTTGGCAAACGGCGGGAGCGACGGGTGGCTTTGTCGATCCAGGAACGGGAGAAGTTAACCCGGGAGCGCCAATCGCGGCACGCGCCAAGCTGTTGTGGGATGCGGACGGGTTCTATGTGGGGTGCGTTGTCCGCGATGCTGACATCGTGGGCACGTTCAAGCCTGGCCATTCCGATCAGAAGCTATGGACCGAAGATACCGTCGAGATCATGATCGATCCGGAGGGTGATGGGGACAACCGAGATTATTACGAGATAGAGGTGAACCCACAGAATCTCGTCTTTGACTCGCAATTTGATGCTTACAATCTACCTCAGGACGAAAAGGCTCAGATCTTCGGCCATCCAGCATGGCAATCCCAACTCAAAAGTGGCGTGCGGCTAGAGGGCACGTTGAACAACCCAGCGGATAAAGATCAGGGCTACAGCGTTGAGCTGTTCATTCCTTGGAAATCTCTGAGCCTCGCTCAGCGTCGTCCTCCGCTTCCAGGGGATATGTGGCGGATGAATTTGTATGCGCTGAGCCAGGCTGCGGCGGTTGCTTGGTCGCCTATTCTTGGGCAAGGCAATTTCCACAAGGCTTCCCGCTTTGGCAGAATCGTGTGGAGCGAGGCGGCGCAGCGTTCAGAGGCGGTCGTTTCAGCACCAGCGAGTGCGAGCGCACCTGGGGTTTTTCCGCTGCGGAACGATCGTGAAAAGGTTTTCGAACGGCTCCGCTCGGCTGAGCCACTCCAAGATCGTTTGCAACGGGCTTTGGAGCTGCGTCGACAGGCGCCTTGA
>JBBSBI010000152.1:0-13470 GCA_038251425.1 Polyangiales bacterium
AGGACTTCGAGCGCCAGCAAGAGCGGCAGATCCCCGTTGATCTTTACTTGCAGAAAAATATCCGTGAGTTCGGTACTGAAGCCTAAAAGGCCTTTGACGGTTTGCGGATTCTTGAACCCAAGCAAGCCTGTTTCCCGGAGTGGATTCACCGAGATGATGGTGGCGCCTCGCGCTTTCGCGCTCTCCAGAGCCGTTAGCATGCGCGGATGATTGGTGCCGGGGTTTTGGCCCAAGATCAAGATCACTTCAGCCTGGTCAAAATCTGCGAGTGTGACGCTACCTTTGCCGCTCCCTAAGCTTTCGCTCAGCGCCACACCGCTTGATTCGTGACACATGTTGGAGCAATCCGGCAGGTTGTTGGTCCCGAACTCTCTCACGAAGAGCTGGTACAGGAAGGCGGCCTCGTTGCTGGTGCGCCCCGACGTGTAGAAGACGGCTTCATCGGGCGTGTCGAGCCCATTCAGGTGCGCCGCGACTTTTTCAAACGCGGTTTCCCAACTGATGGGTTGATAGTGTGTCGCGCCTGCGGGCAGCACCATGGGTTCGGTGAGCCGACCGTGTTTGCCAATTTCGTAGTCGCTCTGGGCCGCGAGGGCGTGCACGGAGTGTTGGCGGAAAAACTCCGCATCCACGCGTTGTTGGGTGGCTTCTTCAGCGATGGCCTTGGCCCCGTTCTCGCAAAACTCACCGAGCGACGAACGTTTGCCATCCGGATCGGGCCAGGCACATCCCGGACAATCAAAACCGCCCTTCTGATTCAGGGTGCGCAACGCCTTAACGCCGCGCACGAGGCTCATGCTTGAAAACACATGTGCCGCACTTGAAACGACCGCCGTCAACCCCGCCGCTGCTTGAGGCGTTCTGGTAGTCCGGAGCTCTAGCAGCTCTTCGGGATTCTCCGCATTGGGGGGCTCGTTATCTCCAGACACCATGCTTCAGCCCGTTTCTCAATTCCTGAGGATGCGTTCTTGCCCGCAGTAAATGTTAAAGTTCTCCCCACGCAAGAAGCCAATTAAAGTCACGTTGTGTTCCTCGGCCATTTCCACGGCGAGGCTGGAGGGCGCGCCCACTGCTACGACCAGTTGAATGCCGGCCAGTGCCGCCTTCTGCACCAGCTCGAAACTGATTCTGCCGCTCAATAGCAGAACGTGCTGGTTCAACGGTAAGAGACCTACACGCAGAGCCGCTCCGATAACTTTGTCGAGCGCGTTGTGGCGACCCACATCTTCACGGAGCAGCAACAGCTTCCCTTCCAGATCAAACAGTGCTGAAGCGTGCATGCCACCCGTTTGCTCGAAGCCAGCCTGCCGTTCACGCAAACGCGCGGGAAGCTCCGGGATGAGCGACGCCGGCAAGCGTGCCAACAC
Organism: Polyangiales bacterium; assembly: GCA_038251425.1. Taxonomy (GTDB): domain Bacteria; phylum Myxococcota_A; class Polyangia; order Polyangiales; family Polyangiaceae; genus JBBRRP01. The sequence continues at coordinate 1,368 of JBBSBI010000152.1, forward strand.
GGAAACGTTTTCGTTTGATATTTCGACCCTTAGCCCGGCAAGCGAGGTTTTGCCGCACGCTCCGCAGCTGGACGAAGCGTAGGAGTTGCGTTCAAGCGGAGTGAAGTTGGGCGTGAGGCCTTCCGCAAGTGTGACGTCAATGTGAGCGCCATCGGAATCAATTCGGGTCACGTCTTCCGCGCGGCGGATAATTCCTTCGCTGAGGAGAAAGCCGTATGCCCAGTCGGGATCGTGTCCGGGCGTCCGCATCGTGATCGAAAGATTCTTGGGAGCCCCGTGAGCGGAAATCCGGAGTTCCAGCGGCGCTTCCACGGCCAACTGATCGTTCAGTTCCACAGCGTGGCCCGCACTGATCTTCTGTATCCGGAAGCCACGCAGGGCGGCGGGGGGCATCATGGGGGCGGCTCGCCGGAGCGTACCCCGACCAGGGAGCGCCGGGGCCATGGAAATCGCCATTTAGCCAGGGATAGGCGCGTTGGCTGCCCGCACACCTTGGGCAACGTGCCCCCACGAATTGTGGCGTAGGCCAATTTAGTAAGGTCCGACTTCGTCCGTACTCACACTGTGTTAGTAACGATGGACTCGCAAATACCAGGTGATTCCAAGGCTTCTCCCGCCGGTTACAGCGTCCTCAGCGTTGTGGCGCGGCCTTTACCGCTGCGAAGCTTGAGCTTGGCTGAGCTGCTTGCAGCTGGCGGGTTGCCAGCAATTGCCCCAGCGACCTCCCAGGCTGAGGCCAGTCTTCAGGCGCTGGCCGTGAGCGCGACTGCGTGCATGAGCGGTGAAGCAGCTACAGGTCTCCTGCGCGACCTGCCGGAGGCGCTGAATGCAACGAATTCGGAAGTTCCAGAGTCCCTGCGAACGCTGTTGTCCATTTGTCGAGCACGGCTACAGCGTTTGGAGGGGCGTCCACACCTCGCGTTGAACACTCTGCATGGGCTCGCGGCTGCGGTGGCTCCCGAATGGCACCCTTGGATCAGTTGGGAAACGTTAATGGATGGCGGCGCGCCCTCCGGTCTTGGAGAGCCTGCTGTGGCCGAGTTGCCTTTCAGTCGCATGTTGAGCGCTGCCTCTTCTGCACTCGAAGCGATAAAGCGCGGAGATGTCATGGCGTTTGAGCATTCGCTGGGTGTTCTCAAGGCAGCCTGCCCAAGCTGGCCTGGCCTGCTGCGGGAGGTCGAAGCGTTCGGTGCGCTCCTTTGTCCCGACCAGCAAACAGCTGACGCGGAGGTGTTAGCCTGGCGCGCTGGAATGCGCGCGCTGGTGCCCTTTGGGTTCAATCTGCCGACAACGTCAGCTTCGGCTGAAGGAACTGAGGCTGGGGCCTGGGTGCTCTGTGTCCCTGAGCGCCCGGCTACGCGCTTGGTTTCCGCTGGCTTGGGGCTGCAGGGAGAAGTGTCCAATTTGTCTGGTCCCAACGAAGCTGGCACCGGGGGCACGCGCAGTGATTCCGCGATTGCCGTGCTGGCGCTCGCGGGCGAAAAGGGCGTCGCTTACACAGACTTTGTGCGCACAATTTACGGAATCGCGTTCGTCCCAAAGCGGCACCAGGGCATGCTGGATGTGCTCGTGCATCGCATGCGAGTTCGGCTCTCGGATCGAGCAGAGATTCGCCGTTCGGAGGGCTCGCGCTTGGTGCTAACAGCTAGGGAGCCGTTCGTGATTCCGGACGGGCGCACTTCAATTGAGATGCAGGATCGATTGCTCCGCGTGCTTGGGACCTTCGGCGGTGCGAGTGCCCAACAGGCATCGCTGGCACTCGGGATCCCGCGGCGCACGGCGCATCGGTTGCTCCAGCAGCTGGCAGCAGCGCGTTCGTGCAACGCCCTCCGAAAAGGTGGGCGTGTTTTGTATCGAATCTCCGACGCTGCGCTGTAGCGGAGCCAAACGGAGCTAGAGGCAAGCTTGCGGGAGGCCCGAAGAGCGGCTACAGGAGCCCCGCCGATCCCCAAGCTTTAGGCCCAGCTTCCTATGATTTCAACCGAACAACTGTCGCTGAGTTTCGGCGCGAAAACCCTATTTGAGAACGTCGATATCCGGTTCATCCCCGGGAATTGCTACGGCTTGATCGGCGCGAATGGCGCGGGGAAATCGACCTTTCTCCGCTGCCTTTCGGGAGAGCAAGAGCCTACCTCGGGCTCGGTCATCGTGCCCCCAGGCCTACGGCTAAGTACGTTGCGGCAAAACCACTTCGCTTTTGATGAGGTTCCCGCCCTCGAAACCGTGATCCGGGGGCATCAACGCCTGTATCAGATCATGCAGGAAAAAGACGCGCTCTACGCCAAGCCCGACTTCAACGATGAAGATGGGATCCGCGCTGCCGTGCTCGAGAGCGACTTCTCCGATCTGGATGGCTGGAACGCGGAGGCGAATGCAGCCCAACTGCTCGGCGCACTTGGGCTGGGTCCGGATCGCCAGCAGAAGCTCGTTAAAGAGTTGGCCGATGACGAGAAGGTGCGGGTGCTGCTTGCGCAAGCGTTGTTCGGCACGCCGGATATCCTATTGCTCGATGAGCCCACCAATCATCTCGATGTGGATTCGATTCTGTGGCTTGAAGAGTTCCTCGCGAATTTCAAGAATACTGTGATTGTGGTCTCCCACGATCGCCACTTCTTGGACCGTGTTTGCTCGCACGTGGCCGACGTAGATTTCCAAAAGATCCAAGTTTATACCGGGAATTACACGTTTTGGTATCAAAGCAGCCAGCTCGCCCTCTCGCAGCGCCAAGAATCTAACCGCAAGAAAGAAGATAAGATGAAGGACCTCAAAGCCTTCATCCAACGCTTCAGTGCTAACGCTTCGAAATCGAGCCAAGCCACCTCGCGCCGAGCTCAGCTCGAAAAAATCACGCTGGATGATATTCGGCCGTCTTCGCGTAAATATCCCTACATCGAGTTCAAGCCCACGAAAGAGCTTGGGCGAGAAGTGCTCGCGGTGAACGGGCTGGGGAAAACGCTGGATGGCGTCTGTCTGTTCAAGAATTTGCGCTTCAGCGTGGGCAAGGGCGATCGCGTGGCGATCGTGGGTGAAGATCGCGCTGTCACAGCCCTGTTCGAGATCCTCGGCGGACCAATGACCCCAGATACCGGTGAGGTCACCTGGGGCCGCACGGTGAACGCGGGCTACTTCCCCAAGGACAACGCGGCCTTCTTCGATACCGAGCTTTCACTCATCGATTGGCTGAAGCAGTACACCAAAGAGCAAGAAGAGAGCTTTGTGCGGGGGTTTTTGGGGCGCATGCTGTTCAGTGGAGATGACGTTAAGAAGAATACGCGGGTGCTTTCCGGCGGTGAAAAAGTACGTTGTATGCTGTCGCGCATGATGTTGCAGGACCCCAATCTTCTGATGTTTGATGGGCCGACCAACCATCTCGATCTCGAATCGATCACGGCGCTCAATAATGGCCTCCTGAAGTTTGAGAGCACGATGCTCTTCACCTCGCACGATGTGCAGTTCATGGAAACTTTGGCCACGCGCGTGATCGAAATTGGCCCCACCGAATACTACGATCTCGGGATGACGTACGGCGATTACCTCGTGGATCCAGGGCGCCTCGCACGGCTCGGCCGCGCCAAGCACTGAGCATTTGGTCTAAGCCCGGCGCGACACGCGGAGGCCGTAGAATTTCAGATAACGGCTTTCAAGATGGCCGATCTGCCAAGGATGATCGGCGGCTTGCCCGCCGCGGTGGATCACTTGCAGGTTGACGCCAGCTTCTCTTCCTGCTCGCGCGAGCGTTTCCAAGAAATCATCCTCTCCGATTTGCGCAGTGCAGCTCGCAGCACAGAACAGCCCGCCTGGCTTCACGCGCCGCAACGCCAGCGTGTGCAAGCGGGTGTAGGCACGGAGTGCGCCTTCACGATGCTTCTTTTCTTTGGCAAAGCTTGGCGGATCGCTCACAACGATGTCGAAGTTTTTTTCAGAGGCAGCCAAGAACTTGTTGACGTCCTCGGCTATGATCGGGTGAGTCTCTGGGTCAAAGTCATTCAAGCGAAAGTTCTCGCGAGCGGCTTCACAGGCTGGCGCTGCAAGATCAACGCTCGTGACGCTTGAGGCGCCCCCTTTGAGCGCATGCAGACTGAACGCCCCGGTGTACGCAAACAAATTCAGAAGCGTTTGCCCTTGGCAGCGTGCGCCAAGCCACACGCGATTTTCACGGTGGTCGAGAAAAAGGCCCGTCTTTTGGCCCACGTGCAGCTCCACTCGGTGTTTGATTCCGTGCTCACGGATGGGGAAGGCTTCCGGAGGCAGATCACCGATGAGCGCGCGCAGCCCCGGCTCCCCTGAGCCTCTCCCGACGATACCCTTGAAGCGTTGAAGCTTACTGATAGCTCGCGCAATCTCTGGCAAGAGCGTTTCGCTCGCAGGGGAGTAAGCCAGAAGCACGCAGAACGGACCGTACACGTCCGCCACGATCCCAGGCATGCCGTCACCTTCACCGTTGAGCAAGCGAAAGGCGTCTGTCTCGGTGGAACGCACGGCTGCACGCAACTCCCACGCGCGCTGTGTGGCAGCTTGAAACCAGCGCGCATCGGGCACGGCGGTTTCTGAGTAAATCCTGAGCGCGATGGCGGAGCCTGGCTCCCAGAGTGCAAAGCCTCGAAAGGCACCACAGGTTACCTCTACCCAGCTGCCGGCCTCTGCCTGAAACCCAGGCGGAACATGCTCGCGGTAGACCCAGCGGTGGCCTTCCGAGAGCGAACGCTCAAGCCCGAGCGGCAACACAACTGAGCGGGTGTTCCGGGTCAAAATTCGTCCTCCCAGCGCGAGCGGTGGCAAAGGATGAGGCAGAAAGGGCTCGCGCTCAGAAGAGGCATCTGAAGTCTTCTTTATGCGTGATAGCTTCGCCAAATCAATGGGCGAGGTCAGAGCAACCAACGAAAGCAACGGCCCGCTCACGGGGCTTCGCCTCGGCCGCTATCGGTTGGGAGGCAGGCTCGGGGCAGGGGGAACAGCCTCCGTGTATTTGGCGGTGAGCGACGGCCCCCACAACTTTGGGCGCGTGGTGGCGCTCAAGGTGATCCATGAGCATCTGCTCGGCGAGAAGGCATTCGTGGATATGTTCCTCGACGAGGCCAACCTTGCTGTGCGCCTCAATCACCCCAATGTGGTGCACGTCTACGATCTCCTGCAGGAGGAGGGGCGTCTGGTCTTGACCATGGAGTATTTGGCTGGCCAACCGCTTTCACGGCTGGTGGCGCGGGTGCGGCAGCGAGAGGAAAGGCTCCCCTACGCTGTGGTCGCCTGGATCGCAGCGCGCGCACTCGAAGGTCTGCATCACGCGCATCAGCTGTTGGATGAACGCGGCCAGAGTGCGCAGGTGGTGCATCGCGATGTGAGCCCGCAAAATATTTTTATCACCTATTCGGGCCACGCAAAGATTATTGATTTCGGCATCGCGCGCGCAGCAGGTCGGCTGCAACAGACGGAGCTCGGTCAGGTGAAGGGGAAATTTGCGTATATGGCTCCAGAGCAGGCGCTCTCGCAGCAATACGATCACCGGGCAGATATTTTTTCGCTCGGGGTAACACTGTATGAGGCGGCCGTGGGTGCGCGGTTGTTCCCCGAGCTTGATCGAGTGGAGGCGTTGCACAAGATCGTGATGGGAGAAATTCCCGATCCCGGCACGCGCGTTTCAGGTTTTCCTGAAGAGCTTCGCCGGATCATTCTGCGTGCCATCGAGGGTGACCCGGAGCGGCGGTTTCAGTCTGCAAAAGAGATGCAAGAGGCGCTGGATGCGTTCGTCGAAACGACGGAGCAGGAGCCTGTGGCAGAGCGCTTGGCGGTGCTCATGAGCGAGCAATTTGGCGCCGAGCGTGAACAACAGTTGGCCGCGATCCAGGCCTTGAAAGCTGGCGAGCCAGGCACCTTCACGGTGGAGACGGATGCACACTTTGGGCTGGCTTCGAACACGGGTATCGCGCCAAGAAAATCGCCGAATTATCTTGCGTTCGGGCTCGGGGCGGCGCTGCTTTTGTTGGGCGGCTTCATTGCGCTCCAGCGCGTCTTAGCCGAGCCCGGAGCGGCTCCCTCGGGGAGCACTCCACGTGCAGCAGCTCCAGGTTTTAGCGGCGCCTCCGCCAGCTTGGAGCCAATACCTAGCGCCAGCATGCGGCTAACTGGCCCCCCGGGCGAGCCGCGAAACCAAGCTGAGTTTGCGGGCGCATCCGGCCGTGAACAGAAGACGCACTTGCCGAAACGCTCGCCGCTCATTAAAAGCTACCCGTTCTAGTCGGGAAATTCATGCGCGCTAGCGTTCTTACATTGGGTCTCGCGCTTGTATTGCTAGCTCGGCCGCTGTTGGCTGAGAGCACCACATGTAGGGATGACCCAACGCTATGTGGTCGAATCGCCTTTGAGGCGGGTGTCGCTGCTTTCGAGAAGGGGCATTTGAAGGAAGCCCGCGGGCTGTTTCGCGTTTCGTTGAAACTGCGCTCGCATCCCACGATTCTTTTTAATCTGGCGCTGTCTGAACTTGGGCTGCGTGATTATGACGCAGGAATAGCGCATTTGAGCGCCGTGCTCACCGATCAGGAGAGTGATGCCGAGTTCCTGCGACGTACGCGTGAGCAACTTGAGGTAGCGCGTCGCCAATCAGCTGAGCTCCGCCTGGATGCGCTGCTCGTTGAAAAGGCGCAGTTTACAGTGAACGGCCAAGTGCCGGCGCGAAGCGGCGTATTTTATGCGGCTCCCGGCAAATTGAGTGTGAGCATTGAGGTGCCAGGTCAAGCCCCCGTGGTGCGCGAAGTGGAGGTGGGTGCGGGAGAAAAGCGCGAACTGATGCTGCTGGAAGCACCGCTTAAAGTGGCTGAACCCTCCCGCGAGTTAGGATCCTCGAAGACTCTACTTTACGTCACTCTTGGTCTCGGTACGGCGCTCACTTCGGCCACCTTGCTGAGCACTCTCGACGCACACCGAACCGATACACGCACGCTCTTGCTCGCGGGTTCGGCAACCGCCTGCGTGGGAGCGGGGTTGGTGCTCTGGGCGTTTGAAGGTCCCAAAGGCAAGCAGGGGCTCGCCTTCGCGCCGGGCGCTCGAAGCGTTTCGTGGGTGGGTGCGTTTTAGGTAGTGGTCGCAGCGGTACTTCGACCTTGGCACTCTTGCCCACGGTCGTGCTAGCCATTGAACGGAGACGATCGCACGTTGCCCTGCCGCCTACGCCCGGCGCACCGCCGATCGACGCCTTCATCGTCACCATGGCCCCATGCTCGCCCTGGCCAGAGGAGAAACCACGACGCGGCTCCTGGGATGCGAACGTCGCCTTCTCAGGCACCACTCCTCCTGGGAGCCCTTGTTGTGGAACGGGAGTCCCCTGTGCAATCTCATTGGTCGCAGGAGACAGACGAGACCCCTACAAAACCTTTCGCTCGACTACTTCAACTAGTTGAACTAGTCTAAGTTCATGAAAATTAAGCAGGTGGGTGCGTTCGAGGCGAAAACCCAGCTGTCGGCTTTGCTGGACGAGGTGGAGAAAGGCGTCGTGGTCCGGATCACCCGCCATGGAACGCCGATTGCCGAGCTCAGGCCTCTTCGCAAAGCGGAGCGACCTCGCTTTGGGTCCGCCAAGGGCAAGGGCTTTAAGCTCGATGCTCACTTTGACGACCCTCTTAGTGACTTCGAGGAGCACATGCCTTGAGGCTGCTCCTCGACACCCATACGGTCTTGTGGTTTCTCCAAGGTGCTAAGGAGGCGGAGCCTGTACGCGAGCTCATTGAAGCCGCGAGCAACACCGTCAGCGTGGTCTCGCTTTGGGAGGCGGCCATCAAAGTGAGCGTCGGTAAGCTGAGGCTTCCGTACGCCATTGAGCGCCTCCCCGAGCTCTGCGCCCGGAATAGCTTTGAGCTGCTGGCGCCCGAGGCCGCCGATGTGGTGGGTGTCGCCAAGCTCCCCTGGCACCATCGAGACCCGTTTGATCGCCTGCTCGCGGTTCAATGCCTATCGCGGGGGCTTACTCTCGTGAGTCGAGATACGCAGTTCGACCGGTACGGCGTGAAGCGTCAGTGGAGCTAGAGGGGTACGCTGGAGCATAAGACATTCGAAGTGAGAGTCGGTCGGTAAGCAGGGGCAGCGCCAAGAGCAGGCGATCCAGCCGAAGGCGCTCTGCACCCTCGGAACCAGGTCAACGAAGCATAATAGGCGGTGAATTTGACCCAATTGGGGGCCAAGAGCCCACGAGCTGGTCGCCCGAAGCCGGAGGAGGCTTGAAAGCAGAAGAATCCTGTAGCGGCTTTGGGACTACTTCGGAACGGAACTTGGAGTGGCTTGAGAGGACGCCAAAATAGCGCGCCAGATGAAAGCGCGGTGGTGGGATAGCTGCGATGAGGCGGGTGATGAGGTCGCGAGGCGGAAGCAGAATGGCGCGGGTGCCGTCTTTCCAGACGTTTTTGAGAGTGAGCTCAAGCTTGCCATCGGGCCGGAGTTCCAGGCGGTCCTGAGCAAGCGGGGGGCCGTGATATACCTGCGAAGGCGCTCTAACTGGCGTCTGTCGCGGCCGTCGACGCATTGACGAGCATGGAGGTTGACACCGCGCTCTTCATCGACGGGGTCGTTTTTGTCGTGAATCTCGCTGACAGCCGGTGCGGGCGAGATGAGCAAGCGGAGTGGGGCTTGGCCGGCGCGGTCACCGGAGGCCGCTACTCCGCGCGCCGCAGCGGCGTAGCAGGCGGCAAGGCCGGGCTCATCGGAGCAGAGAGCTTGGGCGGCTCGTCGTCTTGCATCGCCGGGTCGAGGGAGCGGCCGTTTGCTCGGAGGATATTCTCGATGCGTTGCGCCGTGCGTCGGGCAATGTCGGCGACTTCTGCACGCGTGGGAGTCGGAAGAGTGTGAAAGACGAGGGCGCCGCTCGTGGCGTTACGGACAGTGACGCCGTCTAAGGCGAGAACATGAAAGTGCACATTGAGCCGGAGAGCGCTGTCAGTTCTCTGCGCAGCGGCGATGGCGCCGGTGTGGGCGTCGGCCACGCTTGGGAGGCCGAGAAGGGCTTTGGCTCTCTTGCAGAGCGAACGGTCGAGCTCGTGCGCAAGCCCCAGGGCAGGGAGCAAATCCAGTGACGCACGGGGACGCGCGGCAACACCTGCTGCTCCATGTGGACAGCGGTGTCGGTCATTCGGCGCCCGAGGCAAGAGGGGCAAAATTCACGGCGTTTGCAGGAGAGAACTACGAGTTGCGAGTGGCCGCAGCTACGGCAAACGAGGTGCAAGCAGCCTGCGGATAAGAGCCCGCAGCGCAAGTACTCCTCGAACTCACGCACCACGAACTTCGGAAGGCTGCTGTGCTCGGCGAGGTCTTCCAGCAGCTGGGGCCAGTGGGCTTGCACGGCCTGGTAGAGCACGCCTTCTTCGGGCCTCCGGCGCGCGTAGCGGTAGGGTGCAGAGCTGCATGGGCGTGCGCAGGGTGGGCCACAGGCAAGCGTCATGGCTAGATGTGTGCCGGCGGTGGCGCAGCGCGATATCCGGCATTTGGGCTAGGTCAGGCGTGACCGAACTGGCGGACAGTGTGGCCGTGGCCAGCGGCCAGAAGCAGACGAGTCTTCGCGCCTCGAAGCCTGCGTCTAATTAGGCCGCGCAGCTCCATTGAGAGTTCAGTAGGCAGGCTACCTAGCTGTATTCAATGCCATTCTCGTCAAGCACTTCGCGAATTTGGTCAAGGGATGAAGCTTCTTTGAAAACGACATGCGAGCACCTTATTGAAAATGAAAGTCGTTTTCAATAAGAAAATGTTTTAACGGGTGACTCAGATAAATATTTGTAATTGCTTGATAAAAATGCATCGAAGCTCTCCGAGCCCTCCATCCCTCAGCCAGCCCGCGGGTGAGCTCGTGCCCTCCAACACCTCGGATTGAACGTGGCGTGTGTTGTTGAGACGGCGCTCGAGGATGGCCGCGCAGCCGCATAGGTGGGTTCCGTGTAGCGTTGGCTACGGCCGTGCTTTCTTTGACCAAGCGATCACGGCGTAGCGCGTAAAATGAGTGACTGGGTAAGGACGGCCGGTGCGCCTTCGGTCATGCTCCTTGCGTGTCCACGTTTCGCCTCAGGCCCGCAACCGAAGCGGACTTGCCCACACTGGGACGGTTGAGCGCTCGCCTTGTCAAAGCCCACTACGGCTTCGATTCGCAGCGCTTCATGAAACCCGACAACGACATAGAAGCCGGCTACGCGTGGTTCTTGCGCACGCAACTGCAGGTGCCCACCGCCATCATATTGGTTGCGATGAACGACGACGACAGCGTGATTGGTTACGTCTACGCCGGCATCGAACCGCAATCTTGGAAAGAGCTGCGTGATGAAGCCGGCGTCATTCACGACGTTGTCGTCGATGACGCCTTCGATGGCCAAGGGCTAGGTTCGCGCTTGGTCGAAGCCGCTGCGGAATGGCTTGAGACGAAAGGTGCACCTCGCATCATGCCGGGGGGTGGGCTTAGCTCGCCTTAAGCCTCTTCCGGCGGTGTCACACCGAAGGAACTCTTTGACGAAGGCCGCAGGGGTCAGCGCTCGCAGCAACAGCTTCTTAAATCCGAGACGTTCCGTGCGGCTTCAAATGGCTCGGGGTCTATGCTAGGTTGTCCATGATGTCAGCGAGAGAAGCGGAGCGCGAGCAGCGGAGAGCAGAGCGGCGAACGACCTGGACAGGTGGTCGCACCTCGGTGGCTCAGTCCGCCACAGCAGACATCGAATTTTGGCAGAGCACGAGCCAGCGCCTTTCGGCCGTTTGGGACCTTGCATGGGAGTGGTATGGCGGGCAATGCACAGAATCTGCCGGCGGACTTCGCCGAGCTCCTTCAGGAATTCGCCGACGGTGAGGTGCGCTACCTGGTCATCGGCCGGGTACGCTGTTGGCTATCACGACAGACCCCGAACCACGAAGGATCTCGATATTTTGCTGGACTCGTCCGCAGAAAATATCCAACGAGTCTCGGCTGCGGTCACGCGCTTTGGTGCACCAACAAGCGTCGTCTCGGACGTCATCTCTGCGAGCAGCGACGAGATCGTTTGGATGGGTAACCCGCCGTTGCGGGTAGATTTTCTGAAAACCGCACCGGCCGTCGACTTTGCCGAAGCCTGGAGTCGGCGCGTCATGGACGATTGGAGCGGCACCCAGGTCCAGGTAATCGGCTTGGACGACCTGATCGAAGCGAAGCGCGCTGCCGGGCGGCCCCAGGATCTCGTCGATCTGCGGAATCTGGAACGCGCGCGCTTTGCTCGCTAGGTCGGCTCCCCTCCGCGCGACGCACAGCACAGCGCATCGAGACCGAGCCCACGGCCGCTCCCTCGACCCGGCGATGCATGACGACGACCCAAACAAGATCTGCTCCGATGAGCCCGGCCTCTGCTCCGCACAGCGAGCACCAGCAGTCCAACCACGAACAGGTCACTTGGGACGCGCGAGAGGACAAGTGGAGTGGTTACTGCCGGCGCCGTGCCCGAGGTGTTCCCTCCAGTCGAACTACTTCCGCCGGAATCGCCGCTGAGCTTCGCGTCACTCTCGGCGCTGGTGCAGGCTTCTAGCCCCGTGAACAGCGTTCCGACGACCGCCAAACAACCTGAGCTTGCCCTAAGTTTCGCCCTAAGTTTCTCCACGTGACCCCTCTCGCCCAAGCCCCGCGCTGGTGTTCCGGGACATTGCCAGAGGTGTGCGACGCTTGCAAGTTGGGCCCCACGCGCTTTGGTTGCTCGGATCGAGGAGAGCAAGCTCTTGGTTCAAAATGCCGAGAGGCCGCACTTTTCAGCAACGCCCAGCGGAGGCACGACGGGTAATCAGGTGAAATCGCCGTACCAAGTCAACTTCACAGCGCCCGCCTCGGATATTTCCGCATATCGCACCGGGCTTCCGTTCGGGAAAGCGCGGTGCTAAGCTCTCGGGTGTACTGCCATGGATCCTCAGGTCGCATCTCGGCGGCACCATGGGCGGTTCAATGGTGCCGGTAGGCTCCCATGCCCCGCCCTTTCCAAACGCTCGCTATCGACTACATGGTGCTCTTCAGGGTTTTTCCCCTGCTCAGTTATACGGTCGAAGACCACCTCGCTATCGCAACGCACGGCCACGGCAGCTACACCGAGTTGGCGATCATCACGGGCGGAACTGCACTTCATCATTCCCCGGC
>JBBSBI010000153.1:0-13294 GCA_038251425.1 Polyangiales bacterium
CTTCACGATGGGTGGTTCAGGAGGAGCGGTCGTCGACGACCCTTCTGAGTTGGATGAGAAGGTGAGCTGGGCGCTCAAGCAGTCCCCGACCCACGAAGTGTTAGTTGAAGAGAGTGTCATCGGCTGGAAGGAATACGAACTTGAAGTCATCCGGGATGCCGCCGATAATTTTATCGTTATTTGCACGATCGAGAACATTGATCCGATGGGTGTGCACACGGGGGATTCGGTAACGGTTGCACCCGCGATGACGTTGACGGATCGTGAGTATCAGCGCTTGCGTGATGCTTCACGTCTGGTGATGCGAGAAATTGGCGTTGAAACGGGCGGCTCGAATGTGCAGTTCGCTGTCGATCCGAAAACGGGGCGCGTGCTGGTGATCGAGATGAATCCTCGCGTCTCTCGTTCGAGCGCGCTGGCCTCGAAAGCCACGGGTTACCCGATAGCTAAAGTAGCGGCGATGCTCGCTGTCGGGTTAACGCTGGATGAACTTGAAAATGACATCACGGGCACCAGCGCGGCCTTCGAGCCCACCATCGACTACGTTATCGTAAAATGGCCCCGTTTCGCATTCGAGAAATTTGTTGGCTCCGACAATCGCCTGGGCACCCAGATGAAGAGCGTCGGCGAAGCGATGAGCATGGGCCGTACCTTCGCTGAAGCTTTTCAGAAAGCTGCGCGCTCACTCGAGACGGGCAAAGAAGGCTTTGTTAGCTTGCTGGATCGCTTGGATTACAGGTCGATCAAGACCGGGCCGATCGCGAACCGCGATGTGACCCTGGATGCCCCGCCACAAGCTGAAGCCCCCCGTGTGTTGCCTCCGCCGCAAGAGGATGAAATCCGAGTGGTGCTGGAACGTTTGATCGGTGTGCCTACGGCAGAGCGACTGTTCTACGTCGGTGATGCTCTGCGCATTGGCGTTTCCGAAGAGCGTGTTGTGGCGATCACCGGAATTGACCCGTGGTTCGTCAACCAATTTCAGCGCCTGATCGACCAAGAGCGAGCCCTCACCGCGGCGCCCGCCCTTCACCCGGAGTTGTTGCGGGACAGTAAGCGCCTGGGTTTCAGCGATGCTCAGATCGCGCGCCTCCGCGGTCAGAAGGAAGCCGATGTGCGGGGCACGCGCGAGAAGTTTGGGATCTTTGCGGCCTACAATCGGGTGGATACTTGCGCCGCGGAGTTTGTCGCCCGCACGCCCTATCTTTACTCCAGCTACGAGAGTGAGTCGGAAGCAGAAGTTACCGGCAAGAAGAAAGTCATCATCCTAGGCGGGGGACCCAATCGAATTGGGCAGGGGATAGAATTCGACTACTGCTGCTGTCACGCCGTGTATGCGCTCGCGGAGTTGGGCATTGAGACCATCATGGTCAACTGCAACCCCGAGACGGTGTCTACCGATTACGACACCTCGGATCGGCTGTATTTTGAACCGCTGACGCTCGAAGATGTGCTCTCGATCGCCCGCGAGGAAGCTCAAGCCGGCGAGCTTCTCGGAGTTATTGTCCAATTTGGTGGTCAAACGCCGCTCAGGCTCAGTGTCCCGCTTGAAGCGGCAGGAGTTAAGCTGCTGGGAACAACAGCGGATGCCATTGATCGGGCGGAAGATCGGAAGCGTTTCGACGAACTGTTGACTAAGCTTGGCCTGTCTCGCCCACAGGCTGGTATTGCTCAGGGCTTAGAGCAAGCCCGAGAGATCGCGTTGTCGATCGGATATCCCGTGCTTGTGCGCCCCTCTTACGTGCTGGGCGGGCGAGCCATGATGGTGTGTTGGAGTGATTCCGAGTTGGATGCCTATGTTGGCCTAGCGCTCGAGGCTGCGCGCCAGGAGGGTGGCTCGGATAGCTTGCTCATCGATCAGTTCTTGAAGAATGCGATCGAAGTGGATGTTGATTGTGTTTCCGACGGGAAACGAGCCGTCATCGGTGGTGTCATGCAGCACATCGAAGAGGCCGGTGTGCACTCCGGGGATTCGACGAGCGTGCTGCCTCCGCATTCGTTGCCGCCCGAGGTTGTGGCAGAGATAGAAGCGAGCACACGCGCGCTCGCGCTAGAGCTTGGGGTGGTGGGATTGATGAACGTTCAATTCGCCGTCAAAGAGAACAAAGTCTATGTGATTGAGGTGAATCCTCGGGCTTCGCGCACCGTGCCGTTCGTATCGAAGGCGACTGGGCGGCCTTTGGCGAAGATTGCAGCGCAGGTCATGGTGGGTAGATCGCTCGATGAGCAGGGGATTTTTGATGAGCCATTGCCGACGCATGTAGCCGTCAAGGAATCCGTCTTTCCTTTCGGTAAGTTCCCCGGCGTGGACACGATCCTGGGCCCAGAGATGCGTTCGACCGGTGAAGTGATGGGGATAGCCACTTCCTTCGCGCTGGCTTTCGGAAAATCATTGGCTGCTTCAGGTCAGACGCTCCCTAGCCGCGGTCGCGCATTCATCAGCGTTAAGAATGACGACAAGGCCGTAGCGTGCCATGTGGCGCGCAGGCTTCGCAATCTTGGGTTTCAGATCGTTGCAACCGCCGGTACGGCAGGGGTCATGGAACGCGCTCGGATCCCAGTTGAGCGCGTCAACAAGGTGCTCGATGGCTCTCCCCATATTGTGGATGCCATGCGCCAGGGAACGATCCAGCTCGTGATCAACACCACAGAAGGCGTGCAGGCAATTCGCGATAGCTACTCACTCCGCAGGAACGCATTGCTCTCCAACATTCCCTACTTCACCACCATGGCGGCAGGGGCTGCTGTGGCTGATGCGCTGGAGGTGGCTGCCCTTTTTCAAGGCGAGCGAACGCACGTGCGGAGTGTTCAAGAATGGCACACACGCTCTCGGAACGCCGAACGAGAGCGCTCGGCTGCTTCGAGCGACGCCGGCGAAGGCAACGGCTGAAGGTTCTGGGCTCGCCAGGTCTTACACACGGCCCTGAAGGGGCTCGTGAGTCATCGGGACGACTCGCGCCGTTCACGCGGGTGAGCTAGCCTGGGCCCGTGGCCAAGCGTTACCCGCTCGAGACGCTGTTGGAGCTCAAGCGCCGCGCCAAAGAGGCACGTGTCAAGGAACAGAAGTTGCTGATGGAAGAGCTGGCCCGCCGTGAGGCGCAGGCAGAAAACGCGTTTCACAAGCTAGCGACGCTGCGAGACGAGGCTGAAGAGCAACGAGCGACCGAGGCGGCGCGGCTGCTCTCAGGCGGGCATCGGATTCAGGACATGGCGCTCAATGCGGCGTTCGACGCAGGAGTCGCCGCGCAAACTGACCAGCTTCGGGCAGAGGCGGAGCGAGCTCAGGCAGCAGCCCAGGCGGCCTTGACGGAGAGCGAACGCGCCGCACAAGCGCTGCTTCTCAGCCGAGCGGAGGAGTCGAGCGTGGAAACGCATCGCGAGCGCTGGAACGGCAAAGAGAAATCGCGAGTGCAGGAATTGGCCGAGGAGGACGCGTCCGACGTCGCGAACAATCTTCGAAGTCGAAGTCGAATGCAGCACGAACCATGAGGAAGCTCATCAGTCTCGCGACGTTGTTGATCGCCGGTGCGGGTGCGGCGCTCGCCTGCCTTGTGGTCGATTCAGTGCGTTCGAAACCCGTGGCGGCGCCTCAAGTGCTGCCGCCTTTCCACGGTGGCCCCATTGGTCGTACCGTGGCCGAAAGCAAACCGAACCGGGTGAGCTTGCAGCGATTTTCACCTTTCTTGGCTCGGCCTGAGTTCGTCAGCGTTCGCGCGCTGATCGAAGATTCAAGTTTCGAGCAAGCTGCAAACGGCTTGGCCACGCAGCTCCCTGCTTCGGATTTCAGCGCAACCGATCAGGCGCGTGCCGCGTTTTTGCTCGGTCGCTTGTGGGAAAAGGCTGGCCAGTTGAGCCTAGCGGAAGCCGAGTTTCGGAAGGCCAACATTCTAGGCTTTCAGCTGAGTGGCTATGCACAGCTTTCGACAGCACGGATGTTGCTCGCGAACGATCACGCTCGGGAGGCTCTGGCCGCACTCCCGGAGCCAAGCTCAGAAGTAGCGCTTGCGGAGCAGCGTGCCCGGCTCCAAGCCAGGATTGATGAGAAGCTCGGCAACTACACCGAGTGCAGCCGCCAGCTCCGTCGGCTGACTAACGTGCCGGCGCCGGATCCAGAGCTCCTGGTGAGTCTTGCACAGGTACTCTGTCTAGCAGCGGGCAGTTCCAGCACTGGAATGCACGCGGGTGGAGCCGGTGGCGAAGGAGTTCGGGCAGATGAGCTTGAGAAGCAGCTCCGGGCAGCGATCCAGGCGGCGCGTCAAGCGATCAGCTTGGCACCAGACAATAACAGCATCACCGCGCGCGCAGAGGCGCTCATTCAGCAGGCGATCAGCCGCCTATTGGAAGCGCAGGTGGCTGCTCCCGAAAAGCCGTCCGTAGAAGAACTGCACGTCTCCTTGGCCGTCTTGGTGCAGCGCCGATTGTTTGAGCCCGCGATCGCATCGGCAACGGAGCTGGCCAAAGGGTTGAAGCCCGCTGCCCGTTTTGGGGAGCTGGGGTGTGACGTCAGCGTGCTCCATGCGAAAGCGTTGGCTGGCACCAACGACTATAGCAAAGCGGCAGATCTGCTCACTGATCCCGTACGCTTCTGCCAGGGAAATCGTGATTCGCGGGCAAAATTACTGTATTTGGCTGCGAAGTATGCAGCAGCCGCGGGCCGCCACGCCGTGGCAGCGCGAACCTATGAACAACTCGAAAGAGAGACGCCCGAGAGCAGCTTGGCGGATGATGCACGTCTGCGTGCTGCGCAAAGTTACCAGAAGCTGGGTTCGGATGCGCGCTTCGTCGAGCTCCTCAGCACGATCGTCGACGACTACCCCGAGGGCGACCTGATGCTGGATGGTGTCTTTGCGCTAGCCCTGAGTCGAATCGAGAAGAATGACTGGTCCGCTGCGGCCGCAACGCTCGACCGAGTCCGCGAACGGGCAAAGCATGAAGATCGGGGGCGCGGCCAAGAATTTGCTGGTCGGGAACGTTACTTCAGTGCGCGCGCCTGGATCGAGACTGGCGAGCTCGCCCGCGGCCTGGCCGAGTACGAGGCTATCATCGATGAGCTGCCGCTTTCTTATTACATGTTGCACGCCTACTCTCGCTTACGAGCAACGGATGGAGCGCGGGCCGCTCGCGCGTTGGCCCATGCGCGCGCGCGGGCCCAAGATCAGCCGTTCTACTTTGAAGACCGGCCGGAGTATTCTGCTCCCGGATTCCTGCGTGCGATGGAGTTGTTAGGGGTTGGGGAGGTGGAATGGGCACGGAGAGAACTTGCAGAGCTAGGTCTCGATCGTGCGGAAGCTTCGCCGGGGGCACTTTGGGGCGTGGCCCTGCTTTATAACAAAGCGGGTGCGGCGGGCTTAGCAAACAACATTGCACGTGGGCTGCTCACGGACTGGCTGGAGCACTGGCCCGCAGGCGATTGGGAGCAGGCGTGGCAGCTGGCCTTCCCGACGCCTTTTGGGCACGTGGTAGAGCGTGAGGCGAAAAGGAGCGGTACCCCAGAATTTTTGACCTACGCCATCATGCGCGAGGAATCCGCGTTTGATCCGGAAGCCAAGAGCCCAGCCAATGCCTTTGGTTTGATGCAACTGATCGTACCCACCGCCAAGATGGTCGCTGAACCGCAAGGTCTGCCGTTTGGTGCTCAGGCCCTGCTGAAACCCGCGCTGAACATTCGGCTGGGCACGACACTTTTGGCTAAATTGAGCGCTGAATTCAGCGGAAATCCCCTGCTGGCGATCCCGAGCTACAATGCGGGCTCGTCCCGATCCCGGCAGTGGAAAGAGGCGAAACCTGGAGTTGACTTCGACGTCTGGGTCGAACTGATCCCATTTTACGAAACACGGCGTTACACCAAGCGCGTGCTAGCGAGTCGGGCAACTTATGCCTGGCTGTATAAGAAGTCAGTGGCTGAAGAAACACTCAGCTTGCCCCTGCGCTTGAACTAGGCATGAGGGTCGCGCTTGGGCTATAGCTCAAGCATGGTCAGCGGAAACGGTGAAATGGTCAGGGGCGCGGCGATGCCGCATTTTGAGCTGCCCGATGCGGTCTCGGGCGAACTCGTGCGTTCTGACGCGCAGCAGGGCGCAGGGTTGGTGGTGGCCTTTCTCTGCAATCATTGCCCTTACGTGAAGCATATTCGGCTTGAGTTTGCGGAATTCGCACGTTGGTGTGCCAGCGTGGGAGTGGATGTTGTCGCGATCAGTTCGAATGATGAGCAGACGCACCCCCAAGACGGTCCTGATTTCATGGCGGAAGAAGCCGCCAGCGCAGGTTACGAATTCCCATATCTGTTTGACGAAACGCAGGAGGTTGCCAAATCATTTGGGGCGGCATGCACTCCCGATTTGTACCTCTTTGATGCAGCGCACAAGCTCACGTATCACGGCCAATTTGATGCAAGTCGGCCAAATAGTGGGATCTCCGTCACCGGGAAGAACCTTCGGGAAGCTGTGTCGCTCATGCTTGCAGAGAAGCCCTCAATAGAGGAACAGCGTCCGAGCGTAGGGTGCAGTATCAAGTGGCGAGCGGGCAACGCGCCGTCGTACGCGTGAGCATTGTGGTGGTGAGTATTGTGGCGGTGAGCTGATGGGCTGGGACGTGCTCGTCAGGTGAGCGCGGCCGAAAAGAATTCGTTGCCTGAGGCGCTGGCTTGGCGAGCGGCGAGAGCTTGAAGCAATGGCTCGGGCTCGGCTTCCACTAGGATCAGCTCGCGTTGTTCAGGTGAGACAAAACCTTCGGCTACGGAGTGATCGAAGACAGCGAGCAGCGGATCGAAAAAATGGGCAACATTGAGCAGCCCGACGGGCTTGTGGATGAAGCCAAGCTGCGCCCAGGTGATCACCTCAAGTAGCTCTTCGAGCGTGCCGTACCCACCTGGCAACGCCACAAAGGCGTCGCTTCTCTCTGCCATCAGAGCTTTGCGCGCGTGCATATTCTCGACCACGCACAACTCACTCAGTTCGGTGTGCATGACCTCGCGGGTTGCTAATGCCTTTGGCAAGACACCGGTGACGTTTCCACCTGCATTGAGCGCGCCGTTGGCAACTCGGCCCATCAGGCCGATGCTGCCGCCACCGTAGACGAGACCGCAACCGCGCTGGGCGATGAGGGCTCCGAGCTGTTCGGCGGCGTTACCATAAGCGGGGTTGCGACCTTCGCGTGCTCCTCCAAATACGCAGACCGCTTTCATTTCCGAGTGTCCAAGGCTTAGCATGTGTGAGTCGAATGCTGCGCCCGCTCTTTACTTGGATTGGCCTCCTGTTGGGGGCGGTGGCTGTTTTGGGGGCCATTGGCAGACGAGCAGAAGCCGACGCCGGTGTGTTCCAAGTGGTGGATCTTCATGTCGATCTTCCTTACCAATTTGTTTATGAAGGGCGGGCGTTCAACGAGGGCTCGGGCCAATTCTCGTTGAATAAGCTCACGAGCGGCGAATTGGAAGGCGTTGTTTTGCCGCTATTTGTGCCTCAACGCGTGCGCACGACGGGGCGTCAATTGTCCGATTTTGAGCTGAGCTACGCGCGCGTTTTTGAGCAATTGATCCAGCATCCGGTGTTCATGCCGCCGGGCTGCTACGCGCGTCCGGGGCGTGTGAAGACATGGTTTTCATTTGAAGGTGTTGGCCCACTTGGGCCCGAAGACATCGCCAAGTGGGCAGTGCGGGGCGTGCGAATTTTTGGCCTGGTGCACAACGAGAATAACGCGCTCATGAGTTCTGCGGCGGTGCCACATGATTTTGGCATCACGCAGCGAGGCCGGGCGGTGATGCGTCAAATTGCCAAAGTTGGCGGACTGATCGATGTTTCTCATGCATCCGATGAAGCGATCGAGGAAGCGACCCAATACGCGGCAGAAATTGGCGTGGTGGTGATAGCCACGCATTCTAACGCACGGGCCCTTGCCAAGAATTCGCGAAATCTGACGGACGCGCTGATGCGTGCCATTGCCAAGACGGGCGGCGTGGTGGGCATGAATTTTCATCAGCCCTTCGTGGTTCGCGGCAGGCCCGCCACACTCGATGACGTGGTTGCCCAGGTGAAGTACACGGTCTCTGTGGTTGGGGAACGCCACGTTGCGCTCGGTTCTGATTTCGAAGGTGATATTCGTCCGGCGGTTGGCTTGACCGACGCCGCCAGCTATCCGCACCTGGCGCAGGCGCTACTCAAGGCTGGATTGAGCGAAGCGAGCGTTCGCGATATCTTCAGCAAAAATGTGCTGCGTTTGCTGTGTGGTGAGGGATTTTGAACTTTCGGCGTGCCGGTTAGAAATGCTAGGAAGAGGCGCTTACCATGACTCCTCAGCAAACACAGTTTCTGGACGCTTTTCCGATTTGGCTCAAACGTCTGCCCGAGGATGTGCGAGGCCTGGCCGCCGTACTGATTGAGGTGGGTTCTGATTCGCCAGCGGCAAGCACCTTGGCGGGCGCGTTGAATTACCTGTTTCGTTCGCTTGATCTGATCCCGGATGGGATTGAAGATCTTGGCTTCGTTGATGACGCCTTTGTGCTGCGCGTTGCCGTCGCTGGCCTCCCGCAAGAGCTCAAAGGCAAGAGTGATGTGCTCACGAGGCTGAGCGAAGAATCGCAGCTGATCCGTGAGTTTTTGGGAGAGGATTATTCGCGGCTCGAGGCCTACGTTTTGGGTGTGAATACGGTGACCGTGCGTGGGCGAAGCGTCGACGCGATCCTCGCAGAGGCTGCCGTACGTGAAGAGTTTTTGGCGGAGCTCAAGAGTTGGGCCGATTCGTTCGAGCCGCCGAGCTTCGCGCGCGATGTGCGCAATTTGACGAAGCTGAGCTCCTTCCTGCGCACCCGGTTGTCGAAGTTCGGCTGAGCTCAACTCGGTTGAGCTGAACCAAGTTGAGCTGAACCAAGCTCAGCCGCCGTTGGCTGAACTCTTGCGCGGGGCTGGGGGCTGCGCTGACAGTTCCATCAGCTGCGTCATCAGATCGCGGCATTCGGGCTTACCATTCAAATGAGCGGTGAGCGTGGTGGAAGCGTCGTGAAAATCCTTCTCCAAGGTGAGACCTTCACGGGTTTTGGTGGCCACTTTCTCACGGCCGAGTGCGAGATCTTCTTCGAGAGCTTCGGCGTAACGGGCCAATTGCACGCGCAGATCCTCGATCTGTCGCCTCAAATCACGAGCCACTTTCTCGCGGCCTTCGCGGCGCTGTCTCCGGGTTAACAGCCATTGCTTTCGAGCCTCGATCAAGGCAGCTGCGGCGCCTGCTTGCTCATAGATAGCTCGGGTTCCCGTGCCTGCTCGCTCGGCTTGATTGGCCTCGGCGAGCTTCAGCTTCCCGGCTTGCTCGGCGGCATCGGCCTCAAGCTGCGCTTGATTCTCCTCTTCTTGGTACGCGGCGGCTTCGCGGAGCGAGCGCGATTCCTCCTGAGCCAGCTCTTCTACTTTGCGCCCAATTTCAGCGCGGAGCGCGCGCCCTCTTCTTTCGAGCGCCTCAAGCTTCCGAGTGTGGCTGGCCAGCGCGCCCTCAAGACCATTCGCTTTGGCAGCGACGTCCCACAGCTGGCTGAGCGCAGAACCTACCTCCGGCGGAATGCTGCCCGATGGATGAGCGCGTGAGACCATGCGTGCAAAAAAGCCGGCTCGGGTTGCCCACTGGGTAACGTCGGCCGAGCGCGACGGCGGGGGCGGAGGAGGGATGGCGGGCGATTCGGTGCCCTCTTTTTCCCAGGAAGTGGTGTTCGGGAGCGAACGTTGCAGGGCCTTCAGCTCTTCGAGCAAATGATGGCCGTCGCGGTAGCGCTTGCGGGATTCTTTTTCCAGCAAGCGCAAGATGATGCGCTCCGCATCCGGGTGGCAATCCTTCCGGAGACTGGAAGGCTTGGGGGCGGGAGCTGTGCGCTGCATTTCCAAGAGCGTATCTCTATCAGCGGCGCGAAACGGCAGCTGACCGGTGAGCATCTCGAAGAAAAGAATGCCGAGTGCGTAGAGATCGGAGTGCGGCCCCGCTTGTTCACCACGGGCCTGCTCCGGAGACATGTATTCGGGGGTACCAAAGACGGCCCCCTTGGGCGCAAGCCTCGGATCGTGCGCCAACGCGGCCAACCCGAAGTCCAGAATCTTCACGAAATCTTTTCGGCCACCGCGTGCAGTGAGCAGAATATTATCGCTCTTGAGATCGCGATGAACCACGCCCAAATCGTGTGCACGCGAAAGTGCCGCGCCCATCTGCTCAAGGATATCAACGGCGCGTTGAATGGGCATTTGCCCGCGCCCAATCTCCGTCGAAAGCGCCGTGCCCACCAGGTACTCCATCACCAAGTAGAGCTCGCCATCGTCGGTTTCACCGATATCGTGGATGTCGATGATGTGCGCGTGGTCCACGCGGTTGGCGGCGCGAGCTTCCCTGAGCATCCATGCGCGGAGGTGCGTTTCGCCGCGGAGATCAGGGCGGATCAGCTTGACGGCCACGACTCGGTCGATGAGCACGTGTCGGGCGCGATAGACGATGCCCATGCCGCCTTCACCGATCCGAGCTTCGAGGCGGTAGCGGCCGGCAATGACTTTGCCCAGAGCTGGATCATCGCTGGCTTTGGTGCGGGTGGGTCGGGGTGCTGGTTGTGCCATGCGGGTCAATAGTGGGGGATGGGAGCTACAACGCGAGTGATAACACTCAGATTTAGTATGTTACGGCAGGTATTCTTGTGAACAAAGGGGGCCAACGCGTGAACCTGCGCGTGCAGAGATTTTATCAAGCGGAGATCGCGGCACACCCGCGCACACGTGACACACACCTTCGGCCGTTCGGATGGCAGTCCGAGCGGACGAAACCCCGGTTATCGAAGCTTCAGAAAATCCAGTTTAGGACGGGAAGATTCCACTGAGTTTGTTGCGCCACACCGAACTGAGCCAGCTCAGTTCGAGTAAAAACAGGCGAGAACTCAATTGCGGGAATGCTCAGCGTCAGCTGATCTCCGACGCCAAGCAGCGCGGGCGGGAGAGTCGCGGTCGCGAGGCGCCGTTCAAGCGGGCGGGAAACAGCGCCCGTGGGCTTCTTTTCTAACTGCGCATGCGGTGGCTCGGCGACAGGCTCATCCGCGGGCCCACGATCCTGCAAGTCACTTGCCGGAGGCTCATAAGCGCGCGCATTGAGCACGAAGACCGTGGTTGGGATGGCCAAGGCCAAACCGCCAACAAACATGAACATGTTCACCTTGGCGCTGGCGGATTGTTCAATAAAATACCCACCCACGCCGCCGCCAACCATTCCCGCCGCACCTCCAACGAGATAAGCCCAGCCCGGCTTTACGTTAGCCGCCGCCTCCACTACGAGCACGAGTTCACCACCCAAAAGTGCGCCGCCGGTGATGCCCTTGCCAGTCGGCGACGCTTCAGCGACGCCAGTTGCCGAGGCAGAGTGCGGTAGGACAGTTGCAACCAGCAAGCTCAAGGCTGCCAGAAAGTGGGCTCTTCTCATGGGATCTCCAAAGACTCTGCTGCCAGGCAACAGTTATCGCTCCTGAGCATATCATCTGCGTTTCGTCTGGGAAGGCCCGAGGCCACCATTGAAGGCGAACAGGCGATTCGGCTGTTTGGTCGGATCGGTTGGTGGCGGAGTTTACGCCCGCCCTGGCGCGACGCAGGTCCCGGGAAGCGATAGACTCCGTGGATGCGGCCCATCGTGCACGCGATGCTGTCGATCTTCGCGAGCAGCCTGTTGGTGGGTGTGGTCTGCGCCGGATTGCTAGTCGCTCGGCTCATGCCGTGGTGGGCGAGCGTACCTCCGGGAGTTCTGTGGCCCCTCCTGCGGGCGCTGCTCTTTCACGCGTTTGAGTGGACGACGTTGCTGGCCGTCCCGCTTGGCCTGGGTTGGTTCAGCGCCGGCGACGGCGCCCGACACTGGGTGCTGATGGGAGCGTTTTTGGTCACAATTGGATCGCTTCAAGCTGTGATCTTGAGTCGTGGCTACGAAGAATCCGAGGCGCCAGGTCGGCTGGTTCAGCGGCTCGTGGACGAAGGTCAGCAGAGTTGTTTTCAGACGGCGGATCGCGAAGTCACCATCCCGATTGTCGGGCTCACGTGGACTTGTCAGGGTGCCGTCCCGAAGATTCAAGGCAAGCTGGGCGCGCTTGGGGCATCGTTCAGCGCGCGCAGCCTTGAAGCAAGCGACGATCTGCGCGGGTTCAAGTTCACGGAGCTGCGCCTGCTGGTGAAAAGCAAGGGCTTCCCCGAAAGCTCGCTCCGGGTGCGCCAAGCTTCTGTCTCGGGGCTTCGTTCCTGGGGTCGACCCACAACGAACCAGTTCGCTGGGCGCGTTCCGTTTGTGATTGTTTCTACTTGGGTGCTCGTGTGGATTTCAGTGCGGCTTGGGTCGCGCTGGGCGCGAGGCCGGCGCTTAGTGGCGGGTATCTTAGGTTTGGGGCCAGCCCTGATGTTGGTGTTAATCTACATTTATCTTGATCAGCACAATAGCGCGGGCTGGTGCTATTGGGTGTTGCCTGGGGCATTCGTGGTAGGTTCCGAGGCTGCGCCCAGGCTTCTTGCCTGGATAGCGCTTCGGATTAACGTTGCGAAAGCCACCAGCCGCAACTGAGCCAGCCGGCAATGAAACACAGGCCTCCCAACGGCGTGATCATGCCGAGCGCCCGATTGCCCGTGATGGCGAGCAGATACAGAGAACCAGAGAAGAGCACGATCCCAGCCAAAAATAGCGAAGACGGCAGGGTGATCGACGCGCCTGTCGCTCGTGCATAAAGCGCGACAGCGAACAGCACCACAGCGTGTACCAGGTGATACTGGGTGGCAGTGCCGTAGACGGCCAGCATGTCTGCCGACAGGCGGGACTTCAGCGCGTGCGCTCCAAACGCGCCAAAAGCCACAGCCAAAGCGCCAAACACGCACGAAACCCAGAGCCAACGCATTCCGCAGGCATAGCCACGCCTGTCTTCGGAGGCAACACGCTGCTCCAGAAGCCCGACTCCGGCGGCGTTTGCCAGTGCAGTGGGAATGCGGGCATCCAGCCTAAGCGCTGACGCGGCGCCGCGTTGTTAACACTAATCCCACTCCCGTCAGGATCGCGGCCCCTGAAATGAGCAATCGCAGGCTGAGCGTTTCATCCAAAAATATCACGGCGCCAAGCGCCGCAATCACGGGCACGCAGAGCTGGGCGACGGCTGCGTGCGTGACCGCCAGGCGTGGCAGGGCACGGTACCAAATCGCATAACCGAGAGCCGAAGCGATTGCACCCGACACGAGCGCCAGAAGGATCCCTCGCGGGCTCGGCGCTGACGAAGCTGGCAAGGCCAGAAGCAAGAGCAGTGCGAGCGGGCAGCTCCACAGAAAGCTTC
>JBBSBI010000154.1:0-13145 GCA_038251425.1 Polyangiales bacterium
CTGTTTCGATAGGGAGCATGGAGGCGACGCGATCGGCGGCTTCAGACGGCGTCAGATGTTTGAGGTTTTGCTCGCTCAGCGCGCCTCCGTTGTGCGACAAAGTTTGTGAAACCTTCTGCGCGAGCTGTTCAGCCCAAAGCTCTGCCTCGGGTGTGTCCCCGTGCACCTCCGGCATGAGTTCGCCGTGAGCTTCCAAGAAGGCGCCATCAGCCGAGAAGCTTGAAAACGACGCACGCCCGAGACCCTCAAGTGCCACTTGAAAGCGCGTGTCACTTTGGCGCACGATCTGAACAACCTTAGCAAAGCTACCCGTCTCGAAAAGATCTTCTGCTTGAGGCTCCACAGTGTTGGCGGAGCGCTGCGTGGCGACGCCGATCACATCTCCAATGTGTAGTTTGCGAATCAAGGCAATTGAGCTCGACCGCCCGACCGTGAGGGTCAGCGTTGTGCCAGGAAAAACGACCCCCGAACGCAACGCGAGCACGGGGAAGGGATTTTGGGGAACCGGAGCGCCATCACGTAACATCGAAATCGGACCTTTCATGGAGAGCTGCGGACGCGGAAAGCCCAGGAAACCAGCAGCTCAAAGGGGGTGGCTTGAATGATGAACGAAACGTAAATCGCTTCAACACCCAGTCAAGGCCCGAAAATATAGTTACCTGCTGGGGCTTCCCAAACCAAAAGCACTGCCCAATGCTCTCTTCAGCGGCTGCCGAAACGCTGGCGTCGGGGAGAGCTGGATGCTGCCGTCGCCGATACTCGCGGGCGAGCCACAATGCCGTTGAGCAAGAGGCTCACGAGATCTTGAACTGCACGCATCGCGTCGCGTTCTTTATGTCGGAAGAGCAACGGAGGCGTGAGGCTCGCGCAAGCACGCAGAATTAATTCGGCCGTGGCTCGCGGGTTGTGCATGGCGAATTCTGCTTCGCGACCGCCGCGCTCAATCAGTGCCGCGATCAACGTCACTTCCTCATCCGAGGAAGTGGCACCCCAGTGCTTGGGCGTTTCAGATTCACACTGCACGAGGTCACAGGAATGCGTCCCAAGCTCTGCAAACTTGTAGAGGATCTGAGTGCGCGCCAAGAGCATGCGGGTGAGCCGTTCGGCAAACGTTCCTTCACGCGCGGCTTGACGCATCGCCTCAAGCACATCGCGGTGCCGTTGACGGGTGAGCTCGAGCACGATGTCGTCTTTCGAGTCAAACTCCAGGTAAACGCTGCCCACGCCGATGCCGACTTCTTTGGCAATATCGCCGATGGTCGTTTTGCTGGAGCCGTAGTGGCAAAAGAGGCGTTCGGCTGCCCCCAGGATCGATTCGCGGCGTTCGGTTTCAGATGCGGTCATGGGGCGAGCTCAGAATGAAGGGAAAATAAGTGAACGAATTCGTCAGGGGTTCAGACGCTAGTCGTTTCGTCCCAGATTGTCAGCGGCAATCTGCTTGGCCTTCGAGAAAATCGGAGTTGCTGCAAAAAAAGGCCGGCTACTGCAACGTGTTGTAGGCCTGAACGCTGATCGCGATGGTTTGCGGGAGCTTTGCCTGGATATCCACGCCGAATGACACCTGAACGCGCGCCACATCAAACGGCTCCGGGAAGCTTTGCTCGATATCCCAGCTGGTTCCACTGCCTGAGCTTTCCAGGAAAAGCGTGCCGTTCGCGTCGCGAATGCGCCAGTATTGGGGTGCAGGGTTGTAGGCAGAATTGAGGACCGTCGTCGTCCCATTCACGCGGTAGGAAGAGACGAATTCGCCGTTTTGAAAGGCAAGCTCGGCGAAGTTTCCACCCGCATCGACAATGCCGAAGAAGAATTTCAACGGAGGGTAGAAATTGGTGATCGACGAAATCGAGAGGCTCACTGAATCGTTTCTTAGATCGTACGCGGTGCGCGTCGTCAAAGAGCAGCGGTCGACATCTGCAAGCTTGAAGGAATAGTAACCGTTTGCCTCCGTTGCGTTACACCCAACTCCCGGCGAAACTGCCAGCCATTCCGGGTTAACGATACCAGCTTCAAAGTCATCCCTGAAGCTGGATGCGAGGGTTCCTGGAGGAAGCGCGCCCGCGCCGCCTGCACCGGTCGTGACGGCTGTGCCGCCTGTGTTCGCGCCGCCCGTGCCGTTCGCGCCGCCCGTGCCGTTCGTGCCGCCCGTGCCGTTCGTGCTGGTACCGCCGAAGCCGCCCGAATTGCCCCTGCCTCCGGAGCCGCCGACGGAGGCCGCTCCACCGCTCACAGGAGCGCCCCCGAAGCCGCCTGATGTTCCACCAAAACCCCCTGCGCTGCTGGCGGTTTTAGAGATCACCTCAAACGCATTGGCTAGGATGGCGTTTCGCCCACGCGGATCGAACACCTGCAAGGAATAGTGACCAAACGGGAGCATAGCTGGCACGACCGCGTTGAGCTGATTTGAATTCAGTAGCGTCACGTCCGTTAGGTCTACGTTGCCGAGGCGTGCTCTGAATTGCTCGTTCGGCGTCGGTACACGTTCGCTGTCCAGATCGACGTGCACGGTTGCGAAGAAGGCGCTGCCGTTGATCTTGACCTGTGTAGCTATCCGTGGGTCACCTTGTGGCGGATCAACTCGCTCAACGTGCAACGGTGGAAGCTCGCTACTGCTACACGACAAAGTACAGCACACCGTGACGAACCCACGCAGCAGCCGGTTTCTAAGTGCAGTACAAAACAACGGAGTCAAAACCTGGAAGCACGCAGCAAAACGGCTCCTTCTAAGCTTCTAGAACGGCCGAAATGAGTGACTGCTTCACAGACCTCTGTGAGCCGGCTCAAAATGAGACGCAGCGTAGCTCAGGTCGCGTAGCGCACCCAGAATGACGAGCGCTTTCGCACCGGGTGAAGCTTGCGCCAGAGCGCATCTGGCAAATACACATCGGTGTCGCAGTAGTTGCAGGTGAGCACGCGCTGCGCCTCACCGGTTACTTTGAGGTTGGCCCCACATTGTGGGCACGTGAAGAGCACCGGTCGGAGCGCATCGGCCGTCTTGAGCGTTTCGCCGGTGGGAATCGCTCCCGAAGGTGCTCCAAAAACTTGAAGCGCCAGCGGCTCCACGGCTGTTAACCAGGCGGGTACTGCTGAGGTTGGAATGGATGACCCGCACACGCAACTCAAGGTGCCGGCGGCACCAGAAGGGACTGAATCGGCTTGGAGCACGGCGCCGCAGGCTGCACAGCTGGGCGCTTCAGGACCCCATCGAATCAAGAACTTGAACTCGCCTGAGGTGAGCGAACTGCCGCGCGTCTTTCCGGGGACAATTCCAAGCTCCGCAGCAAAATTGCGAAAACCTAAGATGCTCTTCCAGAGTGCCGCTTCAACTTCAAGCAAGGAATGGCAAGCTTGGCATTGTACCTGGAGGTTCGGCCCTTCCAGCATCACGGCCTCTCCGCACTCCGTGCAAGGCATCTGAACGCGGTAGACGAAGTAGCTCACGCGCCCAAGGATGAGCGACCTGGGCTGCGTCGGTCAAGTGGCTACAAGGTCACATCGGATGGCCATCAATTCTCAGCTGAAATGTGAAATACGGCGGAATGCACATGCCGCCGCTAGCGCCGCGTGCGCAGACATAGTCGTCGCGACAGGGATGGTGGAAATCGCAGGCGCGGAGCGCTCCGGGACGCGTGTGTTCAGCCACGCAGCGTTCAAAGGGAATTTGTGCGGCCAAGCAGGCGTTGAATTCCGTGAGCAGTGCAATCCCACCGCAGGTGGCTTGAGGTGGCATTCTCGCGCAGGGGCCTGAGCAGAGCCCGCCGGGGAAGCCAACGCCATTTTCTTCACACACGCCGCCACCGCCACAGGTTGCCTTTCCAAGCAGACGCGCGCTGTCCTTGCGGGGATTGATGTTGGCGCTGATGGGGCCGCTTTCGCAGGCATCGCCGACGCTCGGCCCAGTCATGGGCTCGCACTCGCCCACCTCGGAATCAAAATGTCCGACGCAACGGAGCCCGGCCGCGCAAGTCCATGCCGCGAAGCTCGGATCCCCGAGCCCGCAGCGAGCGCCCGGGCCGTTGTCCATGAGTGTGTGCTCGGGCGAAGCTCGACGTTCATTGGGAGCTTTGCCTGCCGCGAGAGCCTCAACATAAGGCTTTCTTCGCTCCAACTCTGCGTGCAAGTGAGGAGACATTGGAATTTCGAGTGCATCCACCGTATCATCTTTAGGCTCGACGCCTAGAAGGTGAAAACCTGCGATGCTGCGGCTCTGGTGACAGCCTGGGCAAGAGATCGCATCGAGGCGACGCAAGAGTCCTTCAGGCGTCGGCAGAGTCGCATACGAAGTGAGGTCCGCTCCCGCGAAGGTCTTGGGTGAAAATAGGCTGGAAAATGGCCGATTGGCGCGACGTGCGAGGCCGTGCGGTGACACGGAGACGGCGCGTGTCGCGAGGAATTCCTCTGGTAACACGAGCGTTCCAGCGTCGAGCGCTTCGAGCGTATTCTTCGAGGTGAGCAGTGTTGTTAGCTTGTTGCGTAGTTCTTGCGACTGGTTGAGCCGAGCCACGTCAGGCATGTTCTCAAGGGGAGTCGGAACCAGAAATGGCGCTTGCTCTGTGCGCCGAAAGACCCTGAGCACATATTCCGCGTGCCCAGCCATTGCGGGTCGAACTGTCGACGGCCAACGAACGCTTTGGAAATTGAGCTCAACCGACTTGGGCTTCCACCTGGTTTGTCGTGCTCTAGTAAGTGGGCCGTTATCCGCGAGCAACCATGCGGCCTGCTCGCCCTCAATCAGTTTTCCGGGTTGAAGCCAGGAACGAGCGACTTGTTGACAGCTGCCCGTGGCATCGGGCTGCTGTAAGGACACGACATTCACTGTCATCGGGAGACGCGAAGCGACTGGCCCCACCTTCGTCTCAAAGCGATAGGCCAGGCGATAAATGAACCGCACCTCACCGCAGTGCGTTGGCGCAAACGGACGCCGATCGAGCCGATTCGCGACGCCGATCAGTTCGAAATGGGTTGCCTTTGAATTTAACCAACGCACATCGAATTGCCGATGTGCGAAACGCATTCCCACGCCTAAAGATGGGTCTGAGCGCCGGTCTGCGGCAAGATCCTTGGCGACGACATCCATGAGCGCGCGGTACGCAACCGAGCTAGCGAGTGCCTGAGTGCTTTCCCCCGCCTGCCCAGCAATCATCGAGCCGGCGTCAAAGCCAGCCTTCGAGAGTGACGCGAGAACACCCGGATCGGAAACGAGCACCACCGGGATGAGGGTTTCGGCTGGCGTGTGCGTGGGCACCGGGTGGGTTATCGGCGACGTTTGAAGCGACGGGTGAGAAGGCAGGCGATCAGCGTGACCGCAAGCGATCGCGAGCGTCGACGCGACTACCCGGAGCAGGTTTTTCACGTGAACCATCGCTGATTTTGTCTTCATCGGGGAGAGGTCGTTCATCAACGTGCCTGATCGTGCCCCAGCCGGCCGCGCAATTCCATGGCGGTCCGGCCCGGGGCGGGAACGGCGTCGGCGTTACCTGGGGTCAATGCGCGTGGAACTTGCGTGGAACACTTGTGGGGAGGAAACCGGCGCGCTACGAGGGATGCGTGGCGGGTCTGAGGTCAAAACTGTTTCCTGTGTTCTGGGCGATGTCGCTGCTGGTGGCTTGCGGCGGGGAACCTGGACCTGGAAACGGGCAGCTAAAAATAGCGTCGGTGGTCGCGCCACTGTATGGCGGCGTCGAGGTTAGCTACGTGGCTGTCCAAGCGGGTAGCGCCTGCGATGCTTCCGCGGTCGGCCAAGTCAAAGGGCCCGCGTCGGTCGGTGAATATGGAGCTCTTTCGCGACCTCCAGGGTCATTGGCGCGTGCCTCGGAGCTGCTCACGTTGCAGGCAGGTAGCTACTGGATCTGTGCCTCGGTGCGGAACGCGTCCGGCACCGTTGAAGAGCGCTGCCCCACCGCAGTCGCTGAAGTCGAGGTGCACGAAGGGCGGCTCGCTTCGTTGTACATGGGAGTGGTTTGCGACCCTGTGATCGACCCACGCAGCGGCCATGCTTACACCGTAACGCCGCTGCTAGATACCTTCCTTGACACTAAAGCTGCGGCTGAGCAGATGGGGGGACACCTGGTGTATATCGATGACGCAGAAGAGAACCTGATGCTCGGGCGCTATTTTGGGCCGCACAAGTGGATTGGCATGTGGGACGAACGCGGGGACGGTAGCTTCACCTGGCTCGATGGTAAGCCTCGCCCCTACTCGAATTTCTGCGTGGGGGAGCCCAATTTGTTGCACGGGGAGTACTATGTCGAGTGGGGATTGATGGGGGCGGACAGCCAATATTGTTGGAATAACGAAGTGATTTGGGTGCGCCAGGGCATTGTCGAGTTTGAGTAGCAATGATTCGCTCAAGCCAAAGCGCACTATGGGTTCTTGTGATTGGGTCAGTCATCACGATTGCGGGGTGCAGTTCGCCTGAGAAACCGATGCTCATCCAACAGTTTGCAATTGGAGGGCAACACAGCTGTGCACTTTTGAGCGACGGCTCTGCGAAGTGTTGGGGATTTCGGGGCGCCGGAGCCATCGCAGATGGTGATCCGCTTGGCGCGGGCTATGCCGATTTTCAGTTAGGCGCTGCGGAAGTTCAAGGGCTGCATGGTCCCGCAACCAAGCTCGCCGTTGGTGACGGCTTCACTTGCTCGCTCATGGCCACGGGAGCCGTTGAGTGCTGGGGAGCTCCGGTCGGCGAGGTGTTTGGCCGAAGACTGAACACTGTTCCCACAGTGGTTCCTGGGCTCGAGGCAAACGTGATCGATCTGGCCGCGTTTGGCGGAGTGGCGTGTGTCGTGAAGCGGGAGGGCAGTGTTTGGTGCTGGGGTGATAATTCCAACGGTTTGCTTCAGTCCCACGTGGTCGCGGGCGAGACTCCGGTGCCCATCAGCCTGCCCGGCGAAGCGACCTTAGTGGGCGTTGAACTCAGTGAAGCCTGTGCAGCGCTCGTCGACCAAAGCGTCTGGTGTTGGGGGGCTCGGCCTGGCGGACTCAATTCAGCGCTCGACGCGGCCCAGGAACCGCCTCCAGCGCGCCTCGCGCTACCTGCCGGTGGGTTGCCTCTGAAAGCTCTTGGTGTCGCGCAAAATTCAGGATGTGCGTTGGCCGCAGATTCGAGAATTCGGTGTTGGGGGAACTGGGTACAAGAACGCAATTCACCCGACCCGAACGACATCATCGACCAGGGTGCGCGACGTCTGAGTATCAGCTTCGGCGCTGAGCATGTGTGTGAACTCTGGAACGGACAGGTCGCGTTCTGCTGGGGCGCTAACTACTCCGGACAGACGGGGGACGTGGGCTTCATCCCTTTGGCGTTGCCACCCACATTGTTAATTGGTGCCGGCGGTTGGTCTTCGTGCGCCCAGCTTGCGGATGGAAAGGTTGTTTGCTGGGGTGCCAATGCCTATGGGCAGCTTGGCAACGGAACTCGCTGGGGAGGTCTCTCCCCAACGCAGGTTCTCGGTTTCTGACAATTAACGCGGCCACACGCGCACGGGCTCCGTTACCCATGCGTCGGCAATCCCGATCTGGCCAATCGAATTTTCCCCCCAACAGTAGAGTTGTTTGGCTCGATTGATGGCGCAGGTGTGTCGAGCTCCGACTTCGACCTGAGTCCAGTCGAGCGCAGTGCCAACCTGCTGCGGGGAATTCGTCCCGAGCAAAGCGGGGGCTCCAAGCTGTCCGGATCCATTCGAACCCCAGCAAAAGAGTGCGCCGTCGACACGCACGGCGCAAGCGTGATCGCGAACACTCACCTGGAGAAAAAGGTCAGGCGTGATGCGCGCCGGAAGCGGTTCACCATCAAAACGCCCATTCCCAACGGCCGATCCGTTTCCCCAACAATAGAGTTCGCGTTGGGTACTGATAGCACATGTGCTGCTGGTGCCTGCTGAAACCAGTGAGTAATTTTGAGCAGGAGAGACCGCCTGGGGTGTGGTCTGATCCACTTGTGGCTCAACACCCAAAAGGCCGCCGGCACCAGTACCCCAGCAGAAAAGCTTATCTGCCTGATCAATCGCGCACACGTGGTGGGGCGCCTGAGACGCAGTCTTCCAGCGAGGGTCGGCTTCCGTTCTCCCAAGGCAGAAGAGTGGCCTGTTGGCTCCAGTTGCGCATCCGTAGCGATCTCCGGAGCGTGAAACCCCTTCAGCTTCCCAACACAAGATGCTCCCTGCGTTGAGTGCGCACACCGTGCCGTCGCGACTCCAGATCTGTCCAGCCGAGACTTGGGTCTCAGTCGGGAAACCATAGGTGGATCCCCAAAAATAGACAATTGGCATTCCGGGTTCCGGCGGGAGCGTGATCGTTGCGGTGCGCCCCCAGCACCAAATGTGGTCCTGTTTTAGCCCGCAAGTTCCATCACTGTCGACGGCCAGTCCTGTCCAACCTTCTCCAACTAGCGCTGGCGTCTCAACACGACGCTTTCTCCCAATGCCCAGCTGCCCAAATTCATCGGAACCCCAACACCACAGCTCGCCGTTCTGGGTGTTGGCACATGTATGATGAGAACCTGGAACTACCTGCAGCCAATCCGTGCGGGTTCCAATCCGCACCGGGTCCACCACCGATTCGCGGGGCTCTCCGTTGCCAAGCTCCCCGAAGTTGTCCGAATAATTGCACCAAAGTGAATGGTCTGTCTCAACATAGCAACGGTCTAAACGGTCTAGGCCTTTCTCTCTCGCAAGGGTTGCGCCGGGCATCAGTCGCGGAGTTGCGTGATCAGCCGAATCAATCTCGCCCATCTGATTGTCACCCCAGCAATACACCTTTCCGAGCCGCATGCCGCACGTGCCGCTCCGGGGTTCATGGTACGTTACGACCTTTTCCCAACCTGCGTCGCCGACTACCCGGACAGGAATATTGCTGAGCGTGGCATCGGATCCGGAACCCAGCTGGCCGTGGCGATTATCACCCCAACACCAGAGACTGGTATCTGAGCGAATTCCACAAGTATGGTCACTCGTCCCGGCGATTGCTGTGAACGGGCCTGCGATGTCCGAGGCAGCCGCGTCCGTAGGAAACGGGTCCGAAGCGAACTTGGAGAGCAGATGCAAAGAGGGTGGGAGCGTCGCCACGCTCTCACGACTCTCACCACCGCACCCAGCCAAGAGCAAAGATCCGAGAACATTCAACAGTAAGAAATTGCGCAAGCTTCCCTCCGATGCGTTTCCCCGCCCAACGCCACGACGCAGGGGGCTCGTGTCACGTGACTCTGCTTTTCTCCACATTCGAGAACCCGCTCCTCAGCCGACCTTCACCCAGCTGCCGTTATTTTGGCTGGATTCTATCGTCTTTTGAATGAAACGCATGGCGTCCAGGCCATCCTTCACGGTGGGCACCGAGAGCGCCGTTTCGCTCGGTTTGCGTTTTTCGATGGCGGCCGTGATCTGTTCTGCAAGGTCAGTGTAAATCTGTGCGAAGCCTTCCAGGTAGCCTTCGGGGTGTCCGGAAGGGATACGTGTAGCGTGACCTGCAGCGGCGCCGAGCCCTGGTCCGCCACGCGTGAGCAGCTCGGGCGTTTGGTTGAGGCGCTGGTGCGTGAGGTGATTGGGGTGCTCTTGTTCCCACAGCAAGCCGCCCTTTTCGCCGTAGATGCGCAACTTCAAACCGTTCTCGTGACCGATGGCCACCTGGCTCGACCACAACATGCCCTTCGCACCATTTTCGTAACGCAGAAGCACGTGCACGTTGTCGTCGACTTGGCGCCCGGGGACGAAGGCTGTCAAATCGGCGGAGAGCTCGCTCACGCGTAAGCCGGTGACGAACGCTGCCAGGTTGAAGGCGTGCGTTCCAATATCTCCGAGGCAGCCACCCGGGCCGCTCTTCGTCGGGTCAGTGCGCCAAGCGGCTTGTTTTTGGCCGGAATCTTCGAGCTTGGTCGCGAGCCAGCCTTGCGGATATTCGGCTTGAATCACGCGCAGCGCGCCTAACTCTCCGTTTCGCACCATCTCGCGTGCGTGTCGAATCATGGGATAGCCGGTGTAGTTATGCGTGACGCCGAAAACGAGACCAGTGCGTTCAACAATTCCTGCCAGCTCCTCGGCATCGGCCACATTCGTGGTGAGTGGCTTGTCGCAGATCACATGAATGCCTGCCTCTAGGAAGGCTTTGGCAGGCGCAAAATGCATGTGGTTGGGCGTGACAATCGACACCACATCGATGCAATCGGGGCGGCGCTTTTCCTTCTCGAGCATTTCTGCGTAGGAGCCGTACGCGCGATCTTCAGCAATTCCAATTTCGAGTGCGGATTCACGGGCACGCGTCGGATCTGAAGAGAGTGCTCCTGCAACCAGCTCGTAGCGATCATCGATGCGTGCCGCGATGCGATGCACAGCACCAATGAATGCGCCCTTGCCGCCGCCAATCATGCCGAGTCGAAGTCTTCTTTTTGCTGGGGTGCTTGCCATGTTCAAGGTCCTGCGCGGGTGGGTGGTTTCGGGGCGCATCCTATACCGAGCCTGGGGCACTCTGCGATGGGAGGGGTTTCGGGCGAGTTTCGGCCCTGATCCGACGGCGTAGATCTTGGGCGTTTTCTGAGGTGAGCAGTGGTGGAGATCCGGCGCGGCGCCCGCGCAGAAGAGGTTGAGCATCCCCAAGTGCGACTAAACTTGGCCGGTACTTCTATCTCAAAGTCGAACACAAGATAGTAAGCATGCTTACTATCTTCCAACGAAAAAAAGGGGCGCCCGCTGCGCGGCGCTGCAGCGGGTAGGCATCTAGCGAGTAAACCGAACGCTTAGCGCCGGATCACGGGTTCGGCCACGTTGGCTCAATGGGTGCGCACTCGCTCCGGCATGCTAATGTGGCGCGCCACGTGGTCTTTTGCTGGCGTTTGCTGCCCATTTTTAGAAGCCCAACCCATGAACGACACGACCCCCGCACCCGAAGCCACCGCCGCGAATGCTGAAGCATTGACCAGTCAGGCAGACGGAACGGAAAGCGAAGCCGCGTTGAACCAAGGCGCTCCGAAGCCCTCAGTGGTGCGCCGAAATCGTTGGCGAAGTTGGCTGCTGCAGGCGCTACTGGTTCTGGGCGTGTATTTTGGGGTGAGTGCCTACAATGAACGAAGCCTGCTAGCAGGTGCGGCTCCCGGCTTCGTGCTGCGGGATCTAGCCGGGAACAGCGTTTCCTTGCAAGATTTTCGGGGCAAACGCGTGCTTTTGCATTTTTGGGCCACTTGGTGCGGTGTCTGTCTGCAAGAATTTGGTGCGCTGAATGATGTGGCAGTCAAGGCGAGCCCGAACGAAGTGGTGATCAGCGTGGTCTCGGATGCTGACGATGTGGACAAGTTGCGCCAGTTTGTGAAGGCCAACGATATTCGCTACCCGGTATTGCTGGCCAGTGATCAGGTGATCGAGGCTTACGCGGTCCGCGCTTTCCCCACTAACTATTTCTTGGACGAACAAGGCATCATTGTGAGCAAGACCGTCGGCATGAGCACGCGCTTCGGAATGAAGGCTCGCTTGGCCTGGGCCCGTTAGCGGTGTCGGCATCAAAATTCATGCTAAGGTGCCCCGATGCAGCCCAGCGGCCAGCAGCCTGACAATTCTTCCGTGCTGGAGTTCGTGCGTTCCCGAGATCCCTTGCTGCTCGAAGCAGCTGACGATGTGGATCTCACGCTCCTAGCCTGGTCGCTCAGGCGTACCGTGCTCGAACGCTTGAATGACGCTTCCAAGTTAACTCTGCAGTTGACTGAGCTTCGCCGTGCCACATCCAGCCAGCGCTGACCTTTCGGGGCTGCTCCAGGCGCTGGTCGCCGCTGGGATTGAGTTCATCTTGGTGGGCGGTGCCGCGGCCGTCGTGCACGGCGCGCCGATCACGACGCAGGATGTGGACATTGTGCCGCGTTCGACCCCAGAAAATCTCGACAAGCTTGCCCAGGTACTCGAGGAGCTAGATACGGGCGTTCGGGAGCTTTCCAATCGGCGCCTTCGCCCGACTCGCGAGCACTTGAACGTGCGTGGCCAGCTCCTGCTGTCGACTTCGCTCGGCCCATTGGATTGCCTGATGACCTTGCACGACGGCCGTGGCTACGAAGCCCTCACATGCGTTCCGGCGCTTCAATTCCCAGTAAATTTAGCCCGAATTTGAGCGTTGTTGCGGTGGTGGCCGCCAGGGCTAGCCGTGAATCACGGGTCGGCTCGGTGTCTGCTTTGAGTACGGGGCAATGCTCATAGAAACCCATGAACAAGGTCGCCAGATCGTAGAGGTACGTGCAGAGGCGCTGCAACTCCAGGCTTTGCGCAACATTTTGCAGGCAGCTGCCAAAGCTCAAGAGGTGCAGGGCGAGCGCTCGTTCTTGGGGTGCTTCGATTTGAACTGGGCCCTTGGCTTCGTTGGCTGAAAGATTCGCGCGCCGAAAGATCGAACAGATGCGTGCGTGGGCGTATTGCAGATAAGGCCCGGTGTTGCCTTCAAACGAGAGCATTCGATCATAGTCGAAGACATAATCTTTGACGCGATCGTTCGAGAGATCGGCGTATTTGAGCGCACCGATGCCAATTTGGCGGGCGACCTCAAGCGTCTTGTCTGCGCCGAGCTCTGGGTTTTTCTCGGCCACTACGACTTGGGCCCTGGCGATGGCTTCGTCGACAAGATCGATCAAACGCACGGTGTCGCCGGAGCGGGTTTTGAACATCTTCTTATCAGCGCCCAAGATTTGACCGAAGCCTACGTGCTCTGCGGCTACCTCGGGCGTGAGCCAACCGGCTGCTTCCGCGGTCTTGAATACCATCGCAAAGTGCTGCTGCTGCGGGCTGCCGACGACATACAAGATGCGATCCGCGTGCTCCGTCTCTACGCGCTGCCGAATCGCGGCCAGATCAGTGGTTGCGTAGCCGTAACCGCCTTCTTTCTTGCGGATAATGAGCGGGAGCGGCTCTCCCTCGCGCCCCACAAAGCCTTCCGGGAAAACGCAGAGCGCATCTTGGTCGGTGCGCGCGATGCCCTTTTCGGTGAGCTCGCGCACGGTGTCTTCCAGAAATGGGTTGTAGAAGCTTTCCCCTCGGATATCTGCACGCGTGAGCAAGATCCCAAGTTTTTCATAAACTCGCGAGAAATATTCGGAAGATTTTTCGACCAAC
Source organism: Polyangiales bacterium (assembly GCA_038251425.1). Classification (GTDB taxonomy): domain Bacteria; phylum Myxococcota_A; class Polyangia; order Polyangiales; family Polyangiaceae; genus JBBRRP01. The sequence continues at coordinate 13,071 of JBBSBI010000154.1, forward strand.
AGCGACCAAAGCTTGAGCGTGGCTTCGTCGAGCGCTTGCAGCTTCACCACCCGGGCGCGGGCGCGATCCGCAAAG
>JBBSBI010000155.1:0-13024 GCA_038251425.1 Polyangiales bacterium
CGTATAGGGTCCTTTCACGCCGGGGAAGATCTTGCTGTCCGCCGAGTTCATGGTGAACTCCTTGACGACGCCGTGGGGCAGCGCAGGGTTCACCGTGAACTCTGGCGTTACGACGTAACCTTTGTCGCCTATCGTTCGTTTGCCGTCCCCTTCGGAGCTCATTTGCGGGCTGGCAATAGCGGTCACTGCGCTCGGTGTGCACGTTCTCAGTGCCTGAGGCGGAAGCCCCGAAGTCGCCGCACTCGGCGCTGAAGTGCTGGGAGCTGGCGACGAACTGCTTGGCGCGGGTTTGGGATCCATGCCAACGGTGGGGACCATGCCAACCATGGGCACCGCTCCGACATCGTTGATAACATCCGCTCGTTCGCCGGAGCAGCCGCCGAGGATTAGAACGAGAGGGGTGTTAATCAAACAATCGCGGAATCGCAGGCTTTTCATCTCATCTATCCTGGCTCGGGTACTCGAAGTCACGCCAAGTTGAGCGGCCCCGAGCAGAATTTGGGATCGCCAACGTTGGTGTTGGGCAAGCCCATCGTGTTCATAATGCTGAGCAGCAAATTGCTATGGGCGGCTCCCCTGGCGTCCAGGTTTCTGCCACTTCGGATGAGGCCTCCGGCTTTCCCTGCGATGAACGCGATCACGGGGCTGGCGGTGTGCTCGCCCCACATCTCTGAATTGACCAGCACGAGCGAGTTGTCGAGCATGCTGCCGTTGCCTTCGGGAGTGTTCTTGAGGCGCTTGATGAAGACAGCGATTTGCGACATGAGCCAGGTTTGAACGGCGTCGTAGTCGGCCTTTGCTTGGTCGCTCTCACGCCAACCGTGCTCCATTCCGTGATGACCGCTATTCACGCCAACCCAGGGGTAAAGAATGGTGTCGTCTCCCGTCGACATGAATTGCATCGTGGCAATTCTGGTGATGTCGCAGTTGATCGCTTGGTAAAGGAGCTCGTTCATCGCGGCGGCGGTGCCCGGAAGGTCGTCCCTGGGCGAGGGGTTGCCGACGTTCGGAGCCGCGCAGGTGGTTCCCTGAAACACCTGACCCATGCCGCCGGAATTGGGCAAACTCGTTTCGAGTTCGCGGAGGCCCGTGAGGTGAAGATCGAGCTTGGCCTGTTCCTCGGTACCGGCGATGCCCTTGATGCTGGTGATCTCGGCCGTGAGTTGATCGATGCGGCTCTTGCCGCGTGCGCGCAGGTACGCAGCTTCGGCGGCGGCTGCCGGATCCGGCGCGGCGGAAGTGGGTGCGGCGGGAGCCGTTGAATTGGGGAAAAGGCGCGTAAAAAGCGCTGCAGGGTCGCCAACCGGTTGGATCCAGGTTCCATTGTTGAACACCGCGCGTTGCCCTTCCTTCGTGAGATTGCGCGCGGTGAGCACGCCCAAGTTCAGGTTTGGAATGCGCGTTCGTGAGCCATAGGCCTGTGCCACGATTTGGTCGATCGACGTGGTGTCACCCCAGTTTGTTTCTGATTGATTGGTGCTGGAGGTCCACATTGTACGCATCCCTGCGCCGTGACCCTCAAGCTCGTTGAACGTGGCCACCAACTCGGAGACAGGGTTGCTGACGTTTTCGAAGATCACGATGTCCGACTTAACGTCTGCGAGAGATCCCAACACATGATCGAAGCTCCAGGTACTGCCCGCAATGTCGTAGTCCGCACCGAGAGACGTCATGCTGACGCCACTTGGAAAGTGGATCATGATGAGCCGAAGCGGCGCGGTGCTCTGGGCTTCAGCCAAGACCGAGCGGAAAACGGGTGTAGCTAGGAAGGCCGCGGCACCGAGTTGTTTGAGCAGGGCGCGGCGTCGAAACAGTGCGTTCATCGGAAACTCCTGAACAGGAAGTTGTCTGACTTGGTGATGGCAACGGCCAACTCACGAACATCGAGGCCCCCGGCCGCTAACGACTGAGCCATGGCTTCGGTAACAGCGCCTTCGCCATCGACTTCGCGACGACCAAACGCCCAGCGATAAGCCTGAAGCGCCAAACAAGCTTTGCTCTCGGCGCTTGAGGCGAGCTTCGTCGCCAACTCGACACCGCCCTTAAATGCACCGTCGATGTCGCGTGTAGAAGTGAGGAGGCCACTTGCGTCCACGGGCTTTCCGTTTTCGGTGGTTCGGAATTGACCGATGCCATCATAGTTTTCAAGGCCGAAGCCGATCGGATCGATGAGCGCGTGGCAACCAGAGCACGCCGGATCCGCCGAATGAGCCGAGAAACGCTCGCGCGTTGTAAGATTTGGGTTGGGCACGGGCGACGGCGGGACGTTAGCCGGAGGCGCGGGTAGCGTCTGACACAAGAGCCCGACGCGCACAAACTTGCCGCGAGCGATGGGGAAGGACTCGCCGGCCTTGGAATGCGCCGCCAACACGGAGGCCTGCGTGAGCAGGCCGGCACGTTCCAGCGGATTCAGGCTCGCTTTGCTAAAGCCAGGACCCGGATCTGAAATTCCGTAAAACTTCGAAAGTGAGCTGTTGACGATGGAGTACGGGGCCGTCATCAGGCTCGTGAAGGTGCCGTCGCCATCAGAGACAATGGCGTTGATGAAGCGTCCTGTCTCTTCGTGCATGGCCATTCTGAGCTCCGCAGTAAAGCTCGGATAAACCACAGGATCTTTCATCACCTCATCCACTCTGCCCACGCCCGCAAAGGATTCAACGAATAGGCGCAGTGCATCGCGCGCACCTGGGAGCGCTAGGAGACGACGCGCTGCCTGTTCGATCTGAGCTGGTGTTTGCAGTTGACCAGCATCCGCGGCCGCCAGGAGGGAAGCGTCAGGCGTGGAAGCGCTGAGCATGTAGGAAAGCTCTCCGGCCACTTCATAATTGCTCAGGGTGCGTCTCGGTCCCTGTGCGGCATCTCCCAACTCAAACCGATACAGGAGGTTTCCCGACTGCAGCATGGTTTCCACGACTAATCGAACGCCACTTGCGTGGTCTTTTCGTGCTCGCTCATCGCTGTAGACGGTTTGATACTGTTGCTGCTCGGCCGGAGTGAGCGGGCGGCGAAAGGCTTGCTTCCCGAAGCCAGTGATGAAGCCTGCCGCACAGTCCGCATCAACCATCGGGGGTGTGCACGCGGGGGCGGCGAAGCTCTGTGCGTACTTTGCGGCCAGATCGGCGTATTGCGAGGCCTGCGTTGGTGGGACGGCCAGCGCGGTGCCGAAATTGTTGAAGCCGTTCGACCACGCGTCGGGTTGGAGGGGTTCGGTCGGCAGCGCTGGCAAACTTAGAAGCGCTTTGACCGTGTTTCGATACTCGAGATCCGTGAGGCGACGGAGCGCGGTGGGGCCAAGGATGGCCGTCACCGGTGGTGGCGTGACGCTCCCCGGTCCGCCGGTTGTCGACGAACCCGTTGGAGAGCCGCTTGGGTCCGTCCCAGGTGCCGTTGGTGACGAGCCTGGGGCCCCCATCCCGTTGTTTGGAGACGCCTGTTTGGTGCCTTGCCCCACTTCGGCACTGCAACCCAATTGGAGGCCCCACGAGCAAAAGCAGAAGCTGGCGAAATAACGCGAAATTGGTCGCATGCTAGGAGATCCCGCTTGGGTTGAGGAGACGCACCGCCGCAACCTCGCTCAAAGTCGCGAGTTTCGGTGGTGCACGCTGCTCAATCTACGGTGGGGCTCCCCCCTCTACAAGCACAGGTAGCGACCCTGACATATGGAATAACCGCAGGAGGCCAATGGTACCGATTCGTTTTCAGCAACAGTCCAAACCTTTTGCCCAGCGAGAATGCGGGCATTCGCGACATCTGAGCTATGCTTTGCAGCTGTGCGCATCGGATTGGCGATAGATCGGCGCGGCAGTCCAAGCGAAATGATGCTGCGCGGCATTGCCACCTATGCTCGCCCGTCTCCAGAGTGGGTCTTCAAATGGGATCAGCCAACCGCCGCTGGTGTGCGACGTCTCCTGCAACTCGGGGTGGACGGCATTCTGGCGAAACACCTCGATGCCCAAGGTATAGAGCTCATCCAACGTTCAAAAACACCAACTGTGCAGCTCCCCTCCGGGCATAACAGCCCGCGTATAGCGAGTGTCGACAACGATCACGCTGCGATCGGGCGAATGGCAGCGGACCATCTTATGCACCGAGGCTACCAACACTTCGGCTACTACGCGCGGCCCGGAGATAGCATCGACCCACGCCTGGAAGGATTCGATACCGCCTTGCGCGAGCGAGGGCATTCGTGTCTTGTAGCCGACGCAAACCCCGGACACCCTGCCCACACGCGTTCGAGCGAACCCTCGGTGCGCAAGGCCAGCGAGGAGCTCCGACTGTGGCTGCACGGGTTACCAAAGCCGATAGCCATCTTTTGCAAAGGAGACAACGCCGCTCTATCCGTCGCTGAGCACTGCCGAGAGCTCGGCATTGTCGTACCAGCGGGGGTCGCGATCCTAGGAGTGGATAATGACGTCGCCGTGTGTAGCCTTGCTGACCCGCCTCTGAGCAGTGTCCAAATCGCTGGGGAGCGAATGGGGTTTGCGGCCGCGGAGATGCTGAACGAGATGATGACCCAAAACAAGAGAGCGCTAGCCATTCTCGTGCAGCCAATCCGCGTCGTAGGCCGACTTTCCACAGCTGCAGTGGGTGCCAAGGATCCACTCATCCATCGCGCACTGACGCACTTGCTCACGCACCGCTCAGATAAGAGTTGTATGCAGCAGATCGTGGCTTCGCTTCCCTGCTCACGCAGCACCTTTGAGAGAAAATTTCATCAATCAACCGGGTTATCACCCCTTCAAGCGTGCGTGCGTTTTAGACTCGAAGAAGCCCAGCGTTTGCTAGTGAAAACCGACCTTGCGGTAGAAGAGGTTGCCGAACAGAGCGGTTTTGGCGACATTTTGCAACTGCAGGTTGCCTTCCGCAAGGTCCTAAAGCAGACGCCCACGCAGTTTAGGCGCTATGCGGTGCCTGGGTCTCAAGTGCGCCGTTGAGGAGAAGCGTGCATTCTGTTTTGGCGGGCGATGTCGGCGATTCGGCAGGGGGTTCCTGCGGCCACTCAACGATTGGCTCCGAATGATGGCACGGCGTGACGACGAAACTGCGTGGGTGTTTGTTTAAGCACTTTCCGAAAAGCGAGCTGGAGTTGGCGCACCTCACCGAAACCGCTGCGATCTGCCACGGTCTCCACCCTGAGTTCGGTATCTGCGAGCAGGCGCTCGGCCTCCTCAACGCGAAACCGCAGCCAGGCCTGAGCCGGCGATAGGCCCGTGGTTTCGCGGAATTTCCGCTCAAGCGTGCGCCTCGAACATTTGATGCTTGCGAAAAAGTCATTGAGACAGTCGCCTTCGGCGAAGTTGGCTTGCATGTACGCGAGAGCACGCGCAACTAAGGGATCGCTCGCGGCAGCCGCATCCGTGGAGCGTCGACTTACAACGCGAATAGGTGGCACAGCGATGGCGCGTCCCGGCTTCTGTTGGATAATCATTTCGTTGAGCATCTCTGCGGCAGCAAAACCCATGCGCTCTAGGGCGGTCTGGATACTGCTCAAAGGAGGGGCGGCAAGTGAGCAAACCGGAATGTCATTGTCTACCCCGAGTACGGCAACCTCGTCAGGCACAACGAGCCCAAGCTCTCGGCAGTGTTCCGCAACTGAAAGAGCCGCGTCATCTGAAGAACAAAGGATTGCAACGGGCTTCGGCAACGCTGAAAGCCACTCTTGAACGCGACGTGGATCCGCGATGTGACAACCGTGCCCACCTCTTGTTAGTCGCTTCTGGAAAGACACGACGCACTCGTCCGAGGGCGTTCCGATGGGCGCATGGTATCCAAAGTGCTTGTAACCTCGGTTCACAAAGTACGTGGCCGCCATCTCTCCGACCGCACGGCCATCGGTGTCCACACACCCCATAGCGGCAGCTTTCACCGCATGGCCCATGTGCACGGCAGGTATCCGTGAGTTCTCAATCAATTCAACGCCGCGATCGTCGAGGTCCTTGGCGAGGATTCCGTCGAGTTCGAGTTCGAGCAAACGTCTGATCCCCTCGGCACTGGGACTCTCCCAACTAAAAACCCAAGGCCGGTCAGGCCGCGCATAGGTAGCGATCCCGCGTAGCAAGAGTTCGCTCGGGCCCCCACGCCGATCCATACCGAGCCCAATCCGCATCTGAGCCATGTCCAGCCTTGATTTGAGGCTAGCACAGCCGCGAGCTCACTCGATGGGGTAACCGCGCCAGAGCCAGATCAACGCGTCAACAAGGGTCGCTCCGGCCACGATGGGGGCTCGACCACCGCCGGCGTTCGCGGAGCAACCCACAGCGACACCGAGCAGCGAAAACATGAGGGGGAACTGGCATGAGCTGCCGAGCCCGCGCTTAATCCAGGCACGTCTTGATATCCGCATGTGGTTGCCTTCCGTTGAGGAGACGCACCAGCGCAACCTCGCCCAAAGTCGCGAGTTCGATGGTGAACGCTGTGCAATTTACGGTTGGAGTCCGCCCTCTACAAGCACAGGTAGCGACGGTGACATATGGAACAGCGACAAGCGGAAACCCGAAGCGATATTTTCCCGTGCCTTTCGAAAGTTTCTCCCAGCACGAATACGGATATTCGCGACATCTGTGCTATGCCCTCCACCCATGCGGATCGGCTTGGCCATAGATCGGCGCGGCGGTCCAAGCGAAATGCTCCTAAGTGGCATTGCCACCTATGCCCGCCCCTCTTCGGAGTGGGTTCTTAAGTGGTAGCAGCCAACCGCCGCCGGTGTGGAACGCCTCCTGCAACTCGGAGTGGACGGGATTTTGGCCAAACACCTCGATGCCCAGGGTATCGCTCTCATCGAACGTTCAAGAACACCCACTGTACAGCTCACCTCCTGCTGACGAGCTTGAGTATCGCGAGTGTCGACAACGATGAACGCGCGATCGGGCAAATGGCAGCCGACCATCTTATTAGTCGAGGCTACGAGCACTTCGGCTACTACGCGCGGCCTAGAGATAGCATCAACGCACGTTGCGAAGGTTTCGCTGCCGCATTGCGCGAGCGAGGGCGTTCGTGTCTTGTGGCCGACGCAAACCCTGGACACCCTGCCCACACCCGGCCGAGCGAACCCTCGGTTCGCAAGGCCAGCGAGGATCTCCGAGTGTGGCTGCGCGAGCTACCGAAGCCGATAGCCATCTTCTGCAGATCGGACAACGCCGCGCTGTCCGTCGCCGAGCACTGCCGAGAACTCGGTATTGTCGCACCAGAGGAGGTCGCGATCCTAGGAGTGGACGATGACGCCGCCGTGTGTAGTCTTGCTGCCCCTCCGCTGAGCAGTGTCCAAATCGGCGGGGAACGGATGGGGTACGCGGCCGCGGAGCTCCTGAACGAGCTGCTGACCCAAAACAAGAGAGCGCGCGCCATTCTCGTGCAGCCAATCCGTGTGGTGGGCCGGCTTTCCACAGCTGCAGTTGGCGCCAAGGATCCACTCATCAACCGCGCACTGACGCACCTGCTCAGGCACCATTCAGATCCGGATTGCATGCGCCAGATCGTCACTTCGCTTCCCTGCTCACGCCGCACCTTTGAGAGAAAATTTCGTGAATCTACCGGACTGTCACCCGCGCAAGCGTGCGTGCGTTTTAGGCTCGAAGAAGCCCGTCGTTTGCTGGTGAAAACCGAACTTGCTGTAGAAGCGGTTACCGAACGGGCCGGGTTTGGCGACAGTTTGCAACTGCAGGTCGCCTTTCGTAACGTGTTGAGGCAAACGCCAACGCAGTTTCGCCGCTACGCGGTACCGGCGTTCAGGACCTCAACAGAACCTGGGCGACGCCTCATGCGGAGCTAGACGCCGCCCTCGACCGAGCCACGTGTGAAAAGCTGAACTCCAGCCTCGCCTGTAGCAATCGAGCGGCGTTTTGGGGTAAGGAGCATGGGATGACGGTGTGCATCGTGATGGGGGTCGCGGGCTCGGGGAAGAGCACAGTTGCTGAGGCGTTAGCTAGAAAGTGTGACGGTGTCTATGTGGATGCGGATGACTTTCACTCTGCCGCCAATAAAGCCAAAATGGCGGGCGGGGAGCCCCTCAACGACGATGACAGGTGGGATTGGCTGAGCAGTTTGAATCTGGAACTCCGCCGCCTTTCGGTGGACCATTGCGAGGTCTTTCTGGCGTGCTCGGCGCTCCGCGAGTCCTACCGCGAGCGCTTAGCTGTTGGTCTTCTAGACGTGCGTCTGCTCTACCTGAAGGGTTCCGAGGCGTGTATCTCCGGGCGTCTGGCGGCTCGTACTCAGCATTTCATGAATCCTGCGTTGCTTGAAAGTCAGTTCAAGACACTCGAGGAACCAAAAGATGCAGCTATCGTCGACATTGAGGCTCCGCTAGCGGAGGTTATCGATCGAGCCCTTCGTGCTTGCTCGCTACCAAGGTCTCGCCTGGGAGATGCTCACAGGGTGTAAGCTCGGTCCGTTGGCTCTCCAGTGGGGCTGCCAACTTTCGCAACAGCATTTTGGCAACGCCTGCGCCGACGTCAGCCGAAAGCGGCTCGATGGTATCGAACAGGCGCCGCAAGAACCGCAGTCGGGCGATCCGGTGCCGTCAGCCACGTTACCGTAATCTGCCGGAGGCTTTCTTGGGATGAGTCGGCAGGACCCGGAAAGCTGATAAGTCGGGGTCAACTCGGTCTAGCAGGATCGAAATTCTAAAGCCTTAGAAAGTGGCGCGCGCTGTGGTTTGGTAGAGTTGTACGACCCGCGATGCTCGATATTATGCAATATATATGGGGTTGCTTGACGGAAGAAAGCAGGAGTGGTATCTGCCCAGTAGTTCCAAATGTTCAATAAACTCAGGAATCTAAACGTATATCTTGAGGGTAAGAAGGGCCCTCGGGATTGCCGGCGCAGTTCGGAATGCCCACGGAGGAAGCTAATGAACACATCAGTTATTTCAAACGTCAACGTTTTGCGAACTGTCACGCATAGCCTGTTTTACGCTGCTTTGGCGCTTGCGCCGCTAGGCTGTGGCGACGGGGCTGCAGTCAAAGCCGATGGCCCGACGGGAGAGATTTCCGACGGATCCGCGGAGGTGGGAGAAGCGGGCTCGGTGCGTCGCGACTACTGGGCTGGTTTGCCCGACGGGGACCCCTACGTCGCAAACCTTCGCGACAAGACGGCCAAGTCGGTTCCTCCAACGATCACTGACAAGCTCACGTCACTTCAGACGCATGGCTTCGATGGTGACACGAGTGCGGCCGACTACGCCTCGGACTTTGGCGAACGCATTCGCGGCTTTATCAAGGCGCCGGAGAGCGGCGTGTACCGCTTCCTCGTTTCCGGTGATAATCAAGTCCAATTCTACCTCAGCACCGACGACAAGAATGACGCGATAGCCGCGGCCATTACGGAGTGCAAAAATGTTGCTCGCGGCGAGCCTTGCCCAGCGGCCACCGCGGAAAACAAAGACTATACGTTGCGCACAAGCTTCATGGAGGCAGCCCAGACTTCGAAGCCCATAAGTCTCGTCGCGGGCAGCTATTACTTCTTCGACTGGTACCATCGCGAGGGTCAAGGGCGCACGCACGCCTTGGTCAAGTGGGCCAAGCCTGGCCAAACCGCAACCGACACTGAGTCACTCGAGATTATCCCCGAAAGCGTTCTGTACTACCCGGAGCGCTTCAAGACGACCGGTGCGAGTGGCGGAACCGGCGTGGCTAATTAGTCAGCCTTCGGGGGGCGGTTCCGCTTTCAACTCGAAAAAGCAAGCTTTCGCGCCGCCGCCAGCTCTTCGCGTTCCTTCGGCTCAGGGCGCGCCAGCCGCCGCGCAGAAGGCGCTCGGTGCCACGGAAGTGCAGGCGGTTCCGCGGCGAGTCGCTGCGTGCTCGACGGCTACGGTCGTCTTCATCTGGTCAACGCTGCCTCGGTAGAGGCCCTGCTTGAAATAGTTCGAGTAAGATCCGCCGCCGGACTTCTTGTAGAGCACGTTCGTGGCTTCATCTGCCTTCTTCTGGCCATTGAGCCACACGACGAGTCGCCCCGTGTTCGGATCGGACGACGAGATCAGGTGCACGACGAAGTCGTACCAAGCGTCGCGATCGATCGAATCATCGAGGACCCATTTGGTCGAGTTGCGGTAGTTGGGCGCGTCGCCGCCGCGCGTCAGCACGCGCATCACGTCTTTCGAGTTTTCGCGGACGATGTCGAAGGCCAGCGGCGGCTTGAAGCCCGGCCCCTCCTCGTGCCACTGGGCAAAGATATTCCAGTTGCCTTCCACGACGAACTCGTTCGGAATGCGGGTCGACCACGCCCACCAAACATCGCTGCCCTCCACCTCGAAGCGACTCTTCTCGAAGTCGGCGATTTCTGCGCGAATCCCGCTGGCCCCACTTTCCCACGTGTCGCCTGGCTCCACCGTGTAGCGCGCGCTCACGAAGCCTCCGCGCGAGGAGTCGTTGAACAGGGAGAAGCGAGGGTCGGCCTTCACCTGCAGCTGAAAGCGCGCCGCTGGCCCACTCAGTTGGGGGACGAGGATTCCGCACCCGTCTGATTTGATCACGGCAGGGACGAAGCGGGGGACTATCGCCGGCAGCCGAACGGACAACTCTGCCGGCCCGAAAGCCGCCCTCCCCCAGACGCTTCGCCCTGTGCGCTCGCGCTGAAGGGCGTGTAAAGGCCAGCCTGCGGGGGCACTTGGGGGTGTCAGAGTTAGCCAGTGGCCGCGGGATCGAAGAGCGGGAGCGCGTCGCGTAGCGCGCCAGAGGTGCCGACGAAGTACACGATATCGCCCGGCTCGAACGCGGAGTGGGGGTCGGGATTTTCCAGCAGCTTGTCACCCCGTCGTACGCCCACGACCAAGGCTCCCGTGCGGGTGCGCAGCTTTAGGGACACGGGCGATGCGCCCGCCGCAAGGCTCTGCTCGCGTACCAGCGCCGATTCAATCTTGAGCTCGGACAAGCCGCCCATTTCACCAAGCTGGGCGCGGGGCACGGTCTGTTTGCGCTCGCTGGTTTGGGTCTGTGCCCGCACGGCCTCAATACTCTGGTCGATCAAGTTGCGGGGCATTTCGATGCTGCGGAGCAGCCGCGCTATCACCTCGATCGCGCCTTCGACTTCTTCAGCCACCACATCGCGTGCGCCGATCTTGAGCAGGCCCTCCCGCTCTGCCAGGTAGCGCGTTCGCATCAGCACGGGCACGGCGGGCGCTACCCTGCGCAGCATATCCACCACGCGCACAGCCGCTGGCTGGTCGTTCATGAGCAGGACGACCAAGCGTGCCTCGGAGAGGTGCGCGTGGCCCAACGCTTCCTCGCTGGTAGCGTCGCCATAGTACACTGGGAGTCCGAGCTCCTTGCCCTTGCGTACGTTGTCTGCGTTCAGCTCCAGGACCAAGAACGGAGTCCCGGCGGCGGCCAGCGTGCGAGCCGCGAAAAGCCCGGCCAGACCAAAGCCAATGATGATGACGTGGTTTTCGAGCCTTCGGCCCTCATCGGCTTCGTCGATACTCCGCACGCCGATCAGCCGCTCGAGCGGCGCCAGCAAGCGCTCCCCGGCGGTAATGTGCGGCGCCACCCGCACGAGTAAAGGGGCCAGGAACATGCTGCCGATACCGGCGGCCAAGAGCGGTCGCAGAGCAGCTTCATCGATGACGCCGTTGTCTTCGGCCAGCCGCGCAAGCACGAAGCCGAACTCGCCAAACTGAGCGAGGCCCACGCCAGCCAGCCAGGCCACGCGCGAAGGGAAGCGCATCGCCATGGCGGCGAGTGTGGCAACCCCGCCCTTGGCCACCAGAAAGCCAAGCAGTAGCCCCCCAACGAGCAGCGGCTGATCGACGACCACCCGCACGTCGAAGAGCATTCCGAGCGAGACGAAGAAGATGCTGACGAAGGCGTCGCGGAGTGGCAAAATGTCGCCCATCGCCCGATGGCTGTATTCGGTGTCGGCCACGACCATGCCGCCCAGAAATGCGCCGAGCGCTAGCGATAGCCCTACCAGGGACGTGAGCCAGGCTGTGCCGATGCACAACGTAAGGATGGCCAACAGGAACACATCGCGACTGCGGCTGGCGTCCACCCAGCCCAGCACCTTCGGCACCACGCAGAGGTCCTGGAAGATCAGGGTACCAACGATGAAGCGTCCGTGAGGAGCATCGAGCTCACGCCGCTCTGCCAGGGCGCGCAGGACGATGGCCGTGCTGGAGAGGGCAAAGGCGAAGCCGTAGAAGACAGCGCGGCCCATCGGCTCACCGAGCCCGACCGCGACCAGCGTGGTGATCCCCGTGGTGAGCCCCACTTGCAGCGCTCCGCCGAGCGCGACCTGGCGAAGAATGTTGCGCATGCGGGCCAACGAGAACTCGAGGCCGATCGAGAAGAGCAGCAACACCACCCCTACCTCGGCCAGAACCTCTATCGCATCCACCGACTTCGCAACTCGCAGTCCGAAGGGACCGAGCAGCGCTCCGGCCGCCAACAGCCCCGCCACGGTGGGCAGCTTGAACCTAGCCAGGATGACCGTGACGGCCACGGCGAGAGCTGCCACGAGTGCAAGCTCGTCGAGGAGCGGAACGTGTCCCATTGAGCTCGGGTATTCTGGCACAGGGTGATCGTTTTTCCGTCTCTAAAGCGCCGGGGGGCTGGCTACACTCAGGAAACGCATGAAATGAAAGTAGTGATCAAGATTAGACTCGGCGGTATGCGCTTGGCCCTATCGTTGTTACTGCTTCCTCTACTGCTCGCCACGGGTTGTCCCCCCTCGGCCAACAAGGCGGAGCCCGCTCCCGCCCCGTGCCAGAAATTGGGTGAGCAGTGCCAGTTTGCCCTGGGCAAGCTCGGAATTTGCGCCGAGCGCAGCAACTGTCCCGTTGGCGAGAGCTGCCTAGTCTGTCAGTCGCAGCACTAGCTTAAAACCGGCGCTCTTGGCAGAAAACGCCCCCATTTTTGCGCTGCGTCAGTTGGGCAGCCTAACGCCTTCGACCCGCTAAGCGGCGTTCTTCCCGCAACACTTCTTATACTTCTTGCCGCTGCCGCAGGGGCAGGCGTCGTTGCGGCCGATGCGCGGGCCTTCGTTCACGACGGGAGGCCCTGAAACTTCTTGGCCATCGACGAACACCCAG
>JBBSBI010000156.1:0-12909 GCA_038251425.1 Polyangiales bacterium
CAACGCGGAGAGTTTTTCCACGAAACTCAGGCTTTCGATCCGAACGGTGGCCGCCAACTAGCTGCTGGCTTCCCCAAGTTTCAAGCCTCTTATTCTATGGCGCTTTCAGCAACCCTCTTGCTCTAGTCATGCACGTCCGCTCTTTCCCCCGCACGAAATGCTTGGCTTTAGCCACGCTATTCCTTGTGGCGAATGCCATTGGTTGCCAGAGAAAGGCGCCCAACATTGACCAGTGCCAAGAAATGGCGGCTCGCTTACTCGGCGTGGGGAGCCGGAGCCTGCGCGACCCCCAAGTGCACGCCAAGTTCGAGCAAGTGGCCTTTGAATGCCTCACCACACCCTACGATCAACAGCTCTATCGCTGCCTCCAGGCAGGCTCGGACACTGAGCTGTGCGCGATTGAATTTCGTCAGCGAAAGAAGCCTGGGCGAAACGAATAGCCCGCACGGCACCCTCGTTCAAAAAGCCATCGGTTCACTTTCGTGCCTTGCAGAGTTTGGTACGCGAGTGGCTTAGCACCGCGTCAATCTGAGCCAGGCGAAGGTGAGGGGCTCAGGTAAATGAATCTCGATAGTGACCTCCGCTGAGGCGTCGCCTTGGGGCCGAACTCGCGCTTCGCCACTGCCCGCGATCCTGCGATCTACTTCCCAGGTGCCTTTAAGGGGAAGCACCAGGTTAGCTGCGAGTGAACGGGTTAGCTCGCGGTAAACGAGCACGTGAGCGAGATCGCCCAGATCAGAACAGAACCCCGTGAAGCTGGCACCGGAGGGGCAGTCGCCGATCGGCAAGATGGTCCCGCGCTGAAGCTCAGCGCGGTGCTCGCGCCAGATCGAGATCAGAGGCTTCAGCGCGGAAATCACATAATCTGGCAGTTCGCTCACTTCGAAGAAAGCGAGTGGCGCCGTCATCATCACGATGGCAAACAGGGTTTCTGGAGGATAACGACCCGGAGCCAGTGGGTCGTTGCCATAGAGCTCCTGGTTGCGACTTGGATTCAGAAACTCCATCCTGAGGCGCTGGGGCGCGACATAGAAGGAAAGCATCCAGATGTTGCGGAGCACGGCGTGAGGGAAGTACCGCGTCCAATCCGTGTAGCGGTTCTCTACGAAAAGCTGCCCGACTTCAATCGCGCCAAAGTACCCTGGGCGCGTTTCTGCGGTGATGTCCAGATCGAAAATGATATCGCCCTGAGATTCGATCAAGACCGCATTGAAGAACCGATGCAGGTTCTCTGCGGAAAGCTGGCTTCGGAGCTTAATGCCGTCGAGCTTGATATGTGCAACTCCCCAGTTTCGCCACATGCCAAGGCACACCTGCGCGTCCTTTGCCCAATTGGCAAAGTCGTTTGAACTGTCGGGCGCGAACCAAAGACCAAGCCCGATATGGTGGCTTTTTGACGCCGCAATCAGCGGATTCATCCCCTCCTTGAACGTGCTTGGCCGCGGCTCCCAGTACCGGGCATCGGCTGCCCAAAAGCCCTCCCATATGCCGTGTTTCTCGCGTGCTTGTGCTGAATTGGAGGTAACCCCACGCTCCCAGCCGTCGTCGATCTCGCACACGTCGACACCGAGCTCAGCGCCTGCGGCCATCTCCGTGCAAATGAAGGCGTCGTTGATCCGAGCGTCTCGGTTGCGATCACCCCAGGTATTGGAAAGCAGCACGCCGTCTCGCTCCGGGCGCGGCACGCGCAGTGAGCGTTGAAGCGCATGCAGGCGTCGAGCCCGCCCAAGCCGCCCGCCCGAGTAGCCGAGCACCGCCCAACGGTATCCTTGCCCGTCACCGGCGCATCCATGCCCCAACCAATGAAGCAAAGTGCCTTGGCTCTTCACATCCAAGGTCTTGATGGGCCGAGCGTGGGGAAGCGGCGCGAGCTTCGCCAACAAGAGCCCCTCGTTCGTGAGCGGATCTTCGAGCGCCAGAAGGCACGTCATTTCTGCAAGCGACTGGATGTTGCAGAGGCGAAATCTGCGCTCAAAAGCCAGCGTGTCGTGAATGTCGGTTTGATCGAGCAGATCGACGATCACGAGCTCCCAATGCTGCCCAGCACAGCTGAATGCTTCGAGCACGTCGCGGTTGTCAGCCAAGGGACTTTCGGCCGTGCTTTTATCAACATCAATCCCAGTGGGCACGGCTTCGGGAGTCGAGGACGCCTGATCGACCTCCACCTTTCTGGTGCCGAACTGCTCCAATGAGCAAACGATCGCACCGCTATCGTGAAATACGCTCACCTTGACGCGATAGCCAAAGCCATCGGCACCGGTCACGCTCAAGGTGCCACGACTCACTGGCGCATGAACCGGAAGCTCTCTCTCCTCAGAGCTAGTGAACTCGACGCGAAGCGGCGCCAGTGGAATGCCGTTCGGCGGCACAATGGAGGGCGCCAACGCAGCGTCGTCGAGAACACTTCGTGGGGTAATCCAATTGCGCCCTCTGGGATCGGCGTCATAGGTGATCAGGCTCCTCGCAGAGAGAGCGCCCGCCCGAAGTTGCCAAGAACGCAGCATGCTGGGGCTGCGTGCCGTCAACATATCCCCTGAGAACTCAACGCATATCATGCGAAACTCCTGCGCTTGAACTGGAGGAATGAGCCCAACGTTGACGATGCAGCCTCTGAGTTCATTCAGCCGAATACCAGATTCTGATACCATCTTTCGCCAGTTCGTCAAGATACCAACCAGTCCTATTAAATAATAAATATCGTTTTCCAATCGTTAGAATGTGAAAGCCCACCTTGACTTCCGTCGTGACGATTGGCATTCTCCGCATCTGCAATGCCATGTCACTGGATCGTCCTTCGGTCCTTCTTGGGAGTACACTATGATATCTGACGTCCGATTTTCTCCGTCGTTCCGCCAACCGCAGAGTGTCGCGCGTCTCGCAGGGATGAGCCTTCTCCTGGTGTTGGGCGGCTGCTCCAATCCCGCTCCGTCCAACGATCAAGGTAGCGTAACCGTGGGGGTAAAATCCGATCTGCAACTCCACCTCAAGTTCGATGAACCGAGCATCAGCGCTGGGCCCCTCGATAGTTCTTCGCACGCGATTGTCGTGACATTCGGAGCGGCAAAGCCCGCTGTCAACGCCCACCCAGCTCCAGGTTTACTGCCATCGAACCCGGCCGCGTTGACGTTTGACGGGATAGCTACTGTGGAAATTCCCCCGTCGGAGAATCTGTCGTGGGGAGCTGATGAAAGCTATACGATCGCCCTCTGGGCTAACGTCGCTACCCTACCAACTGCCCCCAATTGGAGCGCCGTGATTTCGAACAACCCTGGCAATGGTTCTAGCTACTGCGGGATCTACATCAGCGACAAAGGAACGTGGTCTTTCGAATCCAATGGTATCGGCGAGCCGAATCCCGTCGTTCGAGGTGGAGCCCCCATCGTTGGCAAGTGGCAGCATGTTGCGATCGTGCAGAATGCCACCACTCTCAGCCAAATGATCTATGTGGACGGCGTCAGTGGGGGGCTGGTGACAAGAGAACCTCACAGTTGTATCAGTCGCTCGGGTTTCTCTATCGGTTTCAAGGATGGCGACGGCTTCATCGGGGCCGTGGACGACGTTCGGATCTACGGCAGTGCGCTCACTGAAGCGCAGGTGAAAGAGTTGTATTCTGGCGTAGAGACGATCACCCCCTGAGGGCATGGAGCGCATGCCGGGGGGGAGGGCAATCAGAGCGCGGATCCCTCCGGCGCCCCCGCCGTGAGCGCTCCGCTCAGATCAGCTCTGCAAGCGGTCCTGGCGGCACGCCGGCTTCGCCATTCTTCCCATAGTTCGGCCCCAGGCCGTCCGTGCCTTTGGCAAAGTCCCCGGCGGGGACTCCGAAGCCTTGTCCAATAGAGAGATAAACGTCCGCCAGCGAGTGGGCTGGATCGCTCGGGTAGCGGAGGTACCTGCCATCCAAGTTCAAGCCACCCGGCTTGCCACCCACCAACACGAGTGGCCACCGGCCCTGACCGGAGTGGTGAGTCTCGCCGTTGTCACTGGTAATCATAGCCACGGTGCTGTCGAACACGGTGCCATTGCCTTGCGGAATGGCTTTCAGCGAGTCGAGCGTCTTGGCAACCATGCCTGAGATCCAAGCGTACGTGTCCGTGATGACCGGACCATTCACGGGCGCATCTTGATGACCCACGTCGGCAAGGCTCGTTCCCTCGACGCCCTTCACCGAAGCTCTCAATATCGACTGCAAATTAGGGCCGAAGTCGTGGGAATCCCGGCAACCAATATCCACGCCCATCACGTTCGTCATGCCACACACAACGGCGATGCTCGCTAACGCATTCAGACCAACCATGACATCCACCGGGTCGCCCGTTTGCGTGAGCGTCGGAGCGGTGCCGCCGTTGCACGATAGGTTACTCGCCCCTTGCAGCCGCTTTTCGTACTCTTCAACGATGCCAAGATAGGCTGCAAGCTTGTCCTTCTCGGGAGCCGCGAACTCTTTCTCCAGCCGAGCGATGTCGTAGCGGAGACCGTCAAAGATGACCCGATTCCGACTCGACGGCGTTGATCCCATTGTTACCGGGGCAGGCATGTTGGGGAACAGATCTCTGAAAAGCTCGACTGGGCTCTGGAAGGCTGGAACCGATTGGTTCGCAGCTGTCCCAAACATGTGGCTCTTCATCACCTGATCGATCTTGCTCGAAATGGCGATTAAGACTGATTTTCTAGGCGCCGCGGCGCTAATGCTGTTCGCAAGATGCTGGTCGAAACTGATGCCACCCGGCTGGCTCTGATCGACAAGATCGGTGCTAGGAACACAAGTTAACGCGATCCAGCCGGCACCGTGGCCCACGTCTTCGCCCTTGCGGGGGTAATTCTTGAAACCCTCCATCATCAAGAGGTTGTTTCGATAGGAGGCTTCGAGGGGCTTGAATGCATCAGGCAGCGTGTAGCTGGCGGAGTTGATGAGGCTCGAGTTCGAAACCTCGATCGGCTCCTGTTGATTGATACCGTTGAGGGGTTCAGCGAACTCTTTCGGCGTGAACACCCAATACGGATTGATGCCATTGCAGGCAAACCAGAACATGGCGATCTTGCGGTCGTTCGCTTGCCCCTGCGCTTCGCGAATGAGATTGCGCGCCAGCGGGGCCATGAGGGCGGCGCCCATCCCAAGCCCAAACTTCTCAACAAACGACCTACGGGAGAACGAAACTGATCGATTGGTAAAGCTGCTCATAGTGTCTCCTCAAAAGCTCCGGTTCAAAAATGAATCAGACGATGCGAGAGATGCCACGAACTCTACGTAGCTGCCCCCGGGTTGATAAGCATCCTGTGCGTGTTTCAGGCTGCACTGGTCAAACTTGACTTCGCGCCTGCCTAAGAAGTAGCGAAAGCCGTTGAGCATCACGCACTGTTCAACGCGGTTGGTGCTCGCCAACTGAGTGGAGAGATCCACAGCGTTCGTGAAGGAGATCTTGTTGCCGTCCACATCGAGGTCCATGAGCCCGGTATCTCGGAGGGTTCCCGAGGCGTCGATCGGCTTGTTCTTATCCATCGTGCGATAGGTGCCGATTTCGTCGTAGTTCTCGAAGGCCAAGCCTGCCGGATCCAGCAAATCGTGGCACACTTTGCACGAAGCGTTCGGTGCTGCGTGTGCCGCCAAGGCTTCACGCATAGTGAGCGCACTGATGTCCCCCAATGGGGGAACGCCCTCTGGCACAACCTGCGTCAGCGCCGTGCAGAGAACCTCCATGTTCATGAACAGGCCACGCTTGATCGGCTTGGTCACGTCGCGCGCGGCCAGGCCGCCCATCAAGGCTGGGTTGGTCAAAAAGCCTGCTCTTTGACCGGCGGGAGCCGTCATTTTGGTGGGTGGGCTCGCATCATTCTGCGCCGAGCCGCTGAGGCCCCAGATCTTCTCCGTAGCGCAGTCAGCGTACGCAAGATTGGTGGTGAACAGCGTGCTGATGAAACCACTCGTGGCATTGGAGTTATAAATATCTCCCACCAAGGCTTCCGCCTGCGAAATGGCCCGCTCTTTGTTGTAGTGGCAAACTGGGCTTTCACCCGCCAAGACCATGTCCGCGGTCTTGGCCACACCGCGGATGGTTCGCAACTTGAAGTACTCAGTTACGAAGTTGCTAGCGCCCGAAGCTTGTGGCCCTGCCATCAAGCGAGTGACCTGGGCCTTAATCTGATCTGGAGTGGAAAGCGCTCCCTGGCTGGCAGCAGTCCAAAGGTCTGTGTCAGCTGGGGCCGACGTCACCGTGTACGAAAGCATCGAAGCGACTTCGAACGGCGTCAGACGGTAGACGGAGGGAGTGGCTGTGGCAGCGCCAATCTCGGGTTTAAATACGAACTGGGGCGCTAGCAGGAGGGACTGAAACGCAACGGCGAGTGCACCATCTGGCCCAAGCTCGCTCAATACGTTGTTCGCTTGATCGACGTAGTGAGCAATTTCGTCCGCTGCAAGTGGACGCCGGAAGAGAATGGAGCCTTTGTCCTGCACCAAAGTGCTCACGCAGGCTGCAAAGTTCGCCCCAGCGCTATCGGTAGCCCAGCAGGTCCCGTTCTTGGCACTGGCTACCATTTGTTCCGCAGTCCCCTGGCTTGCGGTGAAGCTGCCGCTGAACTCAGGAGCGGAGACCCCCACCACGCCGGATTCCGTCGTGTAGCGTGCCGAAGCTGGCGCTAAGAGCGGGTTAACGAAGCCCGGCACCTCAGCAACCGCTCGGTTTGGCGCAGGTCTACCGTTGACCGCTGCCGCGATCGTGTTGCCGTATTCGGAAGGAGTAACCCTCCAAAGGCGACGAGGTGGCGTAGGCTCGGCGGCGGCCGCTGGATCGCATTTGAACGCCTCAACCGGAGCTACCGGTGTCCCCGTCCCCACGGTCGACCCGCCGCTACCGGAGGTAGACCCCGTTCCGGTGTTCCCGTTGGCCCCGGAGCCCGTCGCGCCCGGGTCAACGTTCCTGCTGCCACCCGTTCCCGAAGACGCGCTGGGGCCCGTGGAGGACGGACTGCCAGGCTTGCGCCCGTTCGATGAGGCAACGGTGGAAGTACAGGCCCCAGCGGCAAGGGCAAGGCACGATGTCATGAGGAGCAAACGCATGGGGACGATCTTTCTATACGTTTAGAATATTAGAATAAGCCGCAAGCTCGTCCAAATGTTTGTACGCTTTCATCTTCGAGTCGTCAAGACATAACTGTATTGTCCCGATCAAATACGGCATTTAATGCCACTATGACGATGATCGACTTCTTTTCTGAGTAGATAATTCCGAGCGGAATTCACAAGATAAACGGTTAGAAGAAGTTGCGGAGATCGAGGCTACCTAGCGACTGCTTGCCTCAAGCAACCCCACGCAAGCTCCAGTTCTTGTCGTCCGAAGCTCTTGTGAACGCTGCCCGCGCGTTATCAAAGCCTGCACCTCATACCTCAGACCGAACACGCCCCAGGTGCCTGAGAAAGTGCTGTCCGACACGACGACGGCAGGTGCTTCTCCTACCCGCTCTCGGTTCTTGAAGTAGAAGCCCCCATTGAGCTCCGTGGAGCCGCCAGCGAAAGTGGCGAGGTTGGTTCGGTCCTTTTCCGTCTTGTGACCCGAGATCCAGAGCCTGCCTCCGAAGTTCGCAATGTGGGGACTCCAATCATAGCTTTCTGTGTTGATTTGCCAGAGCCACGTTTGCTTGTGGTGAAAGATGGCGGGCACCGCCCCGACGTCGAGCAAAAACAGCTTACCAGGTTGAGTGCTTTCTTCTGTGATGATCGGGGCGGTACCTCCCCACACTATCACGGTGCGGTCGCTCGCAGGATCGATACCCCAGCCGGTTCCTCGCACTGGTACAAACTCGAACATCACCACTTTCGAAGTTCCAGCCACCACGCGAAAAGCCGGCTTATTCAGCGGCAGCTCGCCGTTGCTGTAGTGGCTACGAAAGAACGGGTGAACGATGGTCTCGTCTTTAGCGCTGAATCCCTTCGCTTCAACGTCCCCGGCTCCACCGAGAATGCGCTCAACATTGCCGCGGACAATGATGGTATCCTGAAGCTCTCCGCCGCGCGGTAAGAATACCGTCTTAGCTCCAGAATCAATGGCGTGCTGCAGCCGCTCGGTGAAGCCTTTCCCCGAATCCACGATCACCCATTGTGCAGCCGGCTCATACGCTGGAACGGGGGGCAGCTCCGCGGGCAGATTGGGGATACCCGCGACCTGGGTCGACGGCGAGGTAAAGCTGTACTGGCCCGCATGCGGGTAGACAAAACGTTCGAGGCTACCGTCCTTAGAGCCCTCGGAAGTCTGAACTGACTTTCGATACCCTCGCACCTCGACATCCCGCATCACCAAAATGCCGCTATCAGCTATCACCGCGGAAGACTGCGATCCGGGACTCAGGAGCTCCGCCCGAGTGAGCGTGACGAGGCCGCCGGAGCTGTTGCCGCCTCCAGCCTGCGTGCCGTTGCCCCCCCTACCCGCTATGAGGGCAGGCACGCGATTGTGGCTCGTTAAGTGGCTGATGAAGAGATTTTGTTTTTGGTTGACGATGCCAGCAACCCGCTGATTCTTCAGTGTGATGTCCCCGAGGGTCATGCTGTGCTTGTTGCTCGTCGACAAGATACCCACGTCGAAACCATCCACCAGCAGATCCCAGACCAGGCCAGGCCCGGGTTCCCTGGTCATTGAAAGGCCAACTGCCCCGCGGTGCGCAGGATCCTCACTCAGAATGGCGAGGTTAAAAAGACCGCCCATATTGTTAGTGTGGTACTCCAACGCAACGGCTCCGGCATTGTTCGGACCGACCACCAACGTGATGCCGACGATGTACTGTTCAAAGTTCTGGGCAAAATGCTGGTCGCCGCGCGTATCCAGCCACGTCTTAGTTCGCTTCGGATTTCCGAAACCGGGCGCTCCCTCACGTAGCAGCAAGACAGTACGCCCCCTGCCCGCACCGCGTACAAACTTCTTCTTGTCGCCCCAAACGATCGAGTCGCTCAGAACATACGTGCCCGCCGGCACGTAGATGTCACGCGCTGCACCGAAGCGGCTGTGCGGTCGGGCCTTTCCTGATTCAAACACTGCCTTAAACGCACGCGTGTCGTCCGTCACGCCGTCCCCGCGCGCTCCCCCGTCGAGTTGCATGTTCACGATGTTAGTGGAATCGAAACGGTCATACCCGTTGGGTAACGAGAAATCGCTGCTCAACGCACCAAAAGGACTCGCCTGTGCACGCTCAGCTGCTTTTGGATCCGGAGCGCCGGTGGGTTTTGCATCGGATACTGTTCGCTGCAAACAGGAAGGCACGGCCCCTGCCACTGCAATCAGGCCAAGTATCGAGAGAGTAGCGAAACGAAAGTTCAAATCATTTCGTCCTTATCCAAAAAGCTAGGCTACACTCAGGCGTAGCCACGTTCAACCTATTTCTAAAGCTTTACATAATGTCAAACTCAATCACCAAACCGTTCAATGTGCGGACCTGTGGAGCGGCTGGCGACGGCCACACCGACGACACTCGCGCTGTTCAGGCGGCTCTCGACGGAGTCGCCGCTTCCGGTGGTGGAACCGTTTTGGTCCCTCCGGGCGTCTTTTCGTGCAACACGCTCCACTTGCGGTCGCGGGTGATCCTCCACTTGGCAAAGGGAGCGGTGCTGCGATCGCGTGAAGATCCATCCTGTTATCCAGTCATTGCTGAGACGGCCAATCTGCCAGGGCAGATCCAGGCTTTTCTTTGGGGGCAAGGCTGCATCGGCAGCGCTATTGAGGGGCCTGGAGCCATCGACGGCGGTCACCCTGAAGCGCTCGCCGGAGAAGCGGCCCGAGCAGTGCGCTTCCGTCCGGCACTGCTCTTCCTGTGCGAATGTATGGATCTGCGTCTCTCCGAATGCGAGCTACGGAACAGCGCCTTCTGGACCGCACACCTTCAACGCTGCCGAGACGTCTTGATCAAGGGCATTCGGATCCGCTCCCATCCCGAGCGCACCAATGCCGATGGGATCGATCCGGACGGCTGTCAGCGTGTCCGCATCGTCGGCTGCGATGTGGCGACCGGTGATGACGCTCTGGTGCTCAAGAGCACCGAAGGAGATGCCTGCGAGGACATCGTTGTCGAAGACTGCGTTTTTCGTTCGAGCTGTGCTGCCGTGAAACTCGGAACCGAGTCTCTCGGCCCGATACGCCGTGTGGTGGTGCGGCGTTGTCGGCTCGAATCCTCAGATCGAGGGATTGCACTGCATCTCAAGGACGGCGGAGAATTCGAAGACGTGATCTTCGAGGACAGTACGGTCTTGGCGGATGGCCAATTTGCAGTGCTCATCGACGCCTCGCCCCGCCATTCCGAACACGCCTTCCCGGGCACCATTCGTCGCGTGTCACTCCGGCGCTTGCAGGTGCGCACGCCGGGGCGTTGCCTTGTGGAAGGGCAAACTGACGGCCTGATCGAAGATATACTTATGGAGGACATCACCTGGCACGCCACCGGGCCCCTTCTGCCGAACTCGGAAAAGCCAGCTGGCGCTGCGCGGACCTCGCTCCGTGTAGCTGCGCCGACGCCTGACGCTCGACTCGTGATTCAGGGAGTTCGAGGCCTCACCATTTCAGGCTTCCGAGTGCGAGGCGACACCAGCGCCAAAGACTGTCATATCCGGGAGTGCCAATGAAATCCTCTCGAACTACGCTGCGCCAGATCGCCGAGCACTGCGGCCTCTCCATCCGAACAGTGAGCGAAATTCTGAGTGGCAAGGATGCCCTGTATCGTCCTGTAACACGTGACCAGGTTCGCAGCGCAGCAGTGGCTCTCGACTATCGTCCCAACGGGTACGCGCGAGCCATCAAGGCTGGCAAGTTTGGAGCCGTTGCGTTGGTGTCACCCTACGGCGCTGCCTATGAACACATACCGGAGAGCTCTCTCGTTCAGATGGCGCAGACCTTCGGCGAGGCAGGCGTCCACCTAGTGTTCAGTCTGCTCGACGCCGCCCAGCTCACCTCAGCAGAAACGCTGCCTCGTGTTCTCGGAGAACTCATGGTGGATGGGCTCATCATCAACTGGCACGATGCTCCGCCCGTCGAATTGCTAACGCTCATTGGTCGCTTGGGCACGCCTGCTGTCTGGTTCAATCACGATCTGGCCTACGACGCCGTTCGCCCCGATGATTTTCGGGCAGCCGAAGAGGCGACGCAGCGCTTGCTCACGCTCGGACACCGTAACATCGCCTACATCGACTACCCCTATCTCACGCTGACACAACGCCACGTGAGTCGGGATCTTCGTCTTCAAGGGTATGAGCGAGCGATGCGCCAAGCAGGCTTTAATCCACGACTCATCAGCGCGCTCGTTGCCTCCGATCCCTCCGAAGAGGGTAGAAGGCAATTCACCGCGGATTGGTTGAAAGCTCCAGAACGCCCAAGCGCGATCCTCTCCGCCCGCCCGAATGATGCCGCCATGGCTCTGTTTGTGGCACACGGATTGGGTCTCAAATGTCCCCAAGATCTGACGGCGGTTGCGTTCGCTGAAGCACCGGTTCATGCAGGCTACCTGTTCGATACGATTGTCCCCCTTTCCGGAAACGTCGGAGCAGCTGCCGCGAGTATGCTGTTGCGCAAGCTGGCCTCGCCCAAGGAGATACAACCGACGGAGTTGACTCCCTGCGAGTATCTCGTCGGCGAAACGGTGGGCGCATACGACGAGGCATTCAAATCTTAGCTACGGATCGGTATCGACTCGAACGAAAACCCAATTCCGCATCTCGGCGTCGGCCACCTCGAACCGCCAAATCGGTCGGAAGCCCGCCCAGCCCGGCTCGAAATCAGCGCGCGCCATTGCTAGAGTGCTTGGCATGCCCACACTGAGCGAGCTTCCGCACTCCTTCGTCGTGGTGCTCGCCGTATCGCTGGGGATGGTGCTCGCGTCTTTCGGCAATGTCGTGATCTATCGCTTGCCACGCGGCATGAATCTTTCGCACCCAGGCTCAACCTGTCCGAAGTGCGGCACCAAGATTCGCCCCTACGACAACATCCCGGTCTTGAGCTGGGTTTTTCTGCGCGGCAAGGCGCGTTGCTGCGGCACCAAGATTTCACCGCGCTACGTGCTCTTGGAAGGCATGGGCGGCCTGTTGGGTTTCGCACTTTGCGAAACAACGCTGACGCGGCTCGCACCGGATCTGCCCTTTTGGCAGGTGCTCACCCTCATCTTCCTGTATCTGATCCTCACGCTCGGTTTGATTTGCGCGGCTTTCATCGACTTAGAGCACATGATCTTGCCTGATGAGATCACCCTGGGTGGAGCCGCGCTCGGACTCGCCACCGTTTCTCTCAGACCAGAAGTGACGTTCTGGGAAAGCTTGCTCGGCGCCGCCGTCGGTTTTCTGGTGATCTGGCTGCCGTTCGACGTGTTGTATCGAGCATTCCGGGGGCATGCTGGAATGGGCATGGGGGATGCGAAGCTCTTGTTGTTGGCAGGAGCGTGGTTTGGCTGGCCTGCCGCCATTTTTGCGTTACTCGTAGGAGCCGTGCAGGGCACGTGCGTAGCCGTCGCGGTGTATGCCGCAACCGGCAAGCTGGAGGAGCCAGCGGCGGTCACGGCCGAACGGGAGGAGATGTTGAAGTTGATCGAAGCCGCGGCGCCTGAAGCTCAAGCGGCGCTGCGCGAGGAGTTCTCGAAAGATCTCGTGCTCCAAGAGCAGGCAACTGGGCTCGCCAAGTCCCGATTTGCGTTTGGACCGTTCTTGGTACTCGGCATCCTCGAATACACGCTCTTCGGGCCCGAGTTCACCCAACTCTATCTTAGCCTTGCTGGTTTCGAATGAGCGCTCTGCGGTATAGGCTGTGCGCATTCATGCTGCTCGCGGTAGGGGCCTGCACGCCCGCGCTCAGAACACCCAGAACTGGTCCGTTTCCGCTCAACGCGCGTTTCACGATTGTCGACTTCCCGCCGCCACCCGCGCGCATTGAAACGTTGCCGCCCGATCCTGGG
>JBBSBI010000157.1:0-12827 GCA_038251425.1 Polyangiales bacterium
ACACTCGCCTGCGAGCTCTCGCACGTGATCGCGTTCCAAATCGGCTGCCAGGCTGCCAGAAATCAGCTCTCGGCGAAGTACGGCGTGCCCAACTCCCCGATGGCGGACTCTGGCGATTCGGGCCCCGCCCACCACCCCTGGACGCACCAGGGCGATTCAGCGGAGAAGACCGACGCCCTGCGCCTCTTCACCACCGTTTACGCGGAACAAGTCGCCTCGCTCCTCGATCGCCTGAAGGCGACCAACGATAAACAAGGGAAGCCACTGCTCGATTCCACGATGGTGCTCTGGTTGTCAGAGTTGGGCGGTTCCGAGAACAATCAGGATGCCCACATGACAGAGTCGGTGCCAGCCATGCTGTTTGGCAATGGCCAAGGCACCTTCAAAACAGGCCGTTACATTCAGGGCCCCTCTGACCAAGACAAAGCCGCAGCCGGCCGTCAGAATGCGCAGCTGCTCGTATCACTCATTCAATACATGGGCCTCACGGACGTGAACACCGTGGGCGTCACGGGAGTCTCAGGACCGCTCGCCTCGCTCTACGCGTGACCTCAATCAAAGACGACGGTCTTGTTCCGATAAGTGAGCACGCGGTCTTCGATGTGCCAGCGGACGGCTCGCGCCAACACGACTTTTTCGAGATCGCGCCCCTTGCGCACCAGGTCTTCGATCGAGTCCTTGTGTGAACAGCGCACGACATCTTGCTCAATAATCGGGCCTTCATCCAATGCGGCTGTTGCGTAGTGGGCTGTTGCGCCAATCAGCTTGACGCCCCGCTCCTTGGCCTGATGGTACGGCTTTCCACCTACAAAAGCGGGCAAGAATGAGTGGTGAATATTGATAATGCGATGCGGCCACTCGCCGATAAACGCATCGGACAGGATCTGCATGTAGCGAGCCAGCACCACCAAATCGATGCGCTGCTCTCGGAGCAACTGGAGCTCAGCTTGCTCCTGCTGCTGCCGTGTACCAGGTGTCATTTGGAATTCAGCGAAGGGCACTTGGTATTGCTCCGCAACGGCTCGCAAATCGCCATGATTGCTCACGATGAGTGCAACTTCACAATCCAACTCGCCCGCCCGATGGCGCAGGAGCAGATCGTGGAGGCAATGGTCATACTTTGAGACGAACAGCGCTACGCGTTTTTTACGATCATTGAACTCGAGGCGGTAGCTCATTTCAAAACGCTGAGCCACCTCCCGAATGGCACGCTCTAGAGTTAATCTGTCGGTGTGAATATCCGACACATCGAAACGGATTCGCTGAAAGAATTGGCTCTCCAGGCGATCCGTGTGTTGATCCGAATCGAGAATATTTGCTCCGTGCCCGGAAAGCGTCTGAGCCAAGCCGGCCACGATACCGCGCTTGTCCGTGCACGACACAAGCAAGGTAGCTAAGAGCGGATCAGCGGGGCATGTGGGATTTATGGGATTTTCAGCCATTTCTGAGTACTACTTCTCCCAATTAGAGAGCTAACGTCCGCCACCGAATGAGAGTTCACTTCCGATACCTAGGAAGATGAGGTAATGGCCCCGCTGCTGGCTTGAGTCGATACTTTCGCTATGGTCTCCGTTCGCGTCAGCGTTCAGGGGAAACCTATTCACGGGAAGGATGGCGGGGCAGCTGTTACTCGCCGTGTAATTTCCGAACTGACCCAGCGTCGCGAGCAGCATGGGCGTTAGCGTCCCAATAACTTTAGTGGGAATATTGAGTCCACCCCCGATTCGCAAACCCGGCCCACGCAGCCCTAACGTGAACTTGCAAGTGTCTCTGAACTCAAGCGCGCTCTGCATCCAACCGTACGCGAGCTCCATTTCACCGAAGCCTCCGAACTCTCCTGGGTCGGTACTGAGGACCATCCCAAGCCCGAGGTTCGTCCACGAAGCGGAACCCTTTGGGGGGGTCAATCCCTCGGGAAGCCCACCGCTCCC
This sequence comes from Polyangiales bacterium, assembly GCA_038251425.1. GTDB lineage: Bacteria > Myxococcota_A > Polyangia > Polyangiales > Polyangiaceae > JBBRRP01. The sequence goes on from JBBSBI010000157.1 coordinate 1,932, forward strand.
TCCCTTCAGGCTACTGGCGTCGAGGTACGCCACAGCCGCTAATCTTGGATGAAATCTGACGCCCCCCCGCAGCTCCAGCCCGCCGCCAGCGTCCGCTATCTGGTCCATTTTCAGCTCGTTCGCGAGCACCGAGCCAGGCCCTGCCACGGATCCTCCGGGAACCGAAATTCCCAACCGCAACCCGACTAAATACTCCAACTGGAAGGGCTTCTTTTCTAACACAGCGGCGTCCGCCGGACTCGCCGTCTCAGCTTTCGGCTCAAGCTTGGCTGCCAGCTTGGCGGGGTTGGAGGCCGCCGTAGCAGCTTTCGGAAACTCAAACTCCACCTCTTCTTTCGCGGATTCGCGCAGCGTGATCGTTTGCTCCTTCGATGCTGCGCCCGCCATGCGCACCTCGACCTTGTGCGCACCCGGATCGCTCAGGCGCTCGATACCCAGCGCTGCCGCAGGAAGCTCCTGCTCATCGATAAAGACTCTGACCCCCGGGGCTGCCTCTGGCTTCACCACCACCCGCAACGTGGGGATCTTTGGCTCCAGCTCCGCGAGCTCCGTCTTGCCCGACGCCACCGCGCTCCGAAATTCTTTGGCCGCCCCTTCGTCCAAGGTGATACGCGCCAGCTTTCGGTACGTCTCTGCTGCCTCCACCCAGCGGCCCAGCTTCACTTGCGCGCGCGCTATGTACAGGCGATGTACCGGTGCGTCGTACAGTGCCTGAGCTCGCTCCAAACGCTCCAAAGCCGCAGCAAAATCACCCTGTTGAAACAGGCGGATGCCTTCGGTCGCCGTTCTTCGCGCAGTTGCTATGTCCCCCGCGGCTTGAGCGCTGCCCGTAGCCGGGGCCAGCAAAAGACAACACAGAGGCACGGCCAGAACGGCCAAGTGCAGGGAAACCGAAAGAATTCTCGCCGACCGCATAGCTTTGAACCTCTTATCACAGCTCACCCAACGCGTGCAGGGTGCAGAGTCCGCGTGGACTGGACCCCACAAGCGCGCCAGGCGAGCTGCCCTTTTTGTTCCTTGGAAGATAGTACGCATGCTTACTATCTTGTGTTCGACTTTGAGGTAGAGGTCACGGATGCTCAAGCCCTTCTGCGCGGCCGGGGCGGAAGCCGCTTGAGCTTGTGTCACCAGGCAAGCTAGTCTTCGGCGCTTTTACTTTAACGTCAGCTCGCTAACGAGGGATCAATGACTAAAAACCAGTGGACGCTGCTTGCCATCACGTGTGCAGCTGGGCTCGGAATGGCCGCCGCTTGTTCGAAAACTACCAACCAGTGCGTGACCCAAGACGGGCTCGACTGCGCAACCGGCCTTCCAGTGAATTTTGGCGCAGGTGGCGGTGCAGGCACGGGCTCGAACGGCGACGGGGGCAACTCTAATCCTTCAGGCGGCGCACTGAACGTGCCTAAAGGGGCGGGTACCGGGGATCCGTGCAGCGTGATGGATGTGTGTCGAGCAGGGCTCGTCTGCGGCGCCAACAACACCTGTGAGGCTGGGAAGGCAGGCGTTGCGGGGCAAAAGTGTTTCACGAGCGGCGAGTGCGCGGACGGCTTGCGCTGCTCGATCCCACTCGCTGCCGCACTCCAAAATCCGCTCACTGCGCCCGCTTGCGTCGCGACGGGCATGGGAGCCGTGGGCACTGGCTGCAAGGCAGACCTGGAGTGCCAGACGGGGTTGCGCTGTGCTCTCAAGGGGTTTTCCGCACAGTGTGTGCCCGAGGGAACGAAAGACGTCGGCGCTGCGTGTACCGTGGCCACCGATTGTCTGTCTGGGTTAACCTGTAACGCTGCCCAGTGTGCGCCTGCCGGACCGGTTCCGTTTCCACTCGAAGGTACGCCCGGTGTCGACTGCGCCGCACCGGCAACAGACACGGCGCGCGCTTACTTTGAGGTCCCAGGTGCCACTGCACCCAAAGGGCAAGAGGGGGATTTCTTCAGACTGCCCTTCCCGAACGACATTCGTGTGAAGAATGGCAAGCTGGATTTGTCCGGCTTCCCTACCCCTGGCAGCGCACTGCTCGGCTTTGATCCGGTGCAGATTTATGTGGATGCACTGCAAGCGGGTGAAGGAACTTGGAGCGGCGCTTCCACAGTGATTTTCCGCTTCTCCGGCCCCGTTGTATTCGATTCCATCGTACCGCATATCCTCGACCTCACGGGTTCGGACGGCAGCAAGCCCGGGCTTTCTTTCGGTCTGGATCCGAACGCCAACGAGTACGTGTGCCACAACGCATTCTCGGTCCGGATCGGCGGAGACGTGCCGCTCACACCGGGCCATACGTACGCACTCTACCTAACAGGCAAGCCCGGTGCGTCAGCGCAAGCCAAGAACGGCACCCCGATTGAACGTTCCGAGCACCTCATGGCCCTGCTCGCAGATGCAGCACCAGCAGATGCAACGCTGGCTGCGGCGCACGCCAAATACGCGCTATTTCGAGCAGCTTTGAAGACAGCTACTATCGATCCGGCCACTGTTATGAACGCCGCCGTGTACACAGTGGGAACTCCCGTCACGGCGATGAAGGTGCTCGCAGCTGCCGTCTATGCCGACCCATTGCCCACCATCAAGAATTGGACTCTATGCGTCGATGCCAACACCCCATCGCCCTGTCCCCAGCATGAAGGCGGTCGCGCTTGCGCAGCCGGCACAGCCAAATTTGACGAGTATCAGGCGCTCATCACGCTCCCGATTTTCCAGAAGGGTACGGCACCGTACTTAACCCAGGCGGACGGCGGTGACATCTCGGAGACGCAAGTTCGCACCGAAGATGTCTGCATGGCGATGACAGTTCCGAAGGGCACCGCACCTGCCGAAGGTTGGCCGTTGGTGGTGTATGGGCATGGCACGGGCGGCTCTTTCCGCAACTTCATTCGAGATGAAGTGAGCGGTGCGCTGTCGAGCGTGCCCGTGGGAGCCGCACCCGGATTCGCCGTACTGGGCATCGATCTGCCGGAACACGGGCCACGCCGCGGAGCCTCCACGGAAAGCCCGGACAATCTGTTCTTCAACTTTGCTAACCCCAAAGCCGCGCGCGGTAACCCGCTCCAAGGCGCGGCCGACCTGCTCTCAGTGGGTCGCCTTGCGGCAGCGCTCGACGGAACCAACGCAAGCCTGGCCGTAATGAACGGCGCGAGCCAAAGCACACCGCTCAAGATCAACAAGAATGAAATTGTTTACTTTGGGCATTCGCAAGGCTCCACCCACGGCAGCCTCGCACTACCCTTCAGCAAGGAATACAAAGGCGCACTGCTCTCCGGGAACGGCGCAAGCTTGATGCATTCGCTGCTTAACAAAACTCAGCCGGTGAACCTTGCGGCGGCGCTGCCGGTAGTGCTCGGCCACCAGTTGAACCTCGCGTCACCAGGCTTGCCTATGGGCACGACGCACCCGGTATTAACCCTCCTCCAACAGTGGATCGATCCGGCTGATCCGTTGAATTTCGGCGCGCTGATAGCCTCACCCGATACGAATTTCGCTGAAGCCAAACATGTTTTCCTCACCTACGGTCTTGGGGACAACTACAGCCCGCCCATCACCATCAACCTCTACGCAAAAACCGCGAACGCCCTGGAAGTGCCGGCAGATGCGTCCGTCACCACACCAGACGTGTTGGAACTCTGCAAACAGGTGGACCAATGTCCCCGCGCACACAAGATCTATATCAAGCAGTATGCCCCTCCCATGGGTAAAGATGGCCACTTCGTCGCCTTCGATGTCGCGACGGCCAACGCTTCGGCCGTGAAGTTCTTGGCGGAAGTCGCCGCCGGACAAACACCTACGGCGCCGTAAGTTTCGCACAATGGCTCAGTTTTCCCGCCAAAACTGGCCCCAGCGTGAACGCTCGGTGCGCCCATGGTCGGGCGAGCGTGCGGCGTGTTAAGACGCGCCGAATGAGCGACTCCGTCACCCAAGGCATCCGCGTCACCGTGCGCTCGGAATATATTCCCCAACAGTCGGCTCCGCGCGAGCAGCGTTACGTGTTCTCCTACACGATTCGCATTGCCAACGAAGGCGAGCTGCCCGCGCAACTCGTGAATCGCCATTGGGTCATCACACACGGCACCGGAAAAGTTGAAGAGGTGAAGGGGCCGGGCGTTGTGGGGCACCAACCTCGCCTCGAACCGACCCAACATTTCGAATACACGAGTGGTTGCATCCTTTCCACACCTCACGGCACCATGAACGGTACTTACGAAATGCGGCGCGACGACGGTGGAACTTTCCTTGCCATGATCGCGCCTTTCTCGCTCAGCATGCCGTACACCCTCAACTGACTATTCAGGCTCCCACATGCGTTATCAAAACAAAGTCACGATCGTCACCGGAGGAACCAAAGGCATCGGAGAGGGCTGCGTCCGTGTCTTCGCGGAAGCAGGCTCCCACGTTGTGTTTTGCGCACGCAACCAAGCTCAAGGTGAAGCGTTGGCAGGCGACGTGAAGCCAGCAGGCGACGCTAAAGTGCAGTTTTTCAAGTGCGATGTGTCGAAGACCGAAGAGCTCCGCGCTCTCATCGATTTCACCGCCGAAAAATTCGGACGTATCGATTGCCTCATCAACAACGCCGGTTGGCACCCGCCAAGCCGCAGCATTGATGATTTTTCAATCGAAGATTTCCGGGGCCTCCTAGATTTGAATCTCGTCAGCATCTTTGCCGCCTGCAAATACGCCCTGCCTCACCTACGAAAGACTCAAGGCAACATCATCAACATGTCGAGCCTAGTGGGCGTCATGGGCCAAGCCAACGCCACCACCTATGTGGCCACCAAAGGCGCCATCACAGCTTTCACTAAGGCCCTCGCGGTCGACGAAGCCGTTCACGACGTGCGCGTGAACGCGGTTTCTCCCGGCAATGTCTACACGCCCCTTTGGCAAGAAGCGATCGACGCCGCATCCGATCCAGCCGCCTGTCGCGCCGAAGGCGACGCCGCTCAACTCTTAGGCCGCATGGGAACGATCGAAGAAACCGGTAAGCTCTGCCTATTTTTGGCGGCGGACGCGACCTTCACCACAGGAGTGGACCACATTCTTTCCGGCGGCGCTGAACTCAGCTACGGGCGCAAGACGCGTAAGGATGCGTAAGGTTAGTGAACTCGGGCACGGCCTAGCACCGGCGAACCCCTAGCCACCGCCTCAGCAGGTCGTGATATACGGCGCGCCATGCCGATCACCGCAACTGACCGCCATTTTCATCTCCACAACGCGTCGTTGAGCTACATCCTAAGCGTGACTGAGCTGGGGTATCTCGCGCTCTGGCACTTCGGGCCGCGCGTTTCCGATGCTCACGTCGAGTCGCAGGTGAGTCACAATCCTTTGGCTTGGGCCACCATCGTGGATCCAAAGCTTTCATCGTTCACACTCGAACGCTTGCCGCAGCCGCTGGGTTTTGGAGGCCGTGGAGATTTTCGCACCACGAGCTTGGAGGTCCGCACAGCGAGTGGGTCGCAGGTTTTAGATCTTCGCTACAAGCGACACGTTGTCCAAGCGGGGAAGCCAAAATTGGCAGGGTTACCGCACGCTTATGCCGAGGTGGACTCTGAAGCGGAAACGCTCACCGTGACACTCAGCGACGTTACCGGAAGCGTTGAGGTTGATTGCTGCTTTTCAATCTTCGCGCATTATCCTGTCGTCACCCAGAGCTTCTGCATTCGCAACACCTCCAATGCGCTGATCAGCTTGGAAAAGGCGCTGAGTGCTTCGTTGGACCTGTACGGCGCTCGCCAGGAGCTCGTGACTTTATGCGGCGGATGGGCGCGAGAGCGCCACGTGGAGCGTGCCCCGTTGCGCCAGGGTGTGCAGAGCATCGGCAGCACACGTGGCAACAGTTCCCACCAATACAACCCCTTCATTGCTTTGTGCGAAGAAGGCACCACTGAGGAGCACGGCCGAGCGATTGGCATGTCGTTAGTTTACAGTGGCAATTTTCAGGCCTCTGTTGAACTGGACACCAATCTCACTGTGCGGGCAATGATCGGCATCCATCCTGATGCATTCAGCTGGCAGCTCAAGCCCGGCGCGGCTTTCCAAACGCCCGAAGCACTTCTCACTTTTTCTGAGACCGGCCTCGGCGGATTGTCTCAAGGCTTGCATCGTGTGCTGCGTGAAAGGGTGTGCCGGGGCTATTATCGCGACCGTGATCGCCCCGTGGTGATGAATAGCTGGGAGGCACTGTATTTTACGTTTGACGCTGAAAAAGTGGTCGAATTGGCACACGATGCGAAAGCTGTGGGGGCGGAAGTTTTGGTACTCGACGACGGCTGGTTTGGTAAGCGCGACAATGATCTTTCAGGTCTTGGCGATTGGGTGGTCAATGAAAACAAGCTGAAGGGCGGCCTCTCTCTGCTGATCCATCGAGTGCGAGAAGCAGGGGTTGAGTTTGGGCTTTGGTTTGAGCCGGAGATGGTATCTCCAGATAGCGATCTCTACCGTGCGCACCCTGATTGGTGCTTAGCCACTGACGGCTATGATCGGACCCAGGTACGCCACCAGCTCGTTTTGGATCTTGGGCGTGAGGATGTGCAAGCGTACTTGATCGAAGCGCTCTCAGCCGTGCTCGGCTCCGCACCCGTTCGCTATGTCAAATGGGACATGAACCGTAACCAAACTGAACCGGGTTCGGCACTCTTGAAAGACGGGCGCCAGGGCGAAGCCCAGCATCGCTACATTCTGGGCTTGTACGCGGTCCTCGAAGCCCTCACTCAGCGCTTTCCCGAAGTCCTCTTGGAGGGCTGTGCCGGCGGCGGTGGCCGCTTTGATTCAGGCCTTCTCTATTACATGCCGCAACATTGGACGAGTGACAACACCGATGCCCGCGAGCGCACGCTCATCCAATACGGCACGAGTTTCGCTTATCCGGCGATAGCCATGTGCGCCCACATCTCAGCTTCGCCGAATCACCAAATGGGAAGAAACACTCCGGTGAAGACGCGCACCATCGTGGCTGGCTCGGCCAATCTCGGATTGAGCCTCAGCCCTAACAGGCTCACACCTGAAGAGCTTGCGGTGATCAAGGAGCAGATCGCCGAATACAAGCTGCGTCGCCATTTGGTGCAGTTTGGCACCTTTCATCGCCTGCTCGATCCATTCTGTGGCAATGCGGGCGCTTGGATGTTCGTCTCTGAAGATCGCCGAGAAGTATTCGTGGCCTACTCACAAACACTCTCTGCCTCCAATCGTGCCGAGCCCATCGTTCGCCTGCGTGATCTGAATCCCAACCTCACGTACACGGAAGCGAAGACTGGCCAGAAGTTCGGGGGCGATGCGCTCATGGCGCTGGGGCTGCTCGTGCCTCAACCGCATCCGCAGGGTGATTTTCCTGCGGCCAGTTGGTTCCTCAAGGCAGAATAGCCGCTATAGGCTAACCTTGAAACCCAGGCTGGCTCCGAGCTCAATTCCTGACATCGCCGTAAGCCCCGACCCTTGGCCAAGGGCGGTGACACTCCGAAACGGTGCACCGACCGTGAGCGAAATAGGGAGCGAGGCCGCCTTGCTGAGGCGGATCTCCGGCGTGAGCTCCACTCGCCCATAGGCAAACCACGCCCCGTACTCCGTTCCGCGACTCGCCGCGTTGGGCTCACCTGAAAAACTGACTCGACCCAGAGCCGAGGACACCCCCAAACGCAATTGCGCGCTTGAACCGCGCCAGACCACGCAACCTAGGCTCGGCTCGAGCACTAGAACCTGCCCAGCCACAGTCCCCAACGGCGACTTTTCCGAAAAACTACGCCGATAACCCAGCGCCCAACTGAGGGTAAAGCACGCCGGCAGCTCCCATTCCAAAAGAACGTCCCCACCGATCTGCTGTTGGCCCCCTTGATAACTCGCGACGGCGGCACGCCCCCCGAGCGCGAACGCGGCACCTGTTGGTGTTTTTTGCACACGGTGCACAGCTAGCTTCACTTCGCTTGGTGCGGTTTTTTCGGCCCTAGCTGAGGCTTCGGTCGTGAGCGACATTTCAGCCCAACTCGCGCGCAAGAGCTCATCCGCCGCGATCGCTAACGCCAGCTCTCGTGCACCTTCCGGGAAGCGCCCGAGATCGATTTCGCGACTGACGGTCTTCGAAGTCACCGCATCGCGCACGCCCACCGTTACCACGACTTGTTGCTGCGAGCCGACCTCTAAAGTGTTGGATGGCACGCTGACACGAATGACCGCAAGCGAAGGATTTTCTGGGCTTGCGCCTGAAAAACAAGCACTGATCCCGACATCCTGGAGGCTCACTCGGAGATCCTCCAGCGCTCGCTCTCGGGCGGCGGGCGAGACATTCCAGCTATCAAAGTCGATCTGAACCCAGGGCCTCTTGCCACTGCCACACCCCGCGCTGCGATTCACTCGAGTCTCAGCTTGCGCGGCGGGCGTCACCAACGCGAGCGACACTGAGCTAAGCAGGCAAAACGCGAGGTGTCGGAAAGACATGCGCCTGCCAAGGTACTTCCGAGTGAGCCGTCCGTCGAGGTCGTGGTAAGCCGGCGAGCTATGTTGCCGGGCCCACCGCTCCCCCCAGCCGAAGAGCCCAAGGATTTCGTGCCGCGTACGCTCTGCGAGGAGTGCGATCGGCCAAAGCCACTGTGTTTGTGCGCTTTCGTAACACCACACGTGACGACAACGCGCGTCGTACTCCTCCAACACCCACGCGAAAGCAGCGTTCGCATCGGCACCGTGCGGCTTCTGATTCTCGGCTTACCCAACGCTAGCCTCCACGTGGGATTAGATTTCTCAACTGACACAGCGCTCGAAGCCGCCCTCTCAAACCCGAACGCACCGCCCATCTTGCTCTTCCCCGGAGAGAACGCGAAGAGCCTTGAGAATTCAGCACCCGAGGGACCCGTCACGCTCGTGGTGGTGGATGGGACGTGGTGGCAAGCGAACAAGCTGCTCAAGCTCAATCCTAGAATCGCGAACCTGCCGCGTTATTGCCTCACTCCGAGCGAGCCAAGCCGCTACCGGATCCGCCGAGCGCCCACTAAAGTTCACATTTCAACGATCGAAGCGGTGGTGGCGGCACTTCAGAAACTTGAAGCCCCCGGGGCAGAGTTGCTTCCGCTCCTTTCGCCCTTCGATGCCTTCGTCGAACAGCAACTGAACTTTGCCAGTCAACACCAGGCACGCCGGCACCTAAGAAAGACTGAGCGGAAGCGCAGACCCAACATCCCAACGGAACTTTACGAAAACAGAGCTGCCCTCGTCGTCGGGTATGGCGAAGCCAACACTTGGCCCCATTCCACGCCCGAAGCCCCCCCGCCGCAGATGATTCACTGGGTGGCTGAACGGCTGGAAACAGGCGAGTTCTTCGAGGCCTACATTCGACCACGCTTCCCCCTATCTAGCGCATTCTTCAAGCACACCGGGCTAAGCGCTGAGCACCTCGAGCACGCCGAAGAATTTGAGAACTTTAAGGCGCGTTGGGATGCTTTTTTAACGCCCGGAGATCAGTTGTTGGGCTGGGGACCCTATGCGTCATCCGTATTAGAAGAGAACGGGATTTCACCCATCACAAGGGTTGATGCGCGGCAATTCACTCGTGGCTACCTCAAGGAAAAACTCGGCGATATGCATGCGTGCGCGGCTAAACTCGGCGCCCCCCTGAAACTTCCGCGTACCCGTGGGCGCGCTGGCGAACGCCTTGCAGCGCTCACAGCTGTCGCCAGAATGCTGGTGGAACTCTCTGGAATGGCCGAAAAGAACACTCTATCCCACATGCCGTGACCCAGTGGGGGCGGCATTATGACGAATGCAGAAGAACCCACTTGTTTTTCCTGTGCAGACTGATTCCTCTCAGGGTTTACAACCGCGTTCATTCCCGTTGAAGCCTTGCTCGGTGGAGCTTGAGAGTGAACTAGTGATTCAACACAGCAGCGACTGGCAAATGCTATTCAAGCGCGATAGGCTCCGAGTGAGTTCGTTGCCCTCTTAGGAATCTCCGCAATGAAGAATAACTATTTTCTCATTTTCTTGAGTGTTGCATCCGCCAGCATAGCGCTCGGCCAGGCTTGTTCATCATCGAATTCCGTTCGAGGGGACGGCGCAATTGTGGGCGCCTCGGGCGCTGGCCCTGGCAATATGGGCACAGGAACGGGCACCGGCGGCGCCAGCATGGGCTCGAACATCATCGATCTCACACAGGGTCAGACGGGCAATGTTGCCAGCGGCGCAGGCAATTGCGGCGCTGCCAGCTGCATGGAGCGCGTTCCCGCATGCGGTGATTCAGTGCTCGATCCTGGCGAGAAGTGCGATGATGGGAACGGGACGTCCGGGGATGGGTGCGGAGCCAACTGCGACGCAGTTGAGAAAGATTTTGCCTGCCCTACGCCGGGAATGCCTTGCGTCACCACCGTGGCTTGCGGCGATTCTAAGATCACGGGCAGCGAAACCTGCGATGACGGCAATGCAGCTCCGGGAGACGGCTGCAGTGCGATTTGTGCGCTAGAAGCTGGCTGGATCTGCCCCGTGATTGGCGTGCGCTGCGGTGCTGCGCTGTGTGGGGATAGCAAGATCGCCGGAGCCGAGGACTGCGATGATGGGAATTCGGCGGCAGGCGATGGTTGTTCTGCAACCTGTGCGCTCGAGCCTGGCTTCAAATGCGACACGCTCGGACAGCCCTGCAACGCTACCAGCTGCGGCGACGGCAAGGCCGAAGGCACCGAGCAATGCGACGACGGTAACTTCAACTTAGGTGACGGCTGCTCAACACTCTGCAAGTTTGAGCCGAAGTGTGCCAACGGCGTCTGCGAAGCTCGCTGCGGAGATGGCATCAAGCTCGAGAGCGAAGCCTGTGACGACGGCAATCAGCGCAATTTCGATGGTTGCTCTTCCACCTGCACGATCGAGACGGGCTTCACCTGTGAAGTTTTGCCGGACGCTCCAATCTTGCCGGTCGTGTATCGAGACTTCGTGGGTACCCAA
>JBBSBI010000158.1:0-12636 GCA_038251425.1 Polyangiales bacterium
CAGCTCCTCGGCATTCAACGCTTCGAGCAGACCTCGAGAGAGAAGCACTCGTGGGCGCAAAAGTCCCGCTGCAAGGCATACGGGCTGCGTCGTCTCGATAACCGCAATTCCGAGGTCAGTTCGCCGCTCGGCGGTCTTCGCAAGGGCATTGACGATTCGCGTCGCTTTGACGAGGCCAGCCGCCGAGAAGGCGCCACGAACGAACGCGTAGCTGAAAGTAAAGACTAGTCCGAGCAGCGGCACCAGGCTGGCGCCGAACTCTGGCAGATGCATAAAGCAGAGGTGCGCGTGGCCGTCGTCGTGCTCCGGGCAGTGGTCGAGCCCCGGGATGGCGAGCGCGATCAGCGAAGGCAGGCTGGTGGCGAGCAAGAGGACGAGGGATGTGAGCACCGGCAAGGACGCCAGGACGACGAGCGCACGATGGCGCGTTCGCGGCTCCCAGCCCGCGATTCGGGGCTTAAGCGCGCGCGAGAGAGCTGCGGTGGCCAACGATCCGAGTGCCAAAAACAGCACTAAAGCTAGCAAGAACAGCTGCGCGCTATGCATGACAGGGCTCATCGTGGACCTCGCCCAGGTTTGCGAAGGCGCTCGGCGACGAGTGCTTCCAATCGGGCAAGGTGCTCTGGACCCGCGCGCTCCGCGAGATCGACGAATGCGGACACCACGGCTTCGGCTTGACCGTGCATCAGGTTGCCAACGAGCTCGCCCAGGAGCCCGCGGTGAAACTCCTCGCGGCTCAGTCGCGCGCGGTAGACATGCGCGTGGCTCACCTTGTCGCGCTCGAGCAACCCCTTCTCGAAGAGTCGCTTGAGAGTCGACTGGATGGTGTTGAGGGTGATGCCACGCTGCTTACCGAGCGCGGCATGGACGGCCTTCGCCTCACCGTCGGCACCCGACCAAAGGTGGTTCATCACGGCGCTCTCGAGCTCACCGAGGAGCGGAGGGCGTACGGGTCCCTTGAGCACGAAATCAAAGTACTTCGCAGAACACCGACCGTCAATCGGTATTCTGTCCGAGATCCAGCGGTGTTGGTGCCCACCCCGCTGCCGCGAAGCGCGTCAGCCGCCCCTCCCAAGCATCGCCCCGCCACTGCCGGGTCGCCTGCGGGCGGGGCACGACCCGGGCCCGGGTCGGCAACCTTGACGCGTTCGCCGCCGACAGCCGTGGCCGCCCCTTCTTGGTCTTTGGACCAATTTGGAATAGCTTGCCAGCGTGCGTCAATATCACACCGCTGAGGGGATGCCCGTGGTGGACGAATCCCTGTGGACGATGGCTGATGTCGAGGAACATCGCCAGCCACATGCGGTGGGCACCAGGAAGAAATCGAAGCGGCCGATGAAACGTACCGGCAATTGAGCGTTCGCGCCTCGGAGGCAAGCTCAGCGCTCATCGTCACGGTCGGCACACGTGCATGTGCCATCCCGCTGCAGCACGTCGCGGAGACGATGCGCCCTCTCGCGATCGAGCCTATTTCCGGGACGCCGGAATTCGTCCGAGGGGTCTCGGTGATCCGCGGCGCGCCTATTCCAGTCGTCGACCTCAAGATGCTCTTAGAAAATGGGGAGATCAACTCAGCCTGCGGGCGCTTCGTGACCTTGAAGGTCGGAGAACGACGGGTTGCCCTCGCCGTGGATGGCGTAGTCGGGTTGAGAAAACTCGATTCGGCGCAGATTGGCGAGCTGCCTCCGCTTCTGCGAGATGTCGGCGCCGATCTGATCGAGGCGATCGGCACCTCCGACGCGCAGCTCCTGATTGTGCTACGCGCTACGCGCCTCGTTCCGGATGACGTCTGGGCCACGCTCGCAATGGGGACGGAGGCGAGATGACGCCCGTCCTTGATCGAACCGACATCGAGCGGTTTAGAACCATAGTCGCGCGCCGATTGGGGCTCCAGTACGACGACGAGAAGCTCGACTTTCTCGCCGATGTCTTGCGTCGACGCATGGTGGCGGCGCGGAGCCCGGGCTTCGATGCCTACGTCGAGCAACTTACTGCTTCCCCCAAGAAATCTGACGAGCTTCGAGCGTTGGCCGAGCAGCTCACGGTCAGCGAGACTTTCTTCTTCCGCAACAGCGACAACTTCCGAGCCGTTGCCGAACATATTCTTCCTGAGCGCATTCGATCCAATAAACACACTAAGCGACTCCGCATTCTGTCTGCCGGATGCGCCTCGGGAGAGGAGCCGTATTCGCTGGCTGTCCTCGTGAGCGAGGCTTTGCCGGACCTTGCGTCCTGGGATGTGAAGATCATTGGCGTTGACATCAACCCGGCGGTCCTTGCGAAGGCGGCCCAGGCCCGCTACTCCACTTGGGCGCTTCGGGCGACGTCAGAAGACGCCAGGCGCCGCTACTTTCGGGCAGACGGTCCGGACTTCGTGCTCGCGCCGGAAATCCAGGAGATGGTGACCTTCGAGGAGCGTAACCTCGTGGATGAAGACCCTCTGTTCTGGCAGTCGCTCGCCTGCGACGTCGTCTTTTGTCGAAACGTTCTCATGTACTTCACGCCCGACAAAGCGCGTGACGTCGTGCGCCGCATCAGGCAGGCGCTGCTTCCTGGTGGGTTTTTCTTCTTGGGCCACGCGGAAACACTTCGGGGGCTCACCAACGAGTTCCATCTTTGCCATACGCACGACACGTTCTACTACCGGCGGGGTGATGCCTCCGGGGCGGTGATCGCAACGGCAACATCGGCAGGACAGCCCACGGAGCAAGCGGAGGATTCGCTCGCTGCGTACGTCGCATCGACGGCGTCCTGGGTCGACGTCATTCAACGAGCCTCGGAGCGAATCGCCACTCTGGCCGATGGCCGAGCTCGTTCGCCGGATCGAAACGCGCCGCGCGCCACCCCGGCCGGTCAGGCCGTCTCGACGGCTCTAGCGCGCCCGTGGGATTTGGGGCTCGTGCTCGAGGCGGTGAGGCAGGAACGCTTTGCGGACGCGCTGGAGCTCATCTGCTCACTCCCCCCGGACTCCCTCGACGACCCCGACGCGTTGCTCCTGCGAGCGGTCCTGCTCACGAACAACGGCAGGCGCGAGGAGTCCGAGGAAGTCTGCAGCCGGCTCCTCGTGCTCGATGAGCTCAACGCCGGCGCCCATTACCTCATGGCCCTCTGCCGCGAACACGCCAGTGATCCGACCGGCGCCATCGAGCACGGCCAGACCGCCATCTATCTCGACGCCGATTTTGCAATGCCCCACCTTCACCTGGGGATCCTGGCCAAGCGCTCGGGCGACGTCGCGACCGCGCAGCGTGAACTGGGGCTGGCGTTGATCCTCCTCGCCCGTGAGGATGCCTCAAGAATTCTTCTCTTCGGGGGCGGGTTCTCTCGGGACACGCTCCTGACGCTCTGTCGTACGGAGCTACGCGCCGCTGGGGGTGAAGGATGAACGAAACCCCCGTTGTCGAAAGCAAGGCCGCAAAACTTCGCCAGGAGTTCGACCTAGCGTTCGCCTTGCCACCACCACAGGCGTCGGAGGAGGCCATAGACCTTCTCATGATTCGCGTGGCGGGCGATCCCTACGCCATTCTTCTGCGCGAGATCGGCGGGATGGTAGTGGGACGCACGGTGGTCCCAATCCCTGCGGTCACGCTCGACCTGCTGGGTCTGGCGGGCATTCGCGGTGGCGTCGTCCCGGTGTTCGGACTGGCGTCGATCCTCGGATACGGAGGACAAGCCTCAGGTTCGCCGCGGTGGATGATTCTTTGCGGAGCGGACGAACCCATCGCCTTGGCCTTCTCCGACTTCGAGGGTTACCTCCGCGTTCCGAAGTCCTCTCTCCACATCGAGGAGAATCCTCGCGCAACGCTTACAACGCGTGTTGGCAGAGGCGGCCAATACGTCAACCAGGTCGCGAGCACGGACGCTGGCGTCCGCGCCGTCATCAGCATTCCGCTCGTCGTGGCGACAATCCGGAATCGAAGTGGCCATCACCGGCCGTCAAAGGAGCAGTGAACAATGAATCGTTCGTGGACATTTGGACAAAAAATCGCAGCCGGCTTCGCCGCCGTCGTAGTGTTGTCGCTGCTCATCGGCGCTGTTGGTGTCTACGGGCTGATGACCGTCGTGGCGAGCAAGGATCGTGTCCTCGAGGTTGAAGCACAGAACCTCGTCGACGCGGAGAAGCTCCGCGGCACCGTCGAAGGAAGAAGCGCTGCCGCACGAGGGTACCTACTGACCCGCGACGAGCGATTCCTTGAACAGAATAAGTCCATGCTCGCAGTCTTCGCCGCAACCCTCACACGCATGAAGACGCAGGTCGATACGGACGACAGCAAACAGCTGCTCGACCTCGTGGGGCGCGACGACGCGGAATACGAAGCTGCGCTTGGCCGCGTTATCGCGCTTCGGAAGACCGACGCCGCGCTCGACGCCGTGGTCCGAGCTTTCGACAGCGAAGTCCTACCGAAGCGGGAAGCGATCGACCAGTCTGTCTCCGCATTCGTGGCCCTCGATCACCGCCTTCTTGATGAGGGCAAGAAAGCCGCGACGGACAAAGCCTCGTTCGCCACGACCGGAGTGGTCATCGTCTCCCTGACGGTGCTTCTCCTCTCGATCGGGATCGCGGTGGTGCTGACGCGGACCCTCTCGCGACAGATCGGATCCGCCGTCCAGCACGTCCAGAGCTCGTCCCTGGAGTTGCAGGCCGCAGCCAATCAGCAGGCGACAGGCGCGAAAGAGCAGGCGACGACCATGAACGAGATCACGACGACGATTCGCGAGTTGCTCGCGACGTCGAAACAGATCGCCGAGAGCGCCCAGCGCGTTGCCCTGATCGCTGAGGAAACGGCGACGTCGGGGCGTTCCGGAGAGCAGACGGTCTCGAAGGCCAACGACGTGATCGGAGGCATCAAACGGCAGGTCGAGCTGATCGTGACCCACATGCTCGACCTCGGGAAGAAGTCCCAGCAGATCGGCGGCATCCTCGAAATCATCAACGAGCTAGCAGAACAGACGAACATCCTGGCGATCAATGCGACCATCGAAGCGGCCGGCGCCGGCGAGAACGGCAAGCGTTTTTCCGTGGTCGCCGACGAGATCCGCAAGCTCGCCGACCGCGTCGGGGGGTCCACCAAGGAGATCCGAGGGCTCATCGACGAGATCCGCGCCGCCGTCAATACGACCGTGATGACCACCGAGGGCGGGACCAAAGCGGTTGACGCGGGTGCGCGTCAGTTGTCGGACGTGGCCACAGCGTTCAGGCAAATCGTAAGCCTCGTGAGCACGACCTCCGAGGCAGCTCGAGAGATCGAGCTCAGCACCAAGCAGCAATCGACGGCCGTCGAGCAGGTCAACGACGCCGTCGCTAACGTCGCGCAGGCGACCCGCGAGATCGAAGCCAGCTCGAGCCAGACGCTCCAGACAGCGTCCGAACTCACCAGTCTCTCACGAAATTTGATGCTGCTGGTTCAGTCCCAGGCGAACGCGTAGCGGGATGGCAAAGGACCCGTACAAATATTTCCGTGTCGAGGCGCGGGAGCTCCTCGATGGGTTGGCGCAGGGGATCCTGCAGCTCGAAAAAGACGCCCCCGCGCGCCAGGTCGTAGCTCGCCTGCTGCGCCTCGCGCACACGCTCAAAGGCGCCGCTCGTGTGGTCAAGCAGCCGGGGATCGCCGAACTGGCGCACGCGGTCGAAGGCATTCTGACGACCCATCGTGAGGCCAGCGGGCCACTCCCCAGGGAGCAAGGGAGCGAGCTGCTTCGCCTCCTGGATGAGATGACATCGCGTCTTTCGGCCCTCGAATCCGTGACCGAGGTCACGGCGGAAGGCCTCACTCGCCCGCCAGCCGAGGAGCAAGTTGAAACCTTGCGGGTCGAGATCCGGGAGCTGGACTCGCTGCTTCGCACCGCCACCGAGATGGGTGTGCAGCTCGTCGCCGTACGCAAGGGACTGGGTGACGCCGACCACCTTCGTGATTTGACGAGTCTACTTCTGGATCTGCTCGCCGCGCGTCCCGGTGAGAATGGGGCCGGAGCCTCTCCGGACAGGGTCCGTGCGCGCTCCATTGCGGAAGAACTGCGGTCAGGCCTCGAAAACTTTCACAAAAGCCTCGTGGTAGATCTCGCGCGTGTCGATGGGGAGCTTACCGAGATCCGCGACGTCGGGCATCGACTTCGGCTGATCCCGGCTCACACCGTGTTTCCGTCACTCGAACGCTCCGTGCGCGACGCAGCCCAGACGCTCGGTAAGCGCGTCGTTTTCGAGGCTTCGGGCGGTGAGGTGCGCCTCGACGCGAGCGTGTTGGCGTCGCTGCGGGATGCGCTCATGCACGTGGTGCGCAACGCCGTCGCGCACGGAGTGGAAACCGAGGCCGAACGTGTCGCGGTCGGGAAATCCCCGGCCGGGCAGGTGCGGCTGGAGGTCGAGCAGCGCGGCAGTCTTGTGGCTTTCGTGTGCAGAGACGACGGACGGGGCATCGACGTGGAGGGGGTCAGAAGGGCCGCGGTGGCCCGAGGGCTCGTGCCCGCATCCGAGGCGAACTCCCTACCGGCAGACACGATCATCGCGCTGCTTCACGAAGGCGGGCTCACGACGTCAACCGACGTCACCGAATTGTCGGGAAGAGGAATAGGCTTGGATGTCGTGCGGGCGACCGCGTCGCGGCTGAAGGGAGAAATGAGCATTCGAAGTGAGCCTGGGCGCGGTGCGACGGTTGAGGTCCGGGTTCCGATTTCCATCGCATCGCTTTCGGGGCTCGTCGTCGAAGCGGCAGGCGTGCTGGCTGCTATTCCGCTCGACGCCGTACGGCAGACGCTTCGAGTTCGCGATTCAGAGGTCGTGCGTTCTGCGGATCGCGATTCGATTCTCCACGAGGGCAACGTCATCCCCTTCTTGCCGCTCGACCGTATGCTCCGGCGCGCGGGCTCGGCCGGTCGGAACCGTGGCGGCGCCTGGTCGGCCGTGGTCGTCCAGGCGGGCGACCTTTGCGTCGCGGTTGGAGTGGACAGGCTGCTCGGCACCTCCAACATCGTGATGAGGGCGCTTCCCAGCGCGGTCGAGGCCTCGCCCGTTGTCCTGGGCGCATCTCTGGATGCCGAGGGTACTCCTCAGCTCGTGCTGGACCCGGCAGGCCTCGTGGCGGAAGCGGAACGCGGTCGCGGTGCGGTGGCTGACGCACCGGCCCCAGGGCGAGCACCTGTTCTCGTCATTGACGACTCCCTGACGACTCGGATGCTGGAGCAGAGCATTCTAGAATCAGCGGGCTATGAGGTGGAGCTCGCCGTCTCCGCCGAGGACGCGCTCACGAAGGCTCGCGAGCGTCGCTACAGCTTGTTCCTCGTCGATGTGGAGATGCCCGGTATGGACGGCTTCGAGTTCGTGGCCCAGACCCGCTCCGACTTAGGCCTGCGCGATATCCCGGCCATCCTGGTGACCTCCCGGAACGCAGTAGAGGACCGCCGGCGGGGAGAGCAGGTCGGCGCTCGAGCTTACATCGTCAAGAGCGAGTTCGACCAAGGTCAGCTCCTGCAAACCATCCGAACGTTGGTCGGGTAGCCATGGCGAAGACACGTGTTCTGGTGGTTGAGGATTCTCTGACCGTGCGGAAGCGCATGCTGGAGGTGCTCACCGCCGATCCTGACCTCGAGGTCGTTGGCGAAGCCGGCGATGGGAAGCGCGGCATTGAGCTTTGCCAGAGTCTCCGACCGGACGTTGTCACTCTGGACATGATGCTGCCCGTCATGAGCGGCCTGGCCGCCACGGAATTCATCATGGCGTATTGCCCGACGCCGATCCTCATCGTTTCTGCCTCGACAAACCGAGGAGAACTCTTCAAGACCTACGAAGCCTTGGCGGCCGGCGCCCTCGACGTGCTCGAGAAGCCGCTGGGCGACGAGCCTGATGGCGCCTGGGAGCAAAAGTTCGTTTCCGCCGTCAAGGTCATCTCTCGCATCAAGGTCATCACCCATCCACGGGCAAGGCTTGGACTCATGGGACGGCGACCTTTAAGTTGGGTGCCTCCGGCTGCAATTGAGCCGGCGCGGCCAGGGAGCCGGCTGCGCGCCGTCGCGATTGGGGGCTCCACGGGTGGGCCAGCAGCTCTCGTTGAGATTTTGTGCGGGCTACCTCTTGGCTTTCCGCTTCCCATTCTCCTGGTCATCCATATCGGGGAGATGTTCGCACCGGCCTTTGCCGAATGGCTCGATGGCCAAAGCCCCGTTCGCGTTGCCTACGCGCGCGATGGCGACCCTCTTCCTGCGGCGGGAGAATGCAGAGTGCTTGTGGCTGCTCCCGACCGCCACCTCGTGCTCCGCCAGGGCAAGCTCCAGCTGACGCAGGATCCAGAGAGACACTCCTGCCGGCCTGCGGTCGATGTTCTTTTCAGCTCGCTCGCACAGGAGCTCGGTCCCGACTGTGCCGCATGCCTTCTGACGGGCATGGGCAAAGATGGCGCCGAAGGACTTCTTGCAATACGGCGTGCTGGCGGCAGGACGATCGCCCAGGACGAGAGCACCTCGGTGGTGTTTGGCATGCCCCGGGAAGCAATCCTTCTGGGAGCCGCCGAGCAGATCCTTCCTCTGGAGAAGATTGCGCCAGCGTTGGGCGCCCTTGCCCGCGGTGCGGAGACGGGGAGGCAAGCTTGAAGCCGCGGGTCCTCATCGTGGACGACAGCCTGACGGTGCGCATGGACATCGGCGAGGCCCTCCAGGCGGCGGGCTTCGAAACGGTTCTATGCGCGGATCTCCGGAGCGCGCGGGATGCGCTGGCCCGCGAAGGCTTCGTCCTGGTCGTCCTCGACATCTTGCTGCCGGATGGGGATGGGCTCGATTTTCTCAAAGAGCTGCGGAGTTCGCCGGCGACAGCCCCAATCCCGGTGATGCTGCTTTCCACCGCGTCCGAGGTCTTGAACCGCGTCCGAGGTCTTGGCGAAGGCGCCGAAGAGTACGTCGGCAGACCCTACGACCTTGGTCAGGTCGTTGCGCGGGCGCGGACGCTCACGCTCACGCAAGCGGTCGTGAGTGGTGGGGTTAGCCGCCTGCTCGCCGTCGACGACAGCATCACCTACCTTCAGGAGCTCGGAAGCCAGCTTCGCCAGGAAGGTTACGATGTGGTCCTGGCCACGTCCGGCGAGGAGGCGCTGCAACTCCTGGAGGCTCACAAGGTGGACTGCATTCTGCTGGACTTCCTCATGCCTGGATTGTCCGGCCAGGACACCTGCCGGCGCATCAAACAGCGAGCCGAATGGCGCGACATCCCCCTCGTCATGCTCACGGCGCGCGACGATCGGGATGCGATAATTCAAGGCATCAACGCCGGCGCCGACGACTACATTGCCAAGTCCGCCGACTTCGACGTTCTCAAGGCCCGCTTGCGCGCTCAGCTCCGCCGCAAACACTTCGAGGATGAGAACCGCAGTATCCGCGAGAAGCTCGTTCGGAGGGAGATCGAAGCAACCGCGCACCATCAGGCGGAAGCAGAACAAAAAAAACTCAATCAGCTCCTGCGCGACCAGCAATTCTACACGCGTTCGCTCATCGAATCCAACATCGACGCGCTCATGACCACCGACCCGCTCGGCATCATTACGGATGTCAACAAGCAGATGGAAGCGCTCACCGGCAGCACGCGCGACGAGCTGATCGGCGCGCCCTTCAAGGGCTTCTTTACCGATCCGGAGCGGGCCGAAGCGGGTATCAAGCTCGTGCTAAACGAAAAGAAGGTCACCGACTACGAGCTAACGGCGTGCGCCCGCGACGGGAGGAAAACGGTGGTGTCCTACAATGCCACCACCTTTTACGATCGGGACCGCAAGCTGCAGGGCGTCTTCGCTGCGGCGCGCGACGTCACGGAGCGCAAGCGGGTGGAGGCGGAGCTGAGTCAGGCCAAGGCCTTGGCCGAGAGCGCGAGCCAGACAAAGTCGGATTTTCTGGCGAGCATGAGTCATGAAATCCGAACGCCGATGAATGCCATCATGGGCATCGCGGACCTGCTCGCGAAGACCGCTCTCTCTCCGCAGCAAGACAAGTATGTGCAGATCTTTCGCCGCGCCGGCGACAACCTGCTGAATCTCATCAACGACATTCTCGATCTCTCCAAGGTCGAAGCCGCGCAGCTCGAGCTGGAACAGACCGGGTTCTCGTTGAACGAGCTGCTGGAGAAAGTGACGGAGATGGTGGAGGTCAGGGCTCAGGGGAAAGGGCTAACCCTCGTGTGCGAGATCGCGCGGAACGTGCCCGCAAACCTCGTCGGGGACCCGACACGGCTGCGGCAGGTACTGCTCAATTTGATGGGCAACGCGATTAAGTTCACGGGATCCGGCGAAGTTTCCCTACGAGTTACGCCGGATGTGGACGCCTCCGTCCCGACGGGGTTGCGGTTCACGGTCTCGGACACCGGCGTCGGCATCCCGGCTGAGAAATTGAGTCGGGTGTTTGAGCCATTCACGCAAGCCGACTCATCCACCACTCGCCGGTTCGGGGGATCGGGGCTGGGCCTCACGATTTCCAAGCGCCTGGTGGAGCTGATGGGCGGACGCATCTGGTGCGAAAGCACCGTCAACAAGGGCAGCGTTTTTTCTTTCGTCGTGCCGTTCGAGATTTGGGCTGGGATTCCCACACGGGTGGCCGTGCGTGGCGTCACTGCTTCCGAGCCGCCGTTGCCGGCGCTGCGTATTCTTCTGGTGGAGGACTCGCCCGACAACTGCACCATTACGGTGGCCTACCTTGAGGACACGCCGTACCAGGTCGACATCGCCGAGACCGGGGCGAGCGCCTGTGAAATGTTCAAAGTCGGCCACTACGACCTCATCCTGATGGACCGGCAAATGCCGGTCATGGATGGCTTGACCGCAACTCGAACGATTCGAGAGTGGGAACGGACCAACAACCGCCCACCTACGCCGATTATCGCACTGACGGCCTCTGCCTTGAAGGGTGATCGAGAAAAGTGTCTGGCTGCAGGGTGCACAGCTTTTCTGACGAAACCCATCAAGCAAGAGGTCCTGCTCCAAGCGATCAAGGAGCATTCCATGGTCGCGCCGCCATCGACAAAAGTGGAAAGCATCCGGAAGGGCCCGAGCCTTGTGCTTTTGAATCCTAAATTGGCAGCGCGGATCCCAGCGTTTCTGAAGAACCGCAGGCAGGATGTCATCATGATGCTGGACTCCTTGGCTCGGGGTGAATTTGAGACCGTGCAGCGCCTGGGGCACTCGATGAAGGGCAGCGGGGCCAGCTTTGGATTCCAGGACATCACTGACATTGGCGCCGCCCTTGAGCAGGAGGCGGGGAGCGCCGACGCCGACGCGTCGCGCAAGTGGGTGAGCGAATTGTCGATGTGCCTGGATCGTGTCGAGCTCGCGCAGAGCGAAGGTCTTGGGCACGCCGCCGAACTCACTGTGCAACTTCCGCCCCCCCCCGATGTGCTGGCCAACGCGCGCAGGATCGTGCTCGTGGAGGACGACGACGATACGCGCGAGATCTTTCGCGCAGTTCTCGAGAAGTGCGGGCATCACGTGAAGGACGCGCGGGACGGGATCGAAGGACTGGCGCTCATCCTCGCCGAAAAGCCTGACGTCGCGCTCGTCGACATCGGCCTGCCCGCAATGGACGGCTACGAAGTCGCGCGGCGGGTGCGCGCGGCGCTCGGACATTCGGTGTACCTCGTGGCGCTGACGGGACGCGGGAAGGAGAGCGATCGCCTGCAGGCGCTATCCGCCGGCTTCGACGCGCACCTGACCAAACCCGTCGACATTGAGCTGCTCGAACGGCTGCTCCAGACTAGCCCCAGGGGGGGCGGGCCCGGTCCTCGCCCCGCGCCCGAAGGTGGGGCGTGAGGCGCCGTGCGGTAGTTGAAGTGGCCTTTTGAGCTCCGCCTTGGGTTGTTGCCCCCTCTCGTCCGTCCTCGGCGCTCGACGAGCGTCTCCGGTTAACAATCTCCCTCCTGTCTGCCTGCGGGCGGCCGTTCTCACCCCAAAGCCGTGCTCGCTGGCGCTCCGCGCGGCCGGGGGAGACGGCCGGAGGCGTTCCCATCCTAAACTTCTTCGAGGGCAAGCTCAGGAGCAATGTGCCGAAGATCGCCCGCGTCGCTCGTGACAACGAGCGCACGGTACTTGCGAGCAAGGAGGGCGACGGTGGCATCGATAACGTCGGAGGTTCCCGTGCGCCCGCACAAGGTTCCAGCAGCCTCGGCGAGTGGGCGATCTAGCGCTGGCACGGTTGTGCAGGATTGATTCAGCAGAGCCTGGAGGGGAACCTGGCGCGCACCGACGCGAAAAACCTGACCGACAACCCCCGCGGGTACGACCAGCCTGGCGCCAGCGTTCAGAACTTCCCGGAACAGAGCGCGCATCTTAGCGTTCCCGCGCTCGAACGCGATGAGCGCGCCCGCATCTAGGAGGATCGTTGCAGGACGCGCTTTGCCCATGCTCGGTCCTCCCTTTTGGGTTTGCCGAACTCTTGGTCCATCGCGTCGAGAATTTCCTTGAGATCGGTCCGCTCAACTTTCTCGGCGAGCGCCTCACTCACGAACGCGCTTAGGGATTTTGCTCGCCCCACCCGAACCTGGTGCCTAGCCCGCTTCAGCACCTGGGCGGGTATGGTTACTGCGACCTTGAGCATCGTCATACTTTTATCGTACTGCTAGCATGGATCCCACGCAACCATCCGATGCGGCCAGCACCGTTTCCGGTGTCGTCACTGCCC
>JBBSBI010000159.1:0-12633 GCA_038251425.1 Polyangiales bacterium
CCCGCCAGATCCGCCCGCCTGTGTCCCCAGTGCACCGCCACCGCCCATCGAATTGCCTCCGCCCGCTCCTGGGAGGCTACCGTTCACGGATGAGTCCCCCGTCCCCCCGGTGGACGAAGAGCTACTGAAGCTGGGAACAGAACCGCAGCCGACTGCGCAAAGCGAGACAAGGGAAAGGATGAGAGAGACCCGTAACATTAGGCCTTCATAGCAAAAACAATGCGAGGTAAAATCGAATTCGCACCTTAACCGATTTTACCGGAAAAATTCCAAGGTGCCGAGAACCTGTTTATTGGGCGTGGTGTCTCCCGATGAGAAACCTGGGGTTAGGTTAGAAGGTGAAGCGGAGCCCGTAGCCAATGTCCCCGGGGCCAGGAACGACGGCAACGCGAGTGCGTTTGCCTAGACCACGCGACGCAGCTGGCCCATGTTCATACCTATCGGGGTCGTCCCCCGTGAGTAGGAGCACCACGCCAGTGATGGCTACCGCCCCCCCCACGCCAGCTCCGATGTAGCCAATCAGCAGGCGGGCGTTGGCGGCGTCGAGCTTGGATTGGGCGTCGCTAAAAGCCTTGTTGCAGAGGTACGGACCCATCATACCCGCGGGTTGATTGGCCTCTGCGGCATACCCCAAATCACACGGGGGCTCGTTGTTTGCTGACTTGGCCTTGACCGCGGCGAGCTGTGTATCCGCTCTGTTTTTTTCGGGTGAGGTTGTGATCCCCAGCGCCGTCCCACCGCCTGCGATCAACACTCCGCTCGCAATGCCCACCCAACCCCAGGTTCGGTGAAAGTTGGCCCTATTTCGGTACCGTTCGCGGGTTTCTGCCGTCGGCTCCAGCACCACCCGCACCACGTTGGTCTCGGTTGCGGAGAGCGTGATCTCTCGCTCCAGCGGAATGAAACCAGGGGAGGTAACACTCAAATGGTGCGTGCCACGCGGAAGGCGAAGCGGTTCCCGGTAGGTGCCTTTGCGTTCGCCATCGACAGATACTTCTATCGAGGGCTCCGTTGAATCGAGCACAAGGGTGGCGCCCTCGGTGGTGAGCGCGCTCTCATTGACAGCTAGATCGGCGCTGATGTCGCCGGTTGCACCTTCGCCCATTTCCAACTCACGCCGTACGGTCGCGTAGCCTGGCCGCCGCACCTCCACGACGTGCCGCCCCGGGAGCATGCTAATGGAGCCGCTCAGAGGCGTCTTGCCGACGACTTCACCATCCAGCACAACCTCGGCCCCCAGCGTGCGGCTACGAACATTGACGTTAGCTAGGCGTTTTCCCTGGGTCGGCAATAGATCGAAATGCAAGGTGGCATCCGAGTTGCCAGCGATGATCACTTCCTTTCGGGCAGGAGCGAACCCCTCTGCCACCACGCTTACAATGTGGCTTCCCTCTGAAATCCTGAGTGGGCTCTCGAGTGGCGTCTTGGCAGTCGCAATACTGTCGAGTTCGATACGCGCTCCCTCCGGCGTCGTGGTGACCATCAGCCTTCCAACGCGAGCCTTCTGTTCAAGCAGAGTCTGCTGTGCGCGCTCAAGCTGCGCGGGTGCCAAGGCGCCGCTGTTCACCGCAGGCTCGAGTGCATCGACGGCATCCACGGGCCTCCGCATGGCGGCGTAGACCAGCCCAATGTTGTAGAGCACTACCGGGTTAGGCATGATCTCGTAGGTGCGTTTGAATTCAGCCAGCGCGCCAGCGTTGTCATTGCTGTTGAAGAGCTTGAGCCCGCGCTCGAAGCGCTGTGCCGCTTCGGCCTTCTGCCCGTCATTTGCCGCTGGTTTCGGTGCCGGAGCTTCCGGGGCCGGGGCAGAGGGAGCGTCCGCGGCGTGAGCGACGGATACCGGCAGTTGCACTGCGAGTAGGATGCCTACCAGTGGCCCGCTGCACAGGCCTCGTGTGTATGCCAAACTTCGGGTAAAAAACGCAGGTTTCACGCGCCTGAGCTACCACGGCTCAGGCGTTTCGGATAGGGACTGAGGCCTTACGGAGAGTTTGGGCGCACGCCACCACCGGGCAGCATCTTCGAGCCACAAACACCCGCCCGGCCGGTCTTCGGTTTAAGCGATGGTTGTGGCTCACACGCGGCATCGGTGCGGCCGCAGTCAGCGTCGCGATCGCAGAGCTTTGCGCAGTAGCCCAAATCGCCAGAGCCTGGCGCCGTTCCTAGGCCTTTAGAAGGGTCCTTGTAACAGTAGAACTTGAGCGGCAAGGTGTTATCGTTCTGCCCGCATCCTGGCGTGCCAAAGCTACAGCTGCCCGTACACTCCGCATAAGCCGCTCCTTCGTCAACGCACTTTCCCGAGCACGACGTGGCTTGCCCTGGCGTGCAGGCTGCACCAATCGGATCCCCAGCGGGCGCGGTGTCTTGGCAGAGACCGCTCTCCAAATTGCAGTGTCGCCCGGCGCAATCTAGGTCCGCTCGGCACGCCGGGATGCAGTAGCCGGTGCCCGAACCCAACAAAGATTCGCTGCACACCATGTCCACGCGACCGCGACACTTGTCGAGATCGTTGGCTTGCGTTCCCATTTGGCAGCCGGGGAGACAATACGCGATGTCATCCAGCGTGTTGGCCGTGGTGCCGCCGTTATCCACCACGATGCATTTGGAGCGCGCGTCGAGCTCCTTACAGAAATCATGTTCAGGAATGCACCTCGCGAGGCAAATACCTGCACTCGGACCGCTGCCGTTGATGACCTTCGAATCCGCCGCGAGGCAATCAAAGCCGCGACAGTCTGGCGCCCCCGTGCATGCTGCACCAATCAGCCCGGAGCTAGGACCTTTGGCGGGAAACTGACTCTGGCTCGAGTCGCACTGGCATTCGCCATAGGCTTTTCCATCAGCAGCGCACACCTGATGCCCCATGCATCCATTCCCAGCGCAGCTGATCGACTGACCAGGGGTGCAGTTCGTGGAGTCTCCACAGGCGGCGGGCGCCAAAGCCGCCAGGCATAAAGCGGAACTCAGAAGGACCAGGCGAAGCGCCCCAAAGTTAAGGATGGACGCAGAAAAGTGAAAGGAATTCATACAAAAACGTGGCGCTCAGGAAAAACTGCTCGGAACCGTATCACAGGAAAACACTTTCATCTATTCACGGCAGAAGAGACCGTGTAGATGGGAGCGTTAATGAGAAGTGCGTTCGGCAACCGTGCGCGGTGTCTTGCTCTACCGGGGTCCACCCGGTGGGGAGCTTAGGTCCAAAGAGGTCTTCCTATGTCTGCTTCGCTGAAAAACTGGTCGCTCGCAAAGTGGATTCGCTGGTCGCTCGTGTTGGTGTGTTTGGGCACCGCCTCGGGTTTTTCCGGCGCTTGCAGCTCGGATCCGACACTGCCAGCTGGCGATAAGAGCTGCACGCTGAATAGCGAATGCGGCAACGGGCTGGTCTGCGGCTTTGGCATTTGCCACGTACAATGCGCCGCTACCGAAGATTGTCCGTCGCCCCAACGTTGCCTCAAGTTCACGGCAGGGGATGCGGGCGCCGCCGGCGCGGCGACCGAGAGTACTTCGACGAATAACGTATGCGTGCTCCCCGCGGTGAAGAAGTGCGAATTTAACTCGGATTGCTCCTCCCCTTTGGTTTGCGCGGTTGACGGCCAATGCCGCAACGAGTGCAAGACCGATCGCGACTGCGTGAAGAAGCAGTTGTGTGTGCAGGATGTTTGCGCCGAGCCGAGCGAGATTGGGGCTGATGGGAGGCTCATCGGTGCACCTCCCGGCAATCCCGGTTCTGGTGGGGCGGGCAATGCCATGGGGGGTCGGCCGGGAACCGGCGGCGATGTTGGAGCGGGCGGAACGGCCCAAGGCGAAACGGGAGGCATGGGCAGCGGTGGCTCGCCGAGCGACGGTGGAGCTATCGGAGCTGGAGGGGACATGAGCAGCGGTGGGTCGCCGAGCGACGGCGGGAGCCCTGGGAGTGGCGGGACCGTGAGTTCCGGTGGAACTCCGGGAACGGGCGGAACTCCGGGAACGGGCGGAACGGGCGGCGGCTCTGGAGGCTCGGTTTGCGTCGAAGGCCGCAAGCGTTGCTCCAGTGCTGGAACCGCTGTCGAGACGTGCACGAACGGGCAATGGAGTGCCGCCGTCAATTGCGCAAGCGAGACGGAGACGTGCACGGGAGCGCTCGGTTGTGTGCCGTGTGGCCTCGGGAGCCGAAATTGCGATAACCTATCAACCAACTCGTGCGAGGTGAATCTGAACCTCACGACCACTTGCGGCACCACCTGCGGCAATAAGCTTGCGTGTGGCGGTAATCTGCCAACGTGTCTCGTTGGCGCGTGCGGCAATGAGATTGTCCCCACGGAGTGCGGCGGGACGGTTGTCGCCGGAAACGTGACGATCTCCACGGGGTCAGATCTCACCACCTTCATGAATTCGGGCACGACCTGTATCTCAGGCAACCTAACGATTAACAGCACGGCCCTCACCAATCTCACCGGCTTGGGGAACCTTCAGTGGGTGGGCGGCAGTGTCTCCATCAGCAGCAACAGCTCGCTGACGAGCCTTGGCGGTCTTTCTAACCTCACAACCATTGGCGGGTCGCTGGACATTCAGAGCAACGCGAACCTTACAAACGTCACCGGGCTTGCGGCTGTCCGGACGATCGGAGCTCACCTTTATTTTTACAACAACCAGGCGCTGACGGCCATCACTGGCTTTACCAACCTCGTGAAGGTCTATGATTATGTGAACATCTATTACAACAACGGCCTCATCAGCCTTGCCTTTCCGGCGTTGGCCGATGTCGACGCGTATTTGACAATTGGGCAAAACGGTGGCCTCACCGCACTAGGGACGGGAGTGTTCCCGGCTCTCGCCACGGTGGGTGGCGCCAACCCGGCGCAGGGCTATCTCAGCGTGAGTGGGAATAGCTCGCTTCAGAGCCTTGCGGGGTTTGAA
Source organism: Polyangiales bacterium (assembly GCA_038251425.1). Classification (GTDB taxonomy): domain Bacteria; phylum Myxococcota_A; class Polyangia; order Polyangiales; family Polyangiaceae; genus JBBRRP01. The sequence continues at coordinate 4,894 of JBBSBI010000159.1, forward strand.
ACACTCTCTTCCGTGGCGGGCGCCGTTACCGTCGCTAGCAACGGCAACCTGCTGACGCTCGCCGGCTTCGCCAACCTACTGTCCGCAGGAGACGTTACCATTAACGGAAACGCCAAGCAGACGAGCCTTGCCGGCTTCCCCAAGCTCGCTGCCGCTACCAAGCTGGACATCCACACCGAGGCCGCGCTGACTGGCATTACCGGGTTTTCCGCACTCCAAAGCGTGACAGGGCTCGTCACGCTCTACGACAACGCCGCTCTCACGAACATCAACGGTTTCGGCGCGTTGGCTTCCGTTGGCAGTGACGTCCTCATCTACAACAACCCGGTGATGACCACGCTCGCTGGCTTTGGAGCGCTCGTGGGCGCCAACAGGCACATTGATATCCACGACAACGCACTGCTCGCTTCGATTGCTGGTTTTCAGAAGCTTACCGAAACTGTCGGGTATCTGAATATCGAGGACAACCCCGCACTGCTCACGGTGGGCGGATTCGGTGCGCTCAACACCATTGGCGGGCGCCTAGGTATTGTTCACAACGCCAAGCTCATCAACTTTGACGGGATGGCCACACTCACGGCGATTGGTACCGATCTATGGGTCAAAAACAACCTGGCGCTGAACAGTATCAACTCCTTGCTGAATGGCCTTCAGAGCCTCGGTAACGAGTTCGCGATATCCAACAACCCCGTGCTCCCCACGTGTGCCGTCGAACAACTGAAGCTGAATCTGCTCTCGAGTCCGACCCCATGGTCTGGCCAAGACAAGAGCTGCTGCAACCTTGGCTGCACGGCATGCACCATGGCCGCGTGTACGGGAACTCCCGGAGGGACAGCAGGCCAAAATGGGATCTACACCGGAAGTGTGACGATTCAGAACGTCTCGGACCTACAGACATTGGTCAATGTGGCTGAAATTACCGGAGATCTCACGATCAATGGCACCGCGCTCACCGCGATCTCGGCTCTTGGCAACAATCTGCTACGCATTCGGGGGAACCTCCGCTTCGAGAGTAATTCCGTACTGACCAGCCTGACCGGCCTCAACAACCTGCAAACGGTCGACGGCTACGTGAGCATCCAGAGCAACCCCCAGCTGAGCAGCCTCACAGGTCTCGGAAATCTCACGACGATTGGTGGCTACCTCTATTTCTACAACAACCAGGCGCTCCAGTCGGTTGGCCTCACGAAGCTCGCAACCGTGGGCAGCTACATCAATATTTACTACAACAACGCAATTACCAGTTTGGCTGGCCTCTCCAGCCTCACGTCGGTGGGCACCTATCTCAACATTGCCCAAAATACGGGGCTAATCACCTTCGGTACTGGGTTCAGCAAGTTAACGACGGTGGGTGACTACCTCGCGATAAGTGGCAACGGCATGCTAGCAGATCTGAGCGGCTTCGGGATGCTCAGCTCAGTTGGGAAATACCTCTCGATTGCCTCTAACGCAGTACTCTCCACCATCAATGGCTTTGCGTCCCTCGGGACCGTGGGTGGGGACGTGACCATCAACGGCAACGGAGCGTTGGTGTCGATCAACGGTTTTGATGGGCTCACCATGGTTTCGCCGGGTAATGTCAAGATCTACACCAATGCATCTCTGACAACGATCGGTGGCTTCTCCAATCTGGCATCCATCTCCGGCACGCTGGATATTTACGACAATGCCAAGCTTGCCCAGCTCGATGCAGCCAATGGCTTCGAGAAGCTCGACAATGTGGGTGGCTCGCTCTCCATCTACAATAACCCGATGCTGGGCAGCATTGCGGGTTTTACGGCCTTCAAGGCGGCCAATGCCAACATCGATATTCGCGCCAATGGCCTCACGACGCTTTCAGGTTTTGGGGCTGTGACGGACGTCAACGGCGCCCTGAACATCGCGAACAACATCAAGCTCACTTCGGTTGCCGGTTTCACGAATCTCGCGCAGATTGGTACCTCGCTCATCGTGCGCGATAACGACGTGCTCACAGGGTTCAATGGCATGGATAGCCTGGTTGCTATCGGGTCGAATCTACTGGTGGTTTCCAATCCAGTGCTTGCGGGCGTCAGTGGGTTGCGTTCTGGTACGCTGTTGACGCTTGGCAACGACTACTCCGTCGCCGGGAATCCCCTCCTTTCGAGTTGTGAAGTGAACACACTTCGTACAGCGCTTGGCATTATGGCCAACGGCGGAACCGATAAGAGTGGCGCCAATCAGCCCTGCTCAGCGTGCGCGGGTGTCGTCTGCACGGTGAGCAACATACCGACCGACGGTCAGAGCGGAACGTTCATTGGCGACGTTCAACTCGTGAATTCTGTGGATTTGGCTTGGATGAAAAACGTGGTCAACCTCACCGGCTTTCTCAAGGTGGAAAGCACCGCGCTCACGACTCTCAATGGCATCACGAATCTGAAGTCGGTCTCTAAGGACCTCTTCATCAGCAGCAACGGGCAGCTCCAAACCGTGGCCGGGCTAAGTAGCCTACAAACCATTGGCGGCCACTTCGAGGTTCAGTCCAATGCCGCGCTCCAAACCGTGGGCCTCATCAGCCTGCAGAGCGTTACCGGTCACTTCTATTTCTACAACAACCAGGCACTGACCAACGTGGCAGGGCTCAGCGCGCTCACCACGGTGGGTGACTACTTCAACATCTACTACAACAACGCGCTCCAGAACCTCACCGGCCTCGCGAACCTCACTTCCGTGGGGACCACCACGGGTGACTATCTGAGCATTAGTCAAAATAGCGGGCTCACCTCGATCTCAGGTCTGGTGAGTCCTTCGCCAGGCAAGCTCACCACTCTGGCAGGTAACCTAACCGTGACGAACAACGCGGCACTGCCCGCCTGTCATCCTGCCGCACTGAAGGCGGGGCTCGTCAACTGGACCAGGACGTACACGCAAAGCGGCAATCTCGCCTGCGGTGGTACGTGCAGTGGGTTCGCCTGTCAGTGAGCCGGGGGGCGGGGGACGAGCCTGAACTCTCCTCAAGCTATTGAAGCTCAAGTTCGGGAGCGTTCCGAGTGACGTAGAACATGCGGTGATCTCGGCGGCTCCCGAGCAATTGGAGCTTTTTCTTGAACGGATCCTGACTGCCTCTTCGATTGACGAGGTCATGCAGGGATAGGCGAGTTGCCCCCTCTCGTCCGTCCTCGGCACGCGCAGAGCGTCTTAGGTTAACAAGAAGCTTCTAGCTTGCCTGCGGGCGGCCGGTCTCACCCCAAAGCCGTGGCCGCGGATCGTCAGCAAGCGCATCAATGCGAGCCCCCAAACGTTGAGACATCGAGGGCTCGATCGCCCGGAGTTGCTTCCTGGCCGAAGCAAGAAAGCTGATCTCGTACCTGGACATCTACAGCCCGAGTTCAGCCTTGACTTCTGTCCAAGGAATCGGTTTTTCACCGTTGACTTTAGCCTGGGCCAGCGCCCTGTTCGCCTCCTCAATGTCCTCGCGGTCCTCATCCTGGTCACCCACCGGCACCAGATAGAGCTCGGTTCCATCAGGCAGATCTGCCTTCTCGTCGATCACATAACGACCATTCTCAACGCGAGCCTTTAGCGCTTCCATTCACTCAAGATAGCACTTGGTTTCGTGCGCTGCGACGACTCTTTTTGATGGCGTTTGCGGGGGCAACAGCTAAGTGTTACAGCCTGCGCTCCGGTCGTAAACCTGTTCGCAAAACGACTGAATTGACGAAGCGAAGTTAGGCGCCGCTGGCGGTCAGAATTCGGGCGAGGGCGCGTAGCACTGCTAGGTGGTAAGAGCCCACTTTTGGCCGCGGATGGCATCACAGTTTTCCAAGATGCAGGGGGTTTCGTAGTGAGCCTGGGTGCAAGGCTCTGAGCATCAGCGTTTCGTCAAGTCAGTGGCCGAGCTTGAGATCTTTCGTTTCGAGTGAAGCAGCTGGAATGTCCGCCGAATTCGCGCCTGGCAACAGTACCGTCGAGCGCATTCGGAACGTGAGCACGCAGGTTTTCACGGGCGATGACAACCAGCGCTTTCAATTCACCTGGCGCACGATTCAAACCTGGTATTCGCGCTACAAGAAGGACGGAGTCACCACCACGACGCCGAGGCTCCGAGCCGACCGCGGCCTGCCGCGCAAGGTGGAGCCAGAACAGCTTTTGGAAGCGATCGAGCAGGTTTTGCCTTCCTTTCACAAGACGCCCAAGAACATGACTGCAGTCTACCGGGCGTGCATTGAGCGCGGACTGCTTCGCCGAGAACAAGTGGCGCGCACCACCTTCGGGCGGCTTATCAAACAGCATGAGCTGCTCAAGCCCGGGGCCGAAGCCAAGAACAAGGTGCGTCTTGCCTTCGCCAAGGCGCACGCCAAGCCAGCCGCGTCTGTTGTCACGGCGAATTCTTTTTCGCTGAGACGACCGAGACGCTAACCCAAGCGCTCCGGAGCGTGCTCTACAAGAGCGGCGTGCCTCAGGCCATGTACGTCGATAACGGTTCCATCTACGCGTCGAAGGAAATCTCCCCAATCTGCACTCGCCTCGGTTGCTTACTTTACCACACTCCGGTGCGCGACGGCGCTGCGAAGGGGAAAATCGAGCGATTTTTAGGACTGTCCGCGAAGTTTTCCTGGTCCGCACTCTCGACCTTGCAAGCCTCGAAGCGCTCAATCAAGCCTTCATTGCGTGGGTGGAAGACGAGTACCACGGAGGCCGAGCACTCGGTGCTCAAGATGCGCCCCGTCGATCGCTTTGGCCTCGACCTTTCGCTCATTCGGTTTCTCCCGCCCAATAGTGTCAACGACGAACTGTTCTTTGTTGAGGAGGAACGTACCGTGTTTGCCGACAACACCTTTTCGCTCCGACGGACTCGCTTCGAGGCACCGCGTGATGTGCGGAGCCGCAAGATCCAGGTCCGCTTTGATCGGGCCAGACTCGGCCGTGTGGTCGTCTACTACATGATCCGCGCTCATTTCGGCCTAGACCAGAACCCTTTCTCTCACGAGAGGCTCTCGCTGTTGCGACAACAACAGGAAATCTTCGACACGCTGCGCGTGCACTGTCAGCAAGGCGGCCTCTGCTTGATCGTTGGCGAGCCGGGGACTGGCAAGAGCATCATCAAGCATGTCCTTCGGGAGCACGATCCGAAGCGCATGCTCACGCCCGTCGTAAATAGGACGCTCCACGCCTACCACAGCATCTTACGCATCCTATGCTAGGCTTTCCAAATCGACACGGATGGCGTGAACTTCCGTTGCGAACGCCGGCTGATAATAGAGGAGGCCCAGCGCCTGAACCATCTCGGCAAGACCCTGCCCCAACAATGCTGGGGGCCCCCCAAAGTCCCTCCGAACCGGCTCGAATCGCCTCTCCCCGCGACATGACACGCTCGTGACGAGCAATCTCGGGGGACGCTGGCATGCTTTTGCCGCGGTGCCCCACACCCGCCAAAACGAATTCTTGAGCCTCCTTTAACCCGCGCTGCCCTTCTGGGCTGAAGCCCCAACCGACGAGAACCTCAGTTGACGCAACCTAGCCGTGCCATTGATTGGACGAACATCTTCTTCCTGGGCTTTGCTCATGCCGTCGCCGGGGTGGGCGTGTGGTGGGCTGTCAGCCATTTTAGCCTGGGGACGCTCGGCCTAGCCTGCCTTTGGTCCGTGTTGTGTAGCCTCAGTGTAACTGCAGGTTATCATCGATTATTTTCGCACCGCACGTATCAGGCTGCCGGTTGGGTGCGCTTGTTGGTTTTGTGTTTTGGTGCAGCTGCCGTTCAGAACTCGGCACTCCACTGGGTGAATAATCACCGAGTTCACCATTCGAAAGTCGACCGCGACGAAGATCCCTACAACATTAACCGTGGTTTTCTCTGGGCGCACATCGGCTGGGTGCTCTTTAAAGACAACGGGCCCGAGATGAAACGGGTGCGCGATCTGCAAGCCGATCCACTCGTGATGTGGCAACACAGAAATTACCTCCCGCTTGCCATCGGCTTCGGAGCCCTCCTTCCTATGGCGATCGGCGCGCTCTGGGGCGATGCCTGGGGTGGGCTCTTGCTCGCCGGATTTGTACGGCTCGTGATCCAATATCACGCGACTTTTGCGACGAATTCGCTGGCGCACACGTTGGGCGAAAGGCCCTACGATCGCTCCACCTCGGCGCGCGACAATTTTTTCACCGCAGTGTTCACGTTCGGCGAGGGCTACCATAATTTTCACCATCGCTTCGAAAATGACTACCGCAACGGTGTGGAGCCCTGGCAGTTCGATCCGACTAAATGGCTGATTTTCTGCCTTTCTTGCGTTGGCGCCGCCCGTGATCTGAAGCGCGTGCCAAAAGACAAAATCGCCCATGCGCGCGCACTGGCGACTGCCGCGAAGGCGGGTCCCGGGAACGGCAGCGGGCAATTGCGCACCGAATTGTGAAGCTCAACCGCTAGGTCAAATGCGGGCGACAGGTTAAGCTCGCCGCCTATGGCCGTCACCCTTCAGCGTCTTCGCGTCCATTTGAGCTTGTCCTCACTCCTGGCGCTGAGTGGTTTGGCCTGGAGCTGCACCGATACCAGGACACCCATGTTTGCAGGGCAGCAGAGCGGTGGCGGCCAGGCATCAGGGCAAGCTGCCGGTGGTGCACCGGGTACTGGTGGTGCGCGCAGCTCGACTGGCGGAGTTTCTTCCGCAAGCGGTGGCACGCCCAACGCGAGCGGTGGCGTGATGTCAGCCACTGGTGGCACGAGCTCAGCCGGTGGAACTCCAGGAAGCGGTGGCATGAGTAACAACGCGGGCGGCACAGGCGGAGCTTTCCCAGTAACACCCGCTGGCAAGCCTTACGTCTTCATTGGCACCACGGAAGGCATGCTTCGAGCCTACGAGATGAACACCAGCGACGGCTCGCTCACGGAGGCAGGCTCCCAATCTGCTCCCGGTCTCGACTTCATGACCGTCGACGCGACCACGCACATCGCTTTCGTTTCAGGCAACAACCAGCTCTCCGCGTACAAGTACGATCCGGCTGGAAAGCGCTTCAGCTTGATTGGTTCGAAGGCTTCCACGCAGGGTACGCACGTTGCCGTGCATCCCAACGGCAAATACGTGTTTGTCGCAGGTTACAGCCCAGGAGAGATGTTTTTCCACACCTTTTCTGAGCAAGCGGGGTTCGGCGCTGGGCAGAGCTATTCGCCGGGTGCCAACGCGCACTCGGTTCGCATTGCGCCTTCCGGCGCTGCCGTCTACGTGCCGTGTCTCGGCAGCGATCACGTGGCCCTCTACACCCTCAATCCCGTCAGCGGTATACTCACCGACAATGGTACGGCGTCTGTGGACGCCGATAGTGGACCACGCCACATGGACTTTCATCCCACGGCGAATGTGGCTTATGTCTTGGCAGAGCTCAGCAGCCAGATCTATGTATTCGACATAAACGTGCAGACGGGCGGCTTACAAGCTCGCCCCACGGATACGATTTTCACTTCTGATGATCATGTGTTTCATAAGAGTAGTGATATCCGTGTCACGCCGGACGGCGCGCATGTGTATGCGGTGAATCGCCAACCGTCGGAAATCGTGCGCTTCAAAGTCGAGGCTGATTTCTCGCTCACCAAGCTCGGTGCGGACTCTCTAAGCGGTGAGGTCCGCGCGTTCGGTGTCGATAAATCCGGCAAATTCCTGCAGGTAGGCTCCAAAGACGGAAAGCTCGTCGCCTTCATGATCAACGCCGAGACGGGCGCACTTTCGCCCACGGCCACGCTGGACGGCTTAGGTACGATCAACGTCACTGAAGTGCACTACTTAGAGTGAG
>JBBSBI010000160.1:0-12545 GCA_038251425.1 Polyangiales bacterium
CGATCGAGAAGCACGGATGGCGGCAGGGCGCAGTTTTGGGGCCAGCATTGCTGTGCGCTGCTCGGGAACGAGCGCCATCCCATCTTACGATCACAGAGGACAACTGGCTCATCGTCACGAGCCACGATTGCGACGTCGTGAATGCCCGTCTGGACAAGGAGCCGACGGTCGAGCTGCTCCGGGCCGAGGTGGTCCAACGGAAGCCCGAAAAGCAGCAAGTATGGGGACGTAATCCTCGCGACATGGAGCTCGAGGTCGAAGACGGGACCGGCAGCGCCGTGGTGCTCAAGGTGCGCGTTCACGAGCGTTGGGCGCTACCTCGTGAAGTGCTCTCCACTGAAGCGCCAGCTCGCTTCCTCGGTGAAAAGGAGCGGCGCCTGATCGCCGAGTGGCTGGCGAAGCGCTACATCCGCGCCGCGTTTCCGACCGCCTTCGACAGTCGTTGGCGAGCGAAGCTACGCGACTGGACCCGACTCCTCGAGAAGCACAGCCGGTGGCTCCAGGGCGTCTACCTTAGACTCAGCACGCTGCGCGAACTCGCAGAGCAAACGCCGTATCAGGTTCACCTCATCGTCGCTGCACCAGCCGCGGTGACGAAGGAGCTGGGTTGGGTAGCCAAGCGTGATGAGCTCGAACACGAGATCGATGGTTTCTGGAAGCAGTTCGCGCCGGGCATCGAGTTCGCCGGTGTCGACGTGCTTGGCACCCATCAGTTGACGCTTGCTGAAATCGAGCCCTACCAACGCTTCGATGCCGACTGGGTGAGTTTCGCCGACGATTCGGCCGTAACGCCAGTGGTCGCCGATATGATGGCGTAGCGTGTGCGGGGTGGCCAGAAGCCTCAGACGGTTTTCGTGAACTCGATGAGCGACCTCTTACACAAAGATGTCCCCATCTTGTTCATCTGGCAGGTGTTCGAAGTGATGCGTCGAGCTCACTGGCACCGCTTTCAAGTGTTAACCAAGCGGGGCGAGCGGCTGGAGGAGGTAGACGCTCAGGTCGAGTGGCCCGCGAACGTGTGGTGGGCGTCAGCGTGGAGAACTCTAAGTACACTCACCGGATCGACGATCTCCGGAAAACCGGGGCAAAGGTGAAGGTTCTCTCACTCGAACCCCTCCTAGGGCCGCTTGCCGAATCTGAACCTCAAGGGCATCGATTGGGTGATCGTTGGTGGTGTGTCCGGCCCTGGTGCTCGGCCAATGCGCCTAGAATGGGCAACCGACATCCGTGATCAGTGCAGGGCGTCCAGCGTGGCGTTCTTCTTCAAGCAGTGGGGAGGCGTGAACAAGAAACGAACTGGGCGCACCTTGGAAGGTCGCACGTGGGACGAGATGCCAAGCGAACAACTGCCGAGGGTTCAGCTCCCATTGGCCGTCGGGACCTAGCGCTGGCGCGAGGCGAGCGAAGTACGCACATTGTGCTCATCTAGGTGGCGTACCCGCGTGAATGGTGTGCATAATCAAGTCGATGCACGCCCATCGAACAAGGATTGAGGTTACGGGGAATCGCGAAGTGAGCATCACCCTGCCGAGCGACTTTCCGCCGGGCGAAGCGGAGGTCATCGTTTTGGGAACCGGAGGCTCGCGCGTTTCCCAGGGCCGCAAGCTGACCGTTGATGAGCTTCTGGCAGCAAGGCTCACGCCACCAGCAGGTGTAGCTCCGGTGGGCCTGGACGACATGGAGCGGGCCATCGCGGAGGGCGCGACCCGTCGTGCAGGGATTTGATACCAACAGCGTTGTTCGATTCCAATTCGCGCAGCTGTGCCAGCCTCCTGCCGCAGAGGATCAGGCATGAGCGACGAACCGGCGAAGTCCAGCCTGCTGATCTACGAGTCCGAGAGTGGCGACATCAAGCTCGAGGTCCGCTTCGAGGGCGAAACGGTCTGGCTCACGCAGCAGCTGATGGCCGATCTGTTTCAGACGACTCAGCAGAACGTCAGCCTGCACCTTCAGAACATTTACGAGGAAGGCGAGCTGCGCTCTCCGGCAACTCACAAGGAATTCTTGTCGGTTCGTCGTGAGGGCAAGCGAGATGTGCAGCGCAAGCTCGATTTCTACAACCTCGACGCGATCATCTCCGTCGGATACCGGATCAAGTCCCGCGTTGCGACCCAGTTCCGGATTTGGGCGACGCAGCGCCTGCGCGAGTACATCGTCAAGGGGTTCGTGCTAGATGATGAACGACTGAAGAACCCGGATCTCCCCTTCGACTACTTTGAAGAGCTCACCCGGCGTATCCAGGACATCCGAACGTCCGAGCGGCGCTTCTACCAGAAGATCACCGACATCTACGCCACCAGCCTCGACTACGACCCGACCGCCGAGACCAGTCTGACCTTCTTCAAGACGGTGCAAAATAAGGTGCACTGGGCCATCACCGGCCAGACCGCCGCGGAGATCATTCACGCGCGTGCCAATCGCCAGCAGTCCAACATGGGCCTGACGAACTGGCGTGGAGCCAAGCCGCGCAAGGAGGACGCGGTCATTGCCAAAAACTACTTGAACGAGCCAGAGCTGGGCGCGCTCAACAACCTAGTGGAACAGTACCTGGTGTTCGCCGAGGGCCAGGCCATGAGGCGCATGCCCATGCGCATGGGCGACTGGGTAGCCAAACTGGACGGTTTTCTGCGGCTCAATGAGCGCGATATCCTGACCCACGCGGGGCGCTCCTGCGCGGCATGCAGGTCATCGTGGTTCCTAATTTGCGCGACTCGCTGCGCAAGAAGCGCAGTGCGCCGCCAACCACGCACACGCCAGAGAACGCCGGGCCATGAACGCACCGCTTACCAACGAATGGACCCTAAATGTTTGAAACCGCTGAGCTTGGCCGAACCTTAAGCCGTGAAGACTACAAGCCTGCTTCTGAGAAGCTCCGGGCAGAGCTCTTGGAGGCTCAGTCGGCGTTGCTCACGGCTGATTTCCCGGTAGTCATCTTGATCAACGGGGTCGACGGAGGAGGCAAGGGCGAGGTCCTCAATCTGTTGTGTGAGTGGTTGGATGCTCGCTATCTCACGACCGAGGCGTACGCGCCGCCCACCGAAGAAGAGCGGGAACGCCCTGAATTTTGGCGGTTTTGGATGTGGGTGCCGCCGCGTGGGCGCATCGGGATCTTTTTGGGTTCTTGGTATACCGAGCCCATCTTGAGGCACGGCTACGGGAAGACGAGCGAGCAGGAATTTGATGCTGAGCTGGAGCGAGCGAATGACTTTGAACGAGCGTTGAGTGCCGACGGTGCTCTGGTGATCAAGCTATGGATGCATGTGAGCCGCACCGAGCAGAAGCGACACTTCAAGAAGCTCGAAGCGAACAAGCTCACGCGTTGGCGCGTTACCAAGCAGGATTGGGAGCACCATAAGCTTTATGATCACTTGGTGCGCGTGTGCAGCCGCGCGCTTCGCCAGACGAGTACTGGGGAGGCGGCCTGGACGATCATCGAAAGTGCTGATGAGAATTTTCGCGATATTTCTGCGGGCACTCACGTTCTGGAACGGATCCGGGAGCGCCTCGCTCGCACTAAGCCCGAGAAGGAAGCCCCGCCGGCGCCTAACGCGGTGAACCCGACCACCATCTTTGATAGCTTGGATCTGAAGCAGAAGCTTGAACGGACTCAATATGCCCGCGAGTTGAATCAGCTGGAATCGCGCCTCAATGGGCTCAGTCGCAAGTTGAAGGCCAAGAAGCGAAGTGTCATCGTGGTGTTTGAAGGCATGGATGCGGCTGGCAAGGGCGGCACGATTCGGCGCATCACTCGAGCTTTAGATGCACGCAGCTACCGCGTGATCCCGATCTCCGCGCCGACGGATGAAGAACGCGCCCATCATTACCTCTGGCGTTTTTGGAGGCACATCCCGCGACGCGGTCGGTTTACGATCTACGATCGCAGCTGGTACGGAAGAGTTTTAGTGGAGCGCGTGGAGGGGTTTGCTCGGGAAGCGGAGTGGCGCCGGGCTTACAAGGAAATCAATGATTTTGAGGAACAGCTCACCGAGCATGGCACGCTCGTGGTGAAGTTCTGGTTGCACATCAGCGCGGAGGAGCAGCTCAAGCGCTTTGAGGAACGCCAGCTCACTCCGTACAAGCAATACAAGATCACCACCGAAGATTATCGCAATCGCGATAAGGCCAACCTGTATGAGCTGGCCAGTGCCGAAATGGTAGAGCGCACCAGCACTGAGTATTGCCCGTGGACGCTGGTGGAGGCGAACGACAAGCTCTTTGCGCGGATCAAGGTGCTGACGGCCCTGTGTACGCGCTTGGAAGCGGAGCTGGAGGGCTAGCGTTCTCTACTCTGTCAGGTACGTGTAGCTCCGCAGCGCTTCTTCATAGTGTTGAAGCAGTGTGCGCATCTGTTCACGGGTGAGGCTGCCGCGAGCGAGTGCTTTCTCCGCCTGATGCCGCACGGATTCCAGCATGGTGGCAGGATCGTATTCCACGTACTTCAAGACCTCAGACACGGAATCTCCTTTGACCACGTGGCTGATCTGAAATCCGTCATCCGTGAGGCGTACGAAGGCCGCGTTGGTGTCGCCGAATAAATTGTGAAGATCTCCCAAGATCTCCTGGTACGCGCCGTTCAGAAACATGCCGAGGTAGTACGGCTCATTCGGCTTCAGGTCGTGAACCCGCAATGAACTTTTGACGTCTTCGATGTCAATGAAGCGATCGATCATGCCGTCGCTGTCGCAGGTGAGATCGGCCAAGGTGGCATTGATCTCAGGCTCCTCATCCAGGCGATGGATGGGCATGATGGGAAACAATTGATCGATGGCCCAGATGTCCGGCGCCGACTGAAAGATCGAGAAATTGCAGTAGTAAATCGCCGATAACATGCTTTCGAGGTGCGAAAGCTCCTCGGGCACTTCCTTGATCCGGCGTAGCGTGTCGCGGATTTTCTCGCAGCAGCTCCAAAACAGTCGTTCGGCCTCGGCGCGCTCTCGCAAGCCCAAATACCCGTACTTGAAGAGGCTCTGCGCTTCTTCTTTGGCTTGGCTGGCGTCGTGGTAGCTCTCCTGCAAGTTCTTGGGCTGCACGCCGTTGTGCGTTTCGTACAGCTCCTTCAGCAAGCGATGCGAGCCCTGGGGCGGTTCGGTAGGTTGGCCCGCGTTGATCGTGTTGGCACCTACCACTTCGAAGACGAGAACTGAGTGGTGTGCCGCGATGGCACGACCGGATTCGCTCACGAGTGTGGGAACTGGAAGATTAGCTTTGGTGCAGGCGGTGTGCACGTGGCCCACGACGTCCGCCGCGTACTCCTCCAAGGTGTAGTTTCTGGAGGCGTGAAAGTCGGTTTTCGAGCCATCGTAGTCGATGGCTAAGCCGCCGCCCACGTCGAGGTAGCCCATCTGGCAGCCCATCTTGGCGAGCTCCACGTAGATATTGGAAGCTTCCTGCAGTGCATTCTTGATCGGGATGATGCTGGAGATTTGGCTCCCGATATGAAAGTGGAGAAGCTGCAGTGAATCGAGCATGCCCTTTTCCGCCAGGCGATCGACCAGCTTCACAATTTCTACTGAGCTCAGCCCGAATTTGGCCCGATCTCCGGTGGAAGTGCCCCAGCGCCCGACGCCTTTGGTGGTGAGCTTGGCGCGCACGCCCAAGAGCGGCTTGATGCCCAGCTTCTCGGAGGCTTGCAGCACTGTTTCGACTTCTTCGAGGCGCTCCAGCACCACGATCACAGTCTTGTCGAAGCGCTGCGCTAAAAGCGCCGTCTCCATGTACTTGAGATCTTTGTAACCATTGCAGATGATCAAGCCGCCGTGGTCTTTCATGGCGGCCAGCGCGATCAGCAGCTCTGGCTTGGAGCCGGCTTCAAGCCCAAATTTCCAAGGCTGCCCAAACTCAACGATTTCATCAACAAGATGCCGTTGCTGGTTCACCTTGACGGGGTAGACGCCGCGGTAGATGCCCGCGTATTCGTATTCGGCTATCGCCTGCGAAAAGGCCAGGTTGATTCGGCGAATGCGATCTTGGAGGATATCCGAAAAACGGATCAGGAGTGGCAGATCGAGCCCGCGTGCCGTCAGCTGCTCTACGAGCTCATGTAGATCGACGGAGCGTGATGTCGTGGGATCAGGGGTGACCTCAACACGTCCTTCGGCGTTCACCGAAAAGTAGCGCGAGCCCCAACCGGCGATTTGGTAAAGCGCCGCACTCTGTTCTCTGGTCCAGCTCTTTTCGTTCAACGGAGCGTCTCCCACAATATTTCTTGCATGTTTTCTGTGGGCCCAACAATCACGAACTGGCCCGCTCTAGCAAGACAAAAACCGAGCTTCTCGTTCCACGCTGGCTCAGCGCGGCCAAAACACGGTCGGCAGCGCCGCCCGATGCCACAAGGAGCCGAGGTCCATCAGGTAAGCCACCGTGATGTGGACCAAGAATCCCGCATAAATACTGCGGGTTCGCAGGGAGAGCGACCCCAAGACAATACCGGCCACAATCGCTCCGTGGGCCTCAAGGTACGGCTTTCCGTAGTGGATCATGCAATAAGGTACGGCCATGACGAAGATGGCGCTCGAGCCGAGGGAGCGGCGCAGCGCGCCCAGCATCCAGCCGCGAAAGAAGAGTTCCAGCGCAAAGAATTGCAGGCCATAAATTCCTTCCCAGAGCAGGAGATCAAACCAGCTCCGGGAGCTCAGCTTGTAGAAAGGGTAGTAGCTCCCGAAATCGGGCTGGTGCGCCACGACCCACATGGCAGGTAGGACCACGCCGAGACACAGCCCGTAGATCCACAGGTGCGAAAAGAAACCTCGCCCCCGGAGCCCCATGTCGAGCAGGCTGTCTCTTGGGAACAGCAGCTTCCAGATCGGAAAAGGTACGACAACATAGCCAATGACGCGTGCTGCGACCCACCAACAATAGCCATAGAAATCACCCCACTTGGCCATGTTTACCCATTGGGGATAGCGAGCCTCGAGGCTGATGAGCCACGGGCGAAACACCGCTTCGAAGGTGGAGCGCCCGCCGTAATACTCTTGCAGCGTCAGGATGGCCGCCACGAGCACTAGACAGACAAAAGGGCGAAAGTCAGTACCGCCCGAACGACTCAAGTTCACGCGGTAGTCAGTGGCCTCCTGGTCCAACGCCTTCCAGGTTTTCTTGAAGAACCAGTAAATAGGCGGAGCGATCAGCGCCAAGATGGGCAGTGGGATCAACGCCTTGAAAGGCGCGTAGTTGATCAGGACATCAAACCAGGAAATCTGCTTCAATACCGACAACGGGAGTTCAAGATGCTCAGCGATCTCAGCGGGTGTGGGTGCCAAACTCATCACTGCCCGTCACTCACCCCGCGCTAGGCGCGCTCCATGCTTCAAGCGGGCTAGCGAAAGCTCTCGCCCCAAGACGGCCATGACCTCAAACAGCGCTGGGCTCGCGCTTCGACCGGTGAGCGCTACACGGGCTGGTTGCGCTACGTTCTTCAGCTCGATCCCGTCAGCTTCAAGCCATTTCTGGAAGGCTGTTTCGAGTGCTTGGGCTTGCCAATCTTGCACTCCGCTGAGCACGGCATGGAGAGCATCGAGAAGTGGCGCCGCGGCTCCCACTAAGAACTTCTCCTGAGCTTTGGGATCGTACACGGGGGGCTCACGAAAGTAGTAATCGACGGCATCCACGGCTTCGAGCAAGGTGCGTGCGCGCGGGCGAATGGTCTCGATGGCAGCTAACAGCTGCGCGGGAACTAGCGCTGACAATCCGCGGGCTTGAAGGAGCGGTTGGAGCTGCTCGGCATAACGCTCCGCAGGCATCAGCGTTTCCGTCTTCAAGTGCTCAAAGGCGATGGCTAAGAATTTCTTGTCATCGAAGCGGCCATCGCTCTTGTTGACGCGATCCCAATCAAACAGCTCGACCAACTGCGCGAGCGAAAATACTTCCTGATCGCCGTAGGACCAGCCGAAACGAGCTAGATAGTTGAGCACGCTGGCGCTTGGATAACCGCGTTCCCGATAGTCTTGAACGCCCACGGCGCCGTGGCGTTTGCTGAGCTTTTCTCCCTTGGCATTCAGAATCATGGGGAGGTGAGCGAATTCGGGTTCTGGGTATCCGAGCGCTCGATAGAGCAGGATCTGGAGCGGCGTGTTGCCAATGTGGTCGCGGCCGCGGGATACGAGATTAATGCGCATCGCGTGATCATCCACGACGCAGGCTAGGTTGTATAAAGGGAACCCATCTGAGCGCATCAGCACGAAATCCTGCTGTTCTTTGTTGGGCGTACTGATAAGGCCGAACACCCGATCCACAAAGTCGGTGGAGCCCTCTTTTGGTGTCTTGAAACGAACGACGTGCGGCAAATCAGGCTGCGCTTGGCGCGCGCGGCAGGTACCAGGATACGTGAACTGTGCCTTAGGATTTTTAGCTTTTAGTTCTTGGCGCGCCTGATCCAACTCTTCCTTGGTGCAATAGCAGCGAAACGCTTTGCCTTCGGAAATCAGTCGTTCAACCGCAGCCTGATAGAGATGGCGCCGTTCACTTTGGAAGTACGGGCCATCGTTGCCGCCCGCTTCGGGGCCTTCATCCCAATCGAGGCCGAGCCAGCGCAACGAATCCAAAATGGCGCGCACGCTCTCCACGCTGCTCCGTTCTTGATCCGTGTCTTCAACGCGAACCACCACGGTGCCTCCCATTTTTCTGGCCCAAAGCCAGTTAAAGAGAGCAGTTCGGGCAAGCCCAAGATGCAGGTAGCCGCTCGGAGAGGGCGCAAAACGAACGCGGACGGTCATGCGCCCCGCGCGTTACCATGCCCGGAACGGGGTGTCATGGAGCGGTCGTGATCTCTAGGATTGGCCCCGCCTGAAGCCTCGTGGCCCGCCTTTCCAACCCGGCTACGCCCCTCGCATCTAGGCCTTTCGCCACAAAAAATCGAAAGAGTTGCGGGCGCGGAAGGAGATTGCTAGGAAGGCCGGCCCTTCGAGGAACGGAAGGCTTGAGATCATGAAGAAAACACCGCTTGCCCTGGTCAAAGAACGCTTCAAGAGCAAACTTGAGCTCGTTGCCGCCGTCGAGAAATTGAAGACGGATGAGCTTTGGGTTGATGTGCTCAACACTGGGAAGGGGTTGAAGCGAGTTTCCAACGCGAAGTTGGTTCGCCTCCACGACCGTCTGAGCCAGGTCAAGAAAGAGTTTGGTAGCCGAGCAAAGCTCGTCGCTGCGATTCTTGAGCTTGAAAAGCGCACGAAGGACGACGGCTATAAGTCGCGCCTCAACGGGTTTGCTGTTCCTCGATTGCTCGATCTGCACGCTGCAGTGAAGCGTCGCGTCAAGCAAGCCTCCTAAACTCCGCTATTAGCAGCCGCTTTGGCGGCCAGCTCTTTTGCGTGCTCATTCGTGAAGCGGGCTGCTGCCTTCTGGCTGCGCTCAAGATCGCTGGCGATCTTCTTTTCGAGTAGGCCTCCTACGATCATGATGCGAGCAGTGATCGTAGCTTCAAAGATACGCCGGCAACTACTCTCCGAAAGCGGCTCGAAGTGCAGGTTGCCCTTGATGGTTACCTTGTCTGCCAGCCTGCCTGGGACCACGCTGAATTCGTAGCGGCGTTTTGTTTTGTTAAAAACACCGCGTTCTTCGTAACTCACACTCTCCCCGATGAGTTTCTTCAGGGGCCCTGGCAGCTCCCCCATGGGCGGCGTTGCCACGAGCACACGCCGAATTTCGTCGCCCACCGTTTCTTGGGACTTCACCCGATATTCTGAGAAGTGCAGGCGCTCCAAGAACAGCCGGCTGTTGAACGCGTCATCCAGGAAGATGGTGTCCCAGTACGCGGCTTCTGAGAGCTGGAGGTCATCCACGACACGAACGTCTGTCATGGCCGGAATCTAGCGGTTACATGTGAGCCAGGCAATTACCTGCTGTCCACGCAGCGCTTGCGCGCCCCGCCCGAAGAGGGTGACTATTCAGCCATGCTAGCGGCCGCATCCTCTCGTCACTCCGAGCAGCCGAGCGCTCGCCGCAGGACCTCTTGGCTTGAGGAAGCTCTGATCATCTTTCGTAAAGATCTGGCGATTGAGATCAAGACGGGCGAGGTGGTGACCACGAGCACCTTCTTCGCAGCCCTGGTGGTGGTGATGGCGTCGCTCGCGTTTTACGGAGGTCCGAGCACGCGCCGACTGGTGGGGTCGGGTGTGATTTGGATTTCAGTCGCATTTGCGGCAGTGCTGGCGCTGGGCCGCGGCTGGCAGCGGGAGCGTCAAGAGCGGGCGCTCGATGGCCTCTTGGTCACCCCGATCGCACGCAGCGCCATTTTTGCGGGGAAAACACTCGGTATTGCCTCTTTTCTGTTCATCGTGGAGTTGGTGGTCATCCCGTTAGCGTGCCTCTTTCTGGCGCTCGACTTGATGGAGGTTGGGAGTGGATTGTTTTGGGTAGCGCTCATCGCAACTCCAGGTATCGCAGCGGCCGGGACACTCTTTGGCGCGATGACAGTGCGCACCGGTGCGCGCGATCTGATCTTGGCGATCGTACTATTCCCTTTGCTTTCTCCGACGCTGCTCTCGGCTGTCAGCGCTTCGCGGGAGCTCTTTAATGGTGTGCCGCTGGGTGAGCTTTTGGATTATCTGAAGTTCATGCTGGTGTTTGACATCGTGTTCATCGCCGGCGGGCTTTCGCTGTTTGGCACGCTCGTGGAGCGCTAGGTTTTTCCCAGAAAGTGACAAATTGCCGTAGCTAAGGCATCGGTGTCGGCAACCTGAGTTCCGGCGCTTTCAGCCGCGCTACCGGTGATCCAAATTGGCGGGAGAGCCGCCGAAGGGGAAGCTGTGCTCACCAGGCGGTACGCCTCGCCCGAGAATTCTACGGCGAATCCGGCCTGAATCGCGAGCTGCAACGCGCTCGGTCGGGGGCCATCGATCACAATCGCCTCGCCGCGCCAGGTTTGCTTCGTGTCCCGAAAACGCGCACCACTCACGCGTGCTGAACCTTTGGCGCTGAGCAGTGAATCGGAAGTGGCGTGGGTGATCTGGAGTTGATCGGCGGCGAGTTGCTCAAACATTCGGCCTATCTCCGAGGCGTCAACCAGGAGCACCCGAGGGCCGATCGAGATCTGAGCGCGGAGCAGCGCGAGCGCGGCCCGGGCGGAGAATACCCCGGGCAGATCATTGTTACCAAATAGGAGCGTGCGGTCAGAGCTGCCGGTCGCGAGCACAATAGCGCGTGCGCTCACTAGCGTCGCCCCTTCGGCGTTGGTTGCTAGAAGCGTGGGCGGCGCGCCCCCAGGCGACTCGAAGAGCCCCACGATCGTAGTCTCTGGGTGACACACGACAGTCGCAGACTGGGCAGCGAGCACGGCCGCTTGGGCGCGTTCTGGCCACAAAAGACGCAAGTTGGCTCCCAGCTCCAGCTTATCGTCGAAGAGATGCACGGAGCCCACGTTCGCTCGCCGCAGTGCTTCCGCCAGAGTTAACCCGGAGCGTCCTCCGCCCACCACCGCCACCTCCACGCTCAGCTTTCGGGCTTCCCGCGGGAGCTGAGCCTCATCGGGCAGTTCTCCCAGCCCCGCGACACGGCGCGCGAAGGCCTGAACGACATCCGAGATGATCGGCACACCCGCGAAGAGCTGGTGATGATCGATCCCCTTTGGAAACAGGAAATCCGAGGCACGCAACAAATCGGTCCCGCGGCTCCCGATAACATTTTGGGTCTCAATCTGTTCGCCGCCTGCTGCGCGCCTCATGCACGTCATCACGTTGGGAACACCGTCCACCCGGGCCAAGCAGCCGTCGCACGCGCCGGCAAGGCAATAGGGGCCGCGTGGCCTGTGCAATTTGGGGCTCCTCGCGAGCGCGATGCGATCGGCGGCGATCAGAGCAAAGGCCAATGGTTCGCCGGCATTTGCTATAAGTTTTGTGCCGTCGTGCCAGATCTCAACGGCTCGCGTTGCTGGGCTGAGTCGCGCTGCCATGCTGATCGGCTGAGCTTAGAGCCTGGCTGCTAGTTCTGAAGCGAAAAATGCCCAACCTTACGACGAAGTGTGTACGATGCTCCGGAGATCCTCGTGAAAGTGGCGTTCTACGGCGGCAGTTTTAACCCGCCTCACGTGGCTCACGTGATGGCGGCCAGCTATGCACTCTCGGTGGGTTGGGCTGAGAAGGTGTTGGTGGTGCCGGTTTTTGAGCATGCTTTCGCGAAACACTTGGAGAGTTTTGAACATCGTTTCGCCATGGTGGAGCTGTGCATGGGTTGGCTGCCGGGTGTCACGGTGTCGCGGGTGGAGGCAGATTTGCCCAAGCCCAGCCGCACCTTGGCCACTTTGGAGCACTTGAAAGAGGTGAACCCAGCGCAGGTGTTTTCGCTCCTGATGGGAGCCGATCAGTTGCCTGAGTTCGAGAAATGGCACGGCGCCTCGCGACTCAAGGAGCTAGCGCCCCAACAAATCCTCGGACGAGTCGGCGTGGTCGGTCCAGAAGCGCCGGAGCCAGTCTTGCCTGGGATTTCTTCCACACGGGTGCGGGAGCTGTTGCGCGTACGGAACGAACCAGCCGCGCGAGCTGAGCTCGAATTGAGCATGCCCGACAATGTGTTGTCCTACATCGACGAGCACCAGCTCTACCAGAACGGATAAC
>JBBSBI010000161.1:0-12492 GCA_038251425.1 Polyangiales bacterium
ACGACATGGCTGCTCCAGTAGTAGCGGCGCTCGACGGAGGTCTCTTTGGAGCCGACCGTTCGCTCGCTCTCGATCATGATGATGCTGCGCAGGCCTTTCCACTTTGACAGATCGGCGAACCAGTCGAGTTCCTGCGAGGCCTCTGTTTCTCCTTCCGTCCGATTCGGCCGTTCGACTGTCCTATTCTCCCACCCGCACTTTCTGAATCTCATCAAGCACGGCCATGCGTGAGAGGGCTTGGACAAAGCCGATCGGGTCGTTTGAGGTCAAGCCCGGCGATGTGGGGTCATCGAAGGTAAAATACTGGGCGCCCGAATCGAAGCGCACGCTCGACATTTCGCTTTTTCATGGTGAAATATTCGCCATTCCGTGGCGAATTTGCAAGCTAAAAGGTCAAATAATAGATGCTATTCTGCTGATCGTAAAAGAAATATTGGCGCAAGGGCAGAGTCGATCTGCGCATGCTGGGGTGCCCGGCATAGGGTTGCGTTGGCCGAACTGGTTTTGGGCTGCTGGCGAACGACCGAGCCAAAACCTGAATTTGGCGCTTCCCTCACCGCTTGCCGCTAAAACTCGGTGTGAAGCCTCGTTGTGCGCGGCTTTCTTGGTCATCGAGTGGATGGTGCAGGGCACAAACACAGGCATATGAATTCTTTGAACACCCCCGAGGGACAGTAACGGTGGCCCGCACAGCCTTGGATTTCGACGGCCTCGTATCCGTCATTCGCACCGTGGATACCGAACTGGCGGCGAACGCCGTTCGGGCCGTGAATGTCAGCCTCACCCTGCGCAACTGGCTTATCGGCCTCCAAGTCGTTGAATACGAGCAGCAAGGCAGTGACCGCGCCCAGTATGGCGAACGGTTGCTCGAGAAGCTCGAACTCGGCCATGGATTTTGGTTCGAGGCCTGGCAAAAACGCATTCTCATCGGCGAGAACAGTTGAACGCTTACGTCACCTGGTACCGGCGCCACATGATGACTTCAGGTGACAACCCTCCCGTGGGGATTTTGCTGTGCACCCAAAAAGATCACGCGTTGGTTGAATACGCCGTCGCTGGCCTCGACCACGAACTCTTCGTTTCAAGGTACCTGCTGGCACTTCCAAAAAAGAAGACATGCAGCGCTTTGTCGACGAGCAGGTCGCCACCATGACCGCTTCAATTGATTCGCGCGAGAAAGCCTGACGCCCGCACGCAGGAAGCCTAGCCCGCTTAAGAAATCTTTCGTGTGAGCCGTAGCCGATCTGGGAGTTCGGGCGACTAACCGTCGAGAGCGGACTTCGTTCGCCGATGTCGAGGAAAACGGCACTCGGTTCGCGGCCGACCACGTTTGCCGTGTTGGATGGATCGAGTATCGTATCTTCAGATGTTTCGAGTCGATTCTTGCGTGCGCGCTTGGGCGTTGCTCCAATGTTTGGGGCTTCTCGCCTGCACGCAGACCACCCACGCACTCGACGATGCCAAGCTGGTTGAGCTCGCGGGTACGGGGTCCGTGCGTCAAAGTTCCACTTTGGGGACATTTGCAGCTGCGCTGGCTGTAGATAGCGATCCTGCCACGTTCAGTCACACCGCTGGCGATGAAACCGTTGCATTTTTGGAGATCGAGCTTAGTTCCTCGCGGGTTATCCGGAAAGTTAGCCTGCACAGCCGACAAGATTGCTGCAAGTTCCGAACTCGAGACCTCAACGTCGCAGTCCTGGATCGCCCTGGCGGGCAGGAGGTTTTCAACTATCGAAAGGCTACAGGAACGTTGTTGAATCCTGGGAACGAACTGTGCGGCCCCGATCAACTCGAGGTCGACCTCTGGCAGCTGTCCGATACCCTCGTGCAGGGTGGCAGTGTTCGAGTGGAGCGCTATCCCGCAGATCCCGGGCAAATATCGCCGGTCTGTTCGGCGCTGGGTGCCGATATCGACGCGCCCGAAAACCCCGTGCTCAGCCTGTCGGAAGTTAGCGTGTGGGGCCTTTCACCGTGACGCAGCATCTTCTTCAACGGCTCGTCGCTTGTTTGTTTGGTTTAATACTGCTTTTTTCCCGGGTTACAGCGGCCGCACCTAAGACTCCAACGGTTGCAGTCGTGATCACGCCCGGCCTGCATGTCGAACGGTTTTCCAAACTTGCCGAAGCGCTGCAGCTCTATCTGAGGGATTTTAACGCGAACGTGCACTTCGCAGCGAGCGATATTCAGGCTGATATTGCAACCATTCGTGACGAACATTCAGCAGACTGGGTCCTCGTTCTGGGTCTCAATTCCGCGGGCGACGGCGTCACCATCACCGTCTTCGACTTGAAGAACCCGACGACACAGATCCACAGCAGCACCGCAGGGCTCCCAGCTGATCTGGAGGATCCGTCACGCTACTTGGCGCTCTTGGTTCGAGGGGAGCTCGCTGCACTAGTGAATGAACCGCCAAAAGGCACGCCGAAACCTGTGGCGAAGGCTCCACCCCGTTCGGCGGCTAAACCCGCGCAACAGGACGCGCCCGGAGTTGCGATCGCCGCGCATGGAGCTGGGTTGATTGGTTTTGATAAACGCACGGAATTGGGCATTTCTGCCACGGGAGGTTACGCCTGGGGCCGGGGCTTTGTGGGTGGCGTTGCGGAGTGGGGATACGTGCCCGCGATCTCATCGCAGCTCGGTGATTACGAGACTCGGGTCACGCGCTTGGGATTGGACGCGAGAGTTGGCCGGCTGTCAGATGGTGGCGCATGGTCGCTCCTGTGGGGAGGCCAGGCGGGATTGAGTTGGGCGCGCACCAGTGTGGCGTTGGCTGGAATACAACGGCAGGTAACGTTGGCGGATTCCTTCGCGCCGTTCATTCGCGTCGGTCTGTGGAATTGGCATCAGGTTTCCAAAAGGTTTGCATTCAGTTGGGACGTCAGCGCGGAGGTATTGCCGCTCGCGTCGAAGGTCCTGGTGGGCAGAGAAGTAGCCTTTGATTCCAGCCATTTTCGCCTGCGGCTCGCCATGGGCGGTCTGTTCTACCTTTAGCGAGCGGAGTGGATATGCACGTCACGCCCGAGATTGATAGCGAGACCGTCGTTCAGGCGGTCGCAGGTCAGTCGAAGGCCCAAGAGCGCGTCCTTTTGCACTACTACGGCTTCATTCGCGCAACCTTAGTGCAGCTGACGTTTGGTAGAATCGACGATCTTCAGGAGCTACAGCAGCAGGCCATGATTCGCGTAGCCAGAGGTCTGCCCAAATTTGCGAGCGAATCTCAGTTGAGTACCTGGATTCGTGGGGTTTGCGCCAACGTTGTGAAGGACTACCTGCGGGCTCGAACGCGGAGGGCCAACGCCGAGGCGCGGCACCAAACGTTGAACCGCGAGCACGATTACTTGGAGCCCGCCGGAGCGCTGGAAGCTAGGGATTTGCTGCAGATTGTGCGTGCAGCGCTCGATACTTTATCTCCTGAACAACGAAACGTGTTTGTTTTGAGGGTGCTCTATGGCTATGCGGTCGATGAAGTGGCAACGATGACGCATGCCAGCAGGGCAGCAACACGAGCCCGACTCTACTTCGCTCGGCGTCGTGTCTTGGCCGAGCTTAAACAGCAACTTGGTGAGCAATCTGAAGCGGATTTCGCCAAAGTGGTCGCGGAGGTAAGCAGCGATGAAACCTAAAAAGACAGCAGAAGAAATTCGCCGAGTGCGGTTTTCGGAGCTTGGGACGCACTCGCGGGACGGCGCGGAAGATGCCAAATTTAGCCAATTAAACGCTGTTTTGGACAGCGTGGCCCAAGCCGAGGCACCCCCGGTTTCAGAAGCGCTGAAGCTGGCACAAGTTCGTGCGGCCTTAGCTGCGGCTCGCCCTAGCGGGATCCGTGTGCGGCAGCGTGAGTGGCGGGTTTCTTGGTGGGCAGGGGTTGGCGCGTTCGGAGCAGCCGCCGCGGTGCTCGCGATTTTTCTTGCTCAACGTCCGAGCGTGGCTCCGTCAAAGGATCCCTTGAGCGTCGGCCAGGTGATCCGGGGTGAATTCAAGATCTCAGGAATGCGGAGTGTTGAAGCCATTCCCGCACACCAACTGTTGGAGGTCGTCGGGCAGAGGCCAGGTGAGCTTCGGCTGAGCGATGGCTCCCAGCTAACAGCGAGTGTTGGGACTCGACTCCGCGTGAGTTCCCGTGCCATCGACTTGAATCAAGGAGAGGTGTCGCTCGCGGTGAAGAAACTGCCCGCGCAGGTAGGGTTCATCGTGGTCACGCCGGAGGCAAAAATTCACGTCGTTGGCACGCACTTCAGCGTGCTCCGGGAGGATGAAGCTTCTGGAACAGTGGTGCGAGTTACGGAGGGCAAAGTGGAGGTCGAAGCCCTGCTCGGAGGTGAACATCGCCTGCTTGGTGCCGGTGAATCATGGTCGATTTCAGCGAGCAGTGACCAACCACAGCCCCCGAAGACCGCCGATCCCCCAGTCTCAGCGCCTCAGGTTTCAAGCTCAGCCCCTGCACCGCCAAGCCACGCCCTGGCGCCAGTATTGCCCGCACCACGCGTGGCGTCGACGAGTTCAGAGCTTCCACAGCCAAAGCGTGCAGCCGATAAGGCGAAGGCCACGGAGGCTTTACGTGCGGCGGAGGAACTGGTTGCCCAGGGGCGCTTTGCGGAGGCGATCAGCAGTTATGAACGGCTTGCCACGTCGTACCCGGGAACATCTCAAGCCGAAATGGCGCGCTTCGCAGCTGCAAGCCTTGCGGTTCAGCACGGCTCCCGCGCGAGTGCGCAGAAGCTCTTGGATCGGTATCTACGCGATTATCCCAAGGGGGCGTTTGCGGCACAAGCGCGGAAGCTCCAGCAAAGCTTGCCGTAGCGCAGCGTGGCAGCCAAAGCGCCAATTGCCGCAGCAGTCGTACCGGGCCCAATGCGCGGCCGGGGATCAACCTTGCAAATCGAACACAGCGTATTCAATTTGCAAGGTTCAGCTGGGTCCCGACTTTTTCATGGGCCGCCGTAGCCGATTTGGAAGTGGCGACGACTAACTCTCTGAAGCCCCAGTTTTAGCGGGCTTTCTGGAGTTGTCGGCATGCCTCGGACCCATCTGCTTTCCCCTCGTCGAATCCCGCCGCCCCTTAGCGTGGCGTTGTTCCTGCTCCTCCCAGCGTGCACCGGATCGATCGGCTCGCATTCCTCGGCTGGCAGTGGTTCTACGTCTGGAACCACCGCAGCGAGCTCGGGGGGAGCTGTGCTGCCCGTTCCAGGCCAAACCGGAACCGGGTCGGGGGGAGCCGGTCAGACCTCTGTTCCCATACCCATGCCCCAAGGTCCGACTTCGTTTCCACCCACCGAGCAGGCCTTCAGGCGACTCACGGTTCGGCAGTTTGCGACGTCGCTTCAGTCGTTGCTCGGCAAGCTGCAACTGCTGCCGATTCAAGCCGATGGTCGGGACAACGGGCTGGCCGTCATCGGCGCCGCCACAGTGGTGACTTCCCAACGCGGGGTGGAACAATATCAAGAGGCGATTGATTCCGCTCTCGATCAGGTGTTCTCGGATTCAACTCGACGAGACGCATTGATGGGTTGTTCGCCGACGCTCACTCCGGACGACGCGTGTAGTCGTGGGTTTCTGGAGCGTTTTGGACGACTCGCCTGGCGTCGAGCGCTAGTGCCCGCCGAACTCGCGCAGTACCAAACGCTTGCTTTCAGCTCCGCACAAGCATTGAGCGATCCTGTGGTGGGTTTGCGTTGGGCAAGCTCCGCACTGCTACAATCGCCGTATTTTCTCTATCGAACGGAGATTGGTGATGCGGTGCCCTCGCAACCAGGATGGTTTGCGCTCACGGGTAGTGAGCTCGCGTCGCGCTTGGCGTACGCGCTTTGGGATGCACCGCCTGACGATGCTTTGTTGAAAGCTGCCGAGGCTGGTGCATTGTCCACAACGGACGGACTCAACCGTGAAGCAGCGCGCCTGCTGAGCGTCCCGGCGGGTCGCGCTTCAGTCGGGGACTTTGCGCGAGATTACTTTGGCCTTGAGCAGATCAGCGGCATGGCCAAGGACACGACCCTATTCCCAAGTTTTACGCCCACCTTAGCCGCGTCCATGGCGGAGGAAATCGCACACCTGTACGAAGCGTCAGCGTTCGAGGGCACAGGGAACATGCTCGATCTGTTCACGACACACACGCGCTACCTGAACCCTGAACTCGCAGCTCTCTACGGTGTGGGGTCTTCTGCGCTCGCTCCAGATTTCAGCAACAAGCTAGAGCTGTCAGCCAATGAAGGTCGGGCAGGCCTGCTCGCCACTTCGGGTATCCTTTCGCTCTTCGCCAATCAAACGAGATCTTCACCGAGCAGGCGCGGCAAGTTTATCCGCGAAAAACTGCTCTGCCAGACGATTCCTTTGCCGCCCCCGAATGTGCCAGCGCTGAAAGATCCACCTCCAGGGGTGGTGATGACGCGTCGTGAGTCGCTGCTTCAGCACGCAACCGATCCCGTTTGTGCAACCTGCCATTCGCTCATGGATCCACTCGGCTTCGGGCTCGAGAACTTCGACGCGATTGGGGCCTACCGCAATCTCGATCAAGGCAAGCCCATCGATGCCACAGGTAACCTGAACGGCGCACCCTTTGACGGGCCCGAGGGTCTCGCCAAGGTGCTGGTTGCGACGCCAGAAGTCTCGGCGTGTTTGGCGAAGAGTTTCTACCAGTACGCAACGGCCTCGAGCGCTTCAACGGAGGCAGCCGGTGCCATGCAGCAACTCGCTGACACATTTGCGCAAGGTGGGCATCAGATGCTGCCGCTCATCACGTTCATTGTGAATGGCGATGGGTTCCGCTTTGTTTCAACACCCAAGGCACAACCATGAAAAAGACCTCGCTCCCCCGTCGTCAGCTACTACGCGGCATCCTGTCAGCGGGAGCAGCCGTAGCGATTCCACTGCCTTTGCTCGATTGCATGTTGAATGGCCACGGAACGGCATTGGCCCAAGGCGGCGCCGTTCCCACTCGCTATATGACGTGGTTCTTCGGAAATGGCGTGATCCCGGCGCTTTGGGTGCCAGTCGTCACGGGTTCGGCTTGGCAGCTAACGCCTCAGCTCGAACCCCTTGCTGCATTCAAGGATCACCTCACGGTGATCTCGGGCCTAGGTCAATACATCGATCCCGGAACCCATTGGGGCGGAGCCGCGGCGGCGACCACAGGAAGCATGATAGCGGATAGCAAAGTCGGTGCCCCCTCGGTAGATCAGCTCATCGCGGACGTGATTGGCACCACGACCCCGTTCAGATCGCTGGAACTCGGAGTCACCGATGCCACGCCCAACGAAGATGGCGCGATCACGTTGCACGCCGTATCACATCGCGGAACTGACGCACCCTTGCGACCCGAATTCAACCCACAAGTCATTTTCAATCGACTCTTTGCCACGGCCACACCCAACGGAACCGGCAGTGCGCCATCTCCACTGGTTGGGGTCAAGAAGAGCGTGCTCGACGCGGTGCTGCAGGATGGACAAGCCCTGCGCACACGGCTTGGGGCTCGGGACCAACAGCGCTTGGACAGCCACCTCGACGGCATCCGTGCGTTGGAATCCCGACTTTCAGCCGTCGCTCCGGTGTCGTGCGGTGCGCCGAACAAACCGAGCGTCGGCCGAGATGTGAATGAGGAAGCCACGCCCGCGGTGAACACAGCAATGACCGACCTCGCCGTCACTGCGCTGGCTTGCGGGCTCACCAATGTTGCAAGTTACGTGTTCTCACTGCCAGCGGCGCACATCTACTTCCGTGGGCTCGGCAGCGACATGGACGCCGATTTTCACGACACCATTTGCCACGGTGATCCGGGTGAGAACGTGACTCAAGGCTATCAAACGCGCGTGCACAAGGCGGTACTCTTCACCATGACATGTTTTGCCGAGATGCTGCAAAAAATGCAGGCGGTTCAAGAGGGTGCGGGCACGCTTCTCGACAACTCGCTCGTCTACGTGAGCACGGATGTCGCTTGGGGTAAGGATCACGCCACCCAGGAGTACCCTGTCTTATTTGCGGGCAAGGCGGGTGGTCGCTTGGCGGGTAATCTGCATGTGCGCGAAACGCAGGGTAACCTGAGCCAGGCGTTGTTTTCAGCCGCTCACTTGATGGGCTCCACTATCGCGACCCTTGGCACCGGGGGTGGCCTGGTGAACAAGGGTGTGACGGGGATTTGAGGTCACGCCCGCTGTGTCGCAATTCCAGAACAATTTCAAGGAGAGCTAAACATGCACGCTCGAACGCTTTCTAAACCAGTTCCTCAGGTCGGGGCGATTCTGCTGCTCAGTCTTGCCGCCTCATGCAGCACGAACCTTGGGAGCGGTTCAGGTTCTCGTTCGGGTTCCCCAGCCACGGGAGTGACGGCTCCCGGGACCCCCAGCGCGAATCCGGATCTGGTGCCGGGGGCGCCGGTTGTAACGCCACCGGGGGCCATGCAGATCCCGGTGACGCCACCGAATGGCCCCGCACGAGGCGTGTTGCGACGTCTGACGAACGCCGAGTACCGGAGCACGGTTCAGGATCTCCTGGCGCTAGGAGCTCTCCCCGCTGACCCCTTGCAGCTGGAATCACGCTCCGACGGTTACAACAACTTCTCGGATGCTCTCACGGTTTCGCCAACACTCGGCGGCCAATATGCGGCTCTCGCCAAACGAGTTGCACAGGAGATCCCAGATCCGACCGCGCTTGCTCCCTGTGCACCAGGATCCGCACCCACAGACTGCGCGCTTAGTTTTGTGAGTGATTTTGGCAAACGGGCCTTTCGGCGCCCGCTCACCAACGCTGAAGCCCAGGCCGCTGTGGCCCTGTTTGATGGGGAGCTCCCGCGCGCCGACTATGCTGCAGGCATACGCTTGATCGTTCAAGCATTCCTGCAGTCGCCGTATTTGCTCTATCGTTTTGAGTTGGGCACACCGGTGGGGCCAACTCGTTTGCTCTCGCCTTTTGAAGTTGCGACAGAGCTCAGTTACATGCTCACGGGCTCAGCTCCAGATGCCGAGCTCCTGGCGGCTGCCCAGGCCGATTCACTGAGTCCCACACTTGTGGAAGTGCAGGCTCGGCGTCTGCTGGCGACACCACGCGCCAGAGAATCTCTCCTCAGTCTGATGCAACAGTGGCTGCATCTTCAGGGCATAAAATCACTCAGCAAGGACCCTGAAGTGTATCCCGAGCTAACGCCGGAACTCTGGTCTGCCATGGCCGAGGAAACCACTCGCTTCGTCAACGCGGTCGTCTGGGATGGTGATGGCTCGTTGCGCACGCTCATGATTTCCCAGGATTCGTTCATGAACGCGACGCTGGCACAGCACTACGGTCTCCCAGTTGCGAACCTAGGTGCTGATTTCACGCCCCAACAGGTCCCTTTGGCCGAACGCGCGGGCCTGCTCACTCAAGCCTCAGTGATGGCCGTGCATGCAAATCCCGATGAGTCCAACCCGATCGTGCGCGGCAAGTTCGTCCGCGAACGGTTGCTCTGCCAGCCACTTCTACCCCCGCCTCCCAACCTGATGATTCAACCCCTGAAGCCCGATCCTACGCGAACGGCGCGCGAACGGTTTTTAGCGCATTCGAACAATCCAGCCTGTGCGGGCTGCCATAGATTGATCGATCCGCTCGGATTAGGCCTGGAGAGTTACGATGGCATCGGCCGTTTTCGTAGCATGGAGAATGGGAAGCCTGTGGATGTTACTGGCAACTTTGCCAGCACCCGCGACATCGACGGCCCATTCGTGGGCGGCGTTGCCATGGCGCAAAAGCTTGCAGCGAGCACTGAGGCTGCTGATTGCTTTGCACTGCAGGCCATGCAGTGGACGTTTGGTCGATCCACCCTGGGCAGCGACACCGATCGTGCTCTCGCCGCCTCGATCACCACCAAGCTTGCTCCGGCAGGCGTCAATGTCCGCGAACTCCTGGTGGAGATTGCCAAGAGCGACGCCTTCAACCAGCGCAGCGCCCAACCCTGATCCCAGCCCACGCACTCGATCACCAGGAAACGCCATGATGTCGAAACACTTTCTCAAGCGTCGGTCCCTCATTCACCAGCTCGGCGCTGCTGCCTTCCTCGCTGCGCCGGTATTTCGCTCGGTCTTCGCGGAGGCCCAGGTCATGTCTCCGCGTCGCTTGATCATCATCACATTTCCCGGTGGCCTCGCTGACGATGCGAAAGGGCTTCCGGACCTATCCTTCACGGGCACGCTGGCGCCGCTCGCCCCTCTCCAGTCGGACATCATTCGCATTATGGAAACCTCGCGTCCGTCTGCAACCGGTGAGGGGCATAGCGGCGGCATGCGCACGCTCATTACGGGTGGACGCTCCGCACCAGACTCCATTGATCAATTGGTCGCTCAACAGATCGGCTCCGCTACCCGCTTCAGCTCTTTGCAGTTGGGGGTTTTTACGGATGCCGGCGAAGGCATGGAGGGCCTCTTTCAATCGCTCATGGCTCGGCGCATCGCTTACTCGAATGGCCTGCCGCTCACCCCGGATCAGGACCCCAAGGCGCTCTTCACCCGTCTTTTTGGCTCTGCTGCGCCATCTCCGGCGCCCCTGCCTGCGCCGACGGCCGGGACACCTCCACCGGCGGACACACAGGCGCTTGCCGCTTACCAACGCGACAAGAGCTTGCTCGACTACTTAACAGCGCAACTGGGAGCTATCAAGTCGATTGCTGGTACAGGTGAGCAAGCCAAGCTGGATCAGCATCTCACGGCACTCCGAGAAATGGAGAAGGGGCTGATGTCTCCCAGCATGCCAGGGGCTCCGGCGACAATGACAGGAGGCTCCGGCACTCCCCCACTCCCAGTGATGCCAGGCGCTGGTTGCACTCCGCCAACTTTGAGCGACGCTGCTGACTTACCCAAAGTCGGCGCCGACATGAACCAACTGGCCTATCAGGCGATCAATTGCGATCTCACGCGCGTGCTGACGTTCCAGTGGATGAGTTCAGGCGATCAAATCCAGCGTTTTCCCTGGCTCGGGATCAACTCAAATCACCACCATGGGCTGGAGCATGGTTCGATGGATCCGGACGATCCGAGCGTTAAGGTGGACTTCACCAAGTGTCAGACCTGGTTCATGGAGCAGATCGGCGTGTTACTCCAAGCCCTGAAGAACACGCCCGATGGCGCTTCAAACCTACTCGATAGCTCAGCCGTGCTCGTGTCGACGGACATGACCTTTGGCGACCACCAGATGGAGCCTCACGTAGCCTTCACGGTCGGCAAAGCTGGCGGTGCTTTCCGTCCTGGCCGTGACTATTTCGGCGACGGAAAAGCCCACAACAACCTGCTGCTCACGATGGCCAAAGCGATGGGTGTTAACTTGACAAGTATCGGAGATCCCGGCTTGTCCACGGGAGCCTTTGATCTCAGCTAGTTCCGCCGGGGCACGCCAGGCGGCGAAACTCCCGCGGAGTGCGCCCCGTCATCCGCTTAAAGACTGCGGACATTTGGGGAGATGAATGCAGCCCCGACTGGGCAGCCACCGCTTGAAGCGAGAGTGCTGTGTCCGCCAACAGGCGCTGAGCTTCTTCTAAGCGAAAGCGTGACCACGCCTCGGCCGGCGTGATGCCAAGCACGTCAGCAAAACGCCTTTCCAGGGTCCTACGCGAGCACTTCAGCTGTTCGCTCAGGAGCACGAGACCCGCGGTATCCGTGAGGTGAGCGCGCATGTGCTCGAGCGCCGGACCCACGAGCGGGTCGGGGACGGACACTGCATCCGTCGAGCGACGAATGACCACGCGCACGGGCGGCACCTTGATCACGGAGGCACGTGAAGCCTTCCTCTCCAGCATCTGGTCCAGCAGCTGCGCCGCCTCATACCCAATACGATCGGACGCTGTCTGAATACTGCTCAGCGCTGGTTCGGAAATCGCGCTCACTGAAGCCACGTTGTCCACGCCAAGAATCGCCACGTCTTCGGGCACCTTGAGCGCCAGCGTTCGACACCTTTCTGCGATCATCCAGGCGAATCTGTCTCCGTCGCAGAAAACCGCCACCGGTTTCGTCAGCTCCGTGAGCCACTTGGTGAGCCGCTGCTCGTACGCTCGGCTCACTTTTGGGTTTGGTTCGTTGGGCCCTCCGTGGAAGACTTCAGCCTCCTGGCCCGCAGTCTGAAGTCGCTGCTGGAAGCCTAAAAGGCGTTCATCTTCGCGGCTCGGCTGTTTTGCGTAGTACGCAAATCGGGTGTGGCCGCGGGTCAGGAAGTGCTCAGCCGCCATGGCACCGATCTTGGGATTATCGTTACTGACGCGTCCGACCCCGGCGAGCACCGGCAGATTATCTATGTTGACGATAGGGATCTTCGCTTGCAACAACACCTCCGGCAATACGTGATCAGAATTCCGAATCAGTATCCCAGAAGGGGTGAGTGCCAGTAGCTTTCTGGCTCCCTCAGGAGTCGGCAATACGTGCTCGATTCTCCATGCTTTGCGCGGACGAGCGTAGGCACCAATCCCACGCAGCAACCCATCTTCAAAGCCACTGAACAGGTCCATGCAGAGCCCTATGAGCATGCGTGGAGTGTATCAGGTAACCTGAG
>JBBSBI010000162.1:0-12325 GCA_038251425.1 Polyangiales bacterium
CGCTCGCGATAAATGACGCGCACCGATTGCGGGCTCCGTTGGCTCTCTTCCGAGCAATTCACGGCCAAGACCGCCACCCCGGCAAGAACTAAAACAATTCGCCATCTCAGCATAAAAATCCTGCGTCTACGCCCCATCGCAATAGACCAGAGTGCCTCACGCGTGTTGTGGCCAAAAGAAGAAGATTTGAAGGCGGAAAGGTGACTCTATTAAAGAACATGGGTTGAGTGATCAGTACCCTTACAAGGGCAAGCCGTGGCCAGGCACGAGCAGACGGGAAACATACTCGTCAAAGTCGAAGCCTTCGCTGTGCTCCTTCGTGTGACACCCTAGGCAGACGGTGGGCGAAACTTTGCTCTTGATGAATCGAAGCGGCGGGCGCGCATCGGTGATGTGAGCACTGCCTGGACCGTGGCAGCTCTCACAGCCAACATCTTTCAATCCCTCGACGTGCGTCACAGTCGAGCCTCCAGGTTTCTCGTAGCCCGTGACGTGGCAGCCCACGCAATCCAGGTGGAATTCCTTCTCTTGATCGACGAGCGATTGGTACGCGTGCCCATGCGGTGTGCGATTCCACCACAGGTATGCAGCCGTGTGACAGGAAGCGCAGGGGCGCGAGCCCACGTACCCATCGTCCTTGGGATTTGCCGGCAGTGGCAGTTTCGCTGCGAAGCGCTGCTGATTTGAAGAGTTAATCTGATGGGCATATTGATCTAGAAGCCAGCGTGTTTCGGTCTCTTCTGGGGCATTTCTTCGCAGTTCCTCGGCGCGTACGCGGATCCGATGGGGTGAACCCAACCAGACATCCACGCCCAAGAGTCGTTCGGATTTCTCTCCGGCACTCAGGACCTTTGAGTCGCCCTCATTCGGCGAGGTGGGGGTGGAGGTGCCGCCACCGCGAACCACTAGGTCTAAGCCCCCAAGTTGAGCAAAGTCTCTGGCCGATTTTGTGGGTCCCGTGAGGAGGCCAACTAGAACTTGAGCCCCGTTGCGACGCAGTCCTTTTGCAGCATCAGCAGCAGCCGCGAGCGCATTGGCAGGAATCATGGGAGCGTCCGTGGCGGTCGGATCAGCAAGTGTCACACCAATCAGGCCGATTTTGATGCCTCCAATCGACAATTGGGTGGTGGCGGGCAGTGTTCGATTCGGTGCGCGCTCAAAATCAGCTGCTGATCTTTGAGCCTTATCCGATTCGGCAAATTCAACGCCGGCTGCGAGCAGGGTGACGTGGGCTTTGCCTGCAAGCTCACGCACCAGTTCCTGTCCTTGTCCGAGATCGGCCAGTCCGGGGTTCGCTACGGCGAGCGGCAGACGTGCAAGAATGTTCGCCAGCGCGTGGGCACGCGCAATATCCGGCTCCTGCCCAGAGTCGAAAAAAAGATTGCCCGCCGAGAGAACCAGCGTCGGAACTCGGTCAGCCTGACCACGGCGAACGGCCGCAGCCAGGCGCGCCATGCCACCGAGTGAACGCTCCGTACAGCCACAGGGTTCGAGCGTGCCTCGTAGATCAGTGAAAACGAGCAAGCGAAAACTTGGAGTGCTCAGCGTCTGAGCGGACACGTTCTGTTTGGCAACAGCCTTTTCTTTCTGGCAACCGAACAAGCCCCAAAGGAGAGCGACCAAAAGGGAGCACCGAACGAGAGCGCAACGACGCGCGCGCCACCCCGCTCTTTTCACTTCGCCTCGGGTTGACTGCCTGGAAAACACTCCGCTCGACAATGATCGGCAGCGCACCGAACTCGTCGGAAAGCCGCGCCGAGCGCGAATTCCTGCTTCCCCCAGCGTTGCCCCACGGTCATCGGAGATGTGGACTCGGCGGCAGCTTCGATGACATCCCTGCAGGGCCCGTTTGCCGTGGCCTGAGTGATGCATTTTTGGACGTCGTCGTTGCCACAATAGCATTCGTAACCGACACCGCGCGCCCCAGGCGCACATCCCGTCTTTCGAACGCACGCCAGGACTTGCTCACACAAGCTGGCTCGAGATTGAAGACCTTTGCTCGGTCCGTCCTCCGCGTTACCGGACAGGGCAGAACACCCGCCGCGTTCGTTGACACAGGCCTTGGCCTCGCAGGCTGCACAACTGTCGGAGACTCCGGGCTCGGAAGGAGCACTAGGAGAAACACCATGACGAAGGTGGCCTGATGCAGAGGCTGCAGGGTTAGTACTTGCGGCTTCCCTGGCGGTTCCGTCTGGGGAAAGGATCAGCCAAATCCCTAGACCAAAGAGGCCAACCACACCGGCTAAAGCTATTGGAGAGAAGCGTCGCGAACTCATGACCCCGCGAAGCTAGCGCGCATCGTTTGGCGATCTGGTGAACAGTGCAAGGCGTTCCTGTTACGCGTCGCTCCACCGCTCCATCGTGCTCGACGTTGGACAACACACAAAAAGGCTCTGGCGCCGACACTTTCGTGCCGACGCCAGGTACCCAGGGGGCAGGCCTTGGACCTGCTCAACCTTCCTTCTTTATTATTGCAGACTCGAGCTTACTGCAGACCGCACTCAGTGTTGCAGTTCTGGAGCGAGCAACGGATGCGCTGACCACCGAAGCCAACCGCAAACGCGGGGTTCACCCAACGCTGACCAACGGTGAGACCGCTGACGCTTTCCGCAGCTGCTTCGGACTGGCTCTTACACTGGCCGTTAGCAGCGCCCGAGATACAACCCGTCACGTCGGCCGTACCACAGTAGCAGGCTTCACCAGAAGCCAGGCTGCCCTTGGCACACTTGGTGGTCTCTGAGCAGTCGATGAGGGCCTTACAAAGGGTCGACTTCGGCTGACCAATTGCGGGTCCGGCTGCTGCATTGCCGATAGCGGCATTGCAAGCATCGAGAGGAGCTTGGCAGCTTGTCGCCAGGCAGGTCTTGCAGACGTCTGGGGTGTTGACGCAGGTGTTCTCGCAGCCGTCGCCGTTGACTTGGTTGCCGTCGTCGCACTCTTCAGTGCCTTGCTTGATGCCGTTGCCGCAAACGACGCCGATGCTCTTGCAAGCGCTGTCGCAGGTCACGCCGTTCGGGGGATCGCACTGTTCGTTGGCATCAACGCGATTGTTGCCACAACGCTCAGTGAGACAGGTGCTGCTGCAGCCGTCGCCCGAGACCTTGTTGCCGTCGTCGCACTCTTCGGTGCCTTCTTTACGGCCATCGCTGCAGAAGATTTCGCGTTGGCAGATGCTGGAGCAACCATCGCCATTGGTGGTGTTACCATCGTCACACTGCTCACCAAGGGTAATGATCGAGTTGCCACAAATGCCGGTCGGGAGGCAGATGACGTCAACGCTGGCTGTGTCGTTACAATTGGGGTTGCCGTCGGTCACGGTAACCGTGAGCTTCTGGTTCCCTGGAACGCTGCAATTGTAGGTGGTGCTCGCTGCCGAAGCGCTCACGAAGGTGCCACCAGTGGCGCTCCAAGCGGTCGTCGGCGTGGTGCCGTCGAGGTCGCTTGCGCTGGACGAAACGCTGATGGTTCCGCCCGTAAGTACCTGGAGCGGGAAGACCACAAGCGAGTTAGCGGTTGGGCAGTTGTTGAACGTGCCACCCACCTGTACGCCACCGGTCGTCTTCGGTCCACGGCACTGCAGAGCAATGCTGACGGACGTGGTCTGACCTGCAACGACGGTGAAAGGAGCCGAACCGGCGCAATCCGTCTTTCCATCAACCGACTTAGCGGTGAGGGAGATGTTGTACCCAGCGCCAGCCGGGAGCCCACCGATCACGGCCGAGACCGTGGAACCGAGGTTCGCGACTGGGATGTTGTTCGTGATCGGGGTGATGCCATTGCCAGTCACCGTGAAGGTAACCTCGTTGACGTCCACGCCGGGAGCGATCGTTAGATTGAGACCGACGTCGCCGATGCTGCCGTCAGCGACAACTTTGTCGCTGCTGGTTGAACATCCGACGACAGCCGCGCTGGCACAAATGCTGGCCAACGCAAGTACTGTAGCTTTTGCAAATGAGAATTTAGTCACGATGAATGACCTCCGGTATTGAGTTCGAAACGCTGCCCACAATCGGCAGCCGCACTCGTATACTCGAAACTTAACAGTGCGGATGTTACAATTACGGGGTCCATGCACGACGTATCAGAGACGATTTGCAGCCGAAAATCGCTGGAACGTCACACACGCCTCTTCTTGGACGACGCATACCAAACGCATTAAACGCGCAAGTTGAATGGGCAGACAATTGGCACTCATCACGCACGGAAACCATACGAACTAATCGCACGCCTTGCCGCTTAGGGTGATGGGTTTGGCCGAACGCCCTGCTGTCAGGGAGCCACGCAGGTAACAGGCACGGTGAACACGTCGTCACAGGCCCCATCCCAAATGGTGAGCGTCAGCGTCGTGCTGCCAACCTGAGTGCAGCGATAGGACGTTGCAAGTGATCGCACGTCGGCGAACGTGCCGAACGACGCGCTCCAATTGAACTGCAGATCCTCGAAGGGATCATCAATGTCGCTAGCCGAAGCAGAGACAGTAATGTCGTTACCCACGGCAACCTGTAGCGGGAAGGCGAATACGAAGCCGATCGAAGGGCAGAAGTTGATCCCCTTCTTGCAGTTGTTCTTGTTGAAGATGGCTCCGCACTGCCGCTCGTCGAAATCCTGGCAAATGCCGTTTTGCTGAAGCGGCACGTAGCCGGCGTTGGTGAGCGCTGGATCGGCGAAGAGTTGGCGCCCAAAGCAGGCGTAAAGGTTCTTCTGGGACACGTTCACGATTTCTTCCGACCCCACCAGCGTATTCATCAACAGTTTGCTCGATAGCGGATAAACATCGGAGGGCAGCGGCTTCGCGACGAGCTTGCGGATGTTGGCGTCAGAGGGCGCTATGCCATTCACATTGAGTACGTTCACGCCCGCCTGATTGCTGGCCACGCGTCGGGCCAAACTCAAGCTGCAGCGGCTGGCTTGTGGCAAGCAACCGAGCTGTTCCTGTGAACCGAGCTCGGTACATAAACGAGCAGCAGGCGCGAGCGTTCGAACGCTGTGAACGCGATAGAACGCGCCGTACACCTCGCGGCGTTGGTCATCGAGCACGAGCGATCCGTTGGGGTTCCGAAGGTACTTGTTGTAGGCCTTCGTGTTGACCGTATTCGGAGTCAAAAATGGCGTGTCGTTCGTTTCCAGCTTCAGGCACTGGTGGCTGAGCGATCCACCAGGCAGCGCACGACCCGGCACGAGGCAAAGCGTGAACACATTCACGCCGCCACCCGGACAGGTTGAAAGTTCAGCCTCTGGAGCCGGCTTCCAGTCGTACGCTCCGATC
The DNA here is from genome assembly GCA_038251425.1 of Polyangiales bacterium. Taxonomy (GTDB): domain Bacteria; phylum Myxococcota_A; class Polyangia; order Polyangiales; family Polyangiaceae; genus JBBRRP01. The sequence continues at coordinate 5,267 of JBBSBI010000162.1, forward strand.
GAGCACGGCTCCACGGGATAGCTCGCGGGCAACGGAGCCCCTTTTGGCGGAGCTACTGGAAGCAGAAGGCCAAGCGTTCCGTCCGCGGCGCACACAGCTTCTTCGGCTGTACAGGGTCTGCGAATCGGGTCGTTGTCCTCATAGGTGCCGCCGTTGCAGAACGGCGTGCTGATTGGGCGGCCGGCAGGATCGAGCTTGACCTGGGGCAGGCCCAAGAGGCTGAGGAGCGTCGCGGAAACGTCTGCGGTGTCAGCCGGTCGAAAGACGTGTCGGAGCGTTGTGCAGGTCGAGCCCAAGCACTGTTGTTGAAAGAGCGACGGCCAGGAGTTAGCTAGTGAGTATCTGAGGTCACTGTTGCACTGCTGAAGAGCTAGGTCTGCGCTCGCATCGCGTGACATGCCAGCCAGAAGCAGCCGGAGGGCGTCGCGCCAGTCGGTGAGCTGATAGGTGCCCGCGCTGCAGCCTTGGCAATCAAGGCCAGGTGTACCGTTCTGATCGGTGACCGGTACGGAACGCACAAACGCCAGCTGACAACCGTTCACCTCCGTGGCAGCCCCGAGGGCAACCGCCGCATCCAGCCCAAAAATCACCCCTTCTGCCTCTTTTGGAGTGGCATGGGTGCAGGTCAACGCTGGCTCCAGGAATCGCGTCATGGGTGCCACTTCCTGCGTGCCAGCACGGAGGGCAGCCTCAGCCGCCGAGGACGTGCTGAAACTCGGAGTGATGCCGGTCGCGCCCGAGCAGCTGGCTAGGATCGATTGAGTCACGCTCGCCAAGTCGTCCGATCCAACTAAGGGTGCGGCCGATGCACTCACGGGAGTACTTAAGCCAAGCACCAACATCAGGAAGCCAATTGGGGTTTGTGAGTTCATGGTTCAGGTCCTTGTCCGCGCTCGGTTTCCCCGCGGCCCAATCTAGGCGCTTTGCGCTGCCCCAAAAGCCACATTGCTGTGAAGTTCCAGCGCGCTCCGCGCAACATTTGCGAATTAGTCACTCAATCTGCATGCGATACATTTGGCGTTCATTCCGAAGAAGAATGCGTGACTCGTGCACACGGACCGCGACCGCCGCCAAGGGAAAATGTTAGCGTGCCCGAAAGCAATGCTCACGCCGAGAAATCACGCAAAGCTGATGGCACTCGTCGGCTGCTTGGCGTGGGTGAGCGGCTGTGGCTCCTACTATGGCAAGGAGGAAAGCGCCGGGACTGTGCCGAGCATTTCACCGAATCGACCTCCGAACGCGACGCTCGAAGTCACGACGCAATCGTGTCCGACGCTTGATTTTGCGATTGTAGCACCCACCGCTCTTCGGGTTGGCGATGGAGCGCTACTCTTGGCACGAGCTCAGGATCCCGAGCTGCGTCCTCTGGCTTACACATGGGTAACAACGGGCGGGGAGATCGCAGATCTCACCGCGCCGTGGACGACGTTCACCTGCACCGAAGCAGGCATATTTCACGTATTCGTCACGGTGACCAACGGGCTGTGCGACACATTTTCCGGCTCGTTTACCGTGGAATGCAAGCTTGGGGACCCACCCGCAAGCGACGTTCAGTGACCGTTCAACAGCGAAACTTGCGTCTCGAATTTGTCACACGCAAGTCTCCAGAACTCAGTTATCAGGCTTGCGCCCCCCTGTGGACCCGATTGCGGAGCAACTTGCAGTTTAACTCATTCAACGAAAAGTAATGACATGAAGCGTGGGCAATGGTGGCGTTCGAGCATCGGGTGGGTTCTCCAAGGGACGCTGCTGAGTTCTTCGGTGATGGCAGCTGAGGCTTCAGCAAAAGACTCGATGTCGGAAGACCAAGCGGTTGCTGCTACCAAGAAGGAAGCTGTCCGGCCGCCGCCCGAAGAAGAGGCGCGTGATCTGTTTCTTCAGGGTCTTGACCGCATGCGCGAGGGCGACCGCGAGGAAGCATGTTTCCTTTTCAAACAGAGCTTGGCGCTCGTGCCACGCGTGACGACCAAGTTCAACTTGGCTGATTGCCTCGAAAAGAGCGGAAAAAATGCCGCAGCGCTCCTTCTCTTCAGCGAGGTGGCGACGGCCATGCAAGCGGCGGGTGACAGTGCGCGACAAGCGGCGGCCGAAGAGCGAGTTGCAGCGCTCAAGGGGCAAGTGTGCCGTCTCAGAGTGCAGACCGATCAACCTGTGAAGGCGCTGGTAGTCAGGAAAGACGGGGACGTATTGCCGCCGGGCAGTTGGAACACCGGCATGCCCGTTGATAGCGGCAGCTACAGCCTCGAAGCTTCCGCCCCAGGTAAGGAGAGTTGGTCCGCCGAGATCCAAGTTCCCGTCTGCCCATCGGCAGTCTCGGTGAAGGTTCCCGTCCTGAGAGACAGCCCAACAACTCTTGTGAAACCCGCCAAAGCCCGTACCGCCGCCTTGGCGGAAGCCGCGCAAGCGAGCGCATCCGCACCGGCACAGGCGTCTGAGAACCTCGGAGCGGACAGAGGCCCGAGCACCCGTGGGCAGCCATTTTTGGCTTATGGTCTGGCCGGATATGGCCTCGTCTCAACGGCAGTCGGTGTCGTTTTTCTCTCCAGCTATCAGTCGAGCAACAGCGACGCTAAGGCCATTTGCCCCGCGAGCACCAACTGCACCGTTCCCCAGATCGCAGCCCATCGGGGGCTCGTGGCGGATGCCAAAGCTGCGCGAACCAAGGGGCTCATCGGCGTTTCTTTGGGCGGCGCCGCGCTCGCTGCCAGCAGCGTGCTATTTCTAGTCGATTTTTATGCACGGAGCCCCAAGCACCAGGCACATGTGAGGGCCGTACCCATGTTGGGAATGAGTGGGGTTCCTGTAGCAGGGGCGTTACTTGAGGGGAGCTTCTGATGTCGTATCGGAGAGTGCTTGGGGTTGCGTTCAACTGCGAGCGCCAGCGCGCGCCGCGCGCTCTGTGGCTAACGTCCGCATTGCTGATGGTAAGTGCGTGCGGAGTCGACGACCGCAAATTGGCGCTTCCGCTCTTTGTCAGTTCCGCGATCGGCACCACGGGGGCATCTGGTGCCAGTGGCAATGATGGCGGCGGCGCGTCGGGCAGCGCTGGCAGCGGCGGTCGTGCACACTCCTCGGGGGGTTCCGGAGGGGCTCCCGTTGTGACGGGCGGCTCCGCAGCGACAGGCGGGGCGGCTGGGCAGGGCCCTAAAGGTGGCGCAGCCGGTGCCCCCGCGCTTCCGCCGCTCCGCTGCCCGGATCTCAATGAAAATCAAGTTGCCGATTGCGACGAGCCGACTCTCGCTCAAAACTCCGCCTTCAATCAGAATCTGGGCGGATGGCTCGCAGACCCAGACATCACTCAAGAGTGGGCGGGCACCGATGCTAACCGTTTCGCCACATCGGGCTCCATTCAGCTGACGTTCACACGTTTCTCAGACACGAGCGATGGCTTGATTGGCGCCGCTACCTCCCAGTGCCTCTCAGTCATGGGAGGAAGCCGTTACGACGTGGCGGTACAGGCGTTTATCAAGTCAGGGCAAGCTGAAGCGCAAGCGGGCCTGGTTGTTGTCTGGTTCAGTGAAGACGTTTGCGCTTCGCAGGTTTCAGCGGTGAGCTCCTACAAACCGTTCACCAACAGCTGGACAACACTCACCGCCGACTCCACCGCGCCTGCCACAGCCAAATCCGCCTTGATCCGCCTGATGGCTGTCAAGCCTTGGAAGCAAGCGAGTGTTCAGGTGTCTTTCGACAACCTGCTGTTCGTGAAGCGCTGACGGCTGCCGCCAAAAGCGAACCGGATCGCAACCAATAAGTCACAACTCGCCACCAATTAACACTCAACTTGGTTCGCCGATCATGAGGCTCGCCGGCTTTACCACATCCGGTGCTGAACTTTCGGACCACGGCGGTGCAGGGGCGGGAATGTTAACGGCAGCTTCGGATCGCTCCTCTGGCACGCCTGTGTTCGAGGACAAGACGGTACCCGGCTTGCTGGCAAAGATCGTCGCTAAGGAACCCACGCCGATCTCCAGTTTGAGGGAGGACGTACCGCCAGAGGTGCTCCGCAAGGACTTTAACAAGATCTCAGCGGCTCGCTAGCCTGCAACGTTTGCCTACAGGCCTTTCGGCGCAAGCGTTCGGAAAGAGAACTCAAGGTGCCGTCGAATTAGGCGAAAATCCACCGCATTGTAGGTGATGACTTCGGCTCCGACTCGACGAGCGCCCAATGCGATCAATACGTCGTTGAGCAGCTTTGGCAACTTCGACTTCCAGGCGCCGTCCTTGTGACCGATCAATGACACGATGTTTGCCGCCGCTTGCCAATCTTCAAAGGTTGGCGTAATGACCCGACCCACTCGCTCCATCGGGGCAACAAAGTCCGCTAACAGGTCGCGTGTCCGGGTATCAGCAGCACTCACGGATAGCTCATAGGCGACAACGGCCGACAAGACAGTCGCCGGGAGCAACGGAAAGAAGGTCGTCCGAAAACGCTCGCGTTCCTCTTTCGATTTCAGCGCGGTAATGTACACGTTCGTGTCGAGGAGAACTTTCACCGGAAGACCGTCCGAAAACGCCCCTCCGCGAGAACTGCGCCGAGTGCGTTCTCGATCTGCGCATCCTCGACGACCTTGCGCAAAGCGCGCTGAATCGTCTCCGTATCCGTCCGCGCCTCCAACACGCGGCGCGCGCGACCAATCAGCTCTTCGTCGAGGTTATAGGTTTTCTTGCGCGCGACACTCGGCATGGGTACGTATAGTATGGTCCTTTTGACCATGTCGTCAATACGCTCCTCAACCGAAGGCGCACCTTAATACACGAGCGCAGCGTTTGCGATCCAGTGTTCTGCCAGCTCCTTACCAGCTCCTTCCAGCCCTAAGCCCTTTCAACCTAGGGTTTTCCCCAATACCCAATCTCCCCCTGTCGCTGTATCTCTTGCGCTAAGTGACCGAGCCCGAAAGAAAGATCTTCCCGCACGATGCCCTCGTGCGCCGCGTATTCGGCGTTCCAGAGCACGCCGCTGCTCAATTTCGTTCAACTCTGCCGCCAACGATCCTCGAGCATCTCGACCTCGACACTTTGCGCGTGGAAGACAGCAGCTTCGTCAGTGAAGAGCTTCGCGGCACGGTCGTGGACATGCTCTACAGCGCCACATACAGAAATCGCCCGGCTTTTCTGTATGTGCTCTTTGAGCACATGAGCACCGTTGATCCGCTCATGCCGCTTCGTGGTCTGAGTGGCGCCATTCGCGTGTGGGAGCGCCATGTGCAAAACGCCCGCGCTCGGAACGCGGCGATTCTACCGTTACCTGTTGTGCTCGTTCAGGTGTTGCACCACAGCGACTCTGGCTGGACCACCACTACGCGCTTCGAGGAGCTTTTCGATCCTGACATTCTAAGCGACCCAGCCGTAAAAACCTTGATCCCTCACTGGGGCTTTCTGCTCGACGACATCAGCCACGTTGACGATGCCCATATTCACGCGCGGCAATTGGATCCAGTCGTCACGCTAACGCTGGTTCTCTTGCGTGACAGTCGAGATGGCAAGAAGCTACTCCACACGATCCGCGCTCACCAGAGCGAATTTGAAGCCGTATTTCGCTCCCCGGGCGGCCGTGAAGCCTTCCTCGTTTTTGTGCTATATGTCCTGACTGTGACCCAGGGAGCAGCAGGGCGTGAAGCATTGGAAGCATTCAAAGCCGTACCGGGAGCAGGAGACGTCGTCATGACATACGCAGAAGAGCTCGAAGCCCGAGGAAAAGAAAAAGGGAAAGCGGAGGGAAAGGCCGAGGGAAAGGCCGAGGGAAAGGCCGCAGCCACCCGCCAAATGCTCCTCAACCTCGTAGCCCTCAAGTTTCAAACGGTCCCCACTGAGGTTCGCACCCGTGTGGAAGCGGCATCCGAAAGCGAGTGCATGGCCTGGGCCGGTCGTTTGTTGGACGCCACATCGGTAGGCGACGTCTTCGCAGACTACTAGCCCTACGGCCTAACCTGCTGTTCGTGATGCGCTGACGGCCGCCGCCAAAAGCACATGGGACCGTAACCAATAAGTCACAATCCGCCACCCAATGGCATTCAACTTGTCACACGCCGCGCCCGGCCAACGCGTATAGGGTGAGGCAACTTGGCTATGAAAGACCCATTTCGGAGCGTGTTAACCGCAGATGATGAGTTCACGGTGCTCGACGATGAGCTGCTTGAGAGCCACGCCGTTCACCATGATACGATGCCGCCGATGTCGACACGCTCGCATACGATTCCCCCGCGCTCTAACTCGATGGTTCGGGAGCGACGCCACGTGCGACCGGGCGAGGTGGTTGCTGGTAAGTATCGAGTGGAGCGCCGCATTGCGGACGTTGGCTTAGCTACACTGCTTCAGGTTCGTCACTTAGTTCTCGATGAAACGGCAACGCTGAAGTACTTGCGCCCGGAAGCACGTGCGCTTCCAGAAGCCATTGGGGATTTTCTGACGGGCGCGCGTCGCCTCTCCCAAGTTCGCAACGAACATGCAGCACGGGTCGTTGACGTGGGAATGCTTGAATTCGGTACGCCGTACATGGTCACCGAGCAGCCGGATGGCCCAGACCTCGCGCAAGTTATCCGTGTGCGCGGGCAGCTGCCGCTGGCCGAGGCGATCTCCTACATCCTGCAGGCGTGTGACGGGATTGCCGCTGTCAATGAGCTCGGAGTGGTGCACGGCGGGCTTTCCACCGAAAACATTTTCTTGTGTAAACGTTCTGATGGTTCGCTGATTGTGCGGGTCGCCGGATTTACGACATCCGGTGCAGAGCTTTCGGATCACGGCGGTGCAGGCGCGGGAATGTTAACAGCAGCTTCTGTTCCTTCGGCACTCCGCTATCTTTCGCCGGAACACGCGCGAGATCCGGGCAACATCGACACGCGCGCTGATGTCTGGGCGCTCGGGGCGATTCTCCACGAATTGCTTGCTGGCACGCCCGTGTTCGAGGACAGGACCGTACCCGGCTTGCTCGCGAAGATCGTCGCCGACGAACCCATGCCGATCTCCAGCCTGCGGGACAACGTACCCCCAGGCATCGAGCGGGCGATCTGGAAATGTTTGCAGAAACAACGCGACCTTCGCTTCACTTCCGCACGTGCGTTC
>JBBSBI010000163.1:0-12274 GCA_038251425.1 Polyangiales bacterium
GCTCAGCCGTAGTGGTAGGCCGTCGTGTGTGCGCCCCAAAAATAGCCGGAGTAGCCCACAACACCCGGGTCCTCACCGGCCGCGCCTGCAACCACCATCAGCGGGAGCAAATGTTCTTCGCGTGGGTGTGCGGCTCGCGCCTGGGGCGCTTTTTGCCAATCGGCTAAGAGTTCAGCGCGCTCTTGAGGGGAACTTGTAGCGGCGTGCGTGAGCCAGGTGTCAAACGTTTCGGAAACGCCTCGGGCGCTGGGCGAAGAGAACTCGCGAAGATTGTGGTAGCTGGCTCCGCTGCCCACGATGAACACGCCTTCATTGCGCAGGGGGGCGAGGGCCCGGCCGATCGCGAGGTGTTCGCGTGGATCGAGTCCTAGCTTCAAGGAAAGCTGCAGCGTGGGAATGCTGGCGTCCGGATACATGAGCTTCATTGGCACGAAGCAGCCGTGATCGAAGCCGCGCTCAGAATCCGCGGCTATCTCGAAGCCGTTCGCTTCCAGCAGCTCGGCGACGCGCGCCCCCAGCACCGGATCGCCAGGGGCTGGCCAGGTGAGTTCGTACGCAGCGGCAGGGAAGCCGTAATAGTCGTAAAGCATGGGCGGATGCGGGTGCATCATCACGCTCGGGACACGCTCCTCCCAATGCGCTGACACCACCAACACCGCCTTGGGCGCGACGGGCGGCAGGCTTCCGACTGAGCGGAGATAGGCCTCGAGCTCGTCCATCCCACCTCGCGCTCGCATTCCCATCTCAACGAACGGCCAGGGCCCTCCACCGTGGGACAGAAATACGACGGGCATACGCGTCGTTGCCGAGGCGCTTGTGCTGGGGTCAGTCGGCATTCTATTGAACTCCAAAGCGTGTTATTTGCGCAATAAACTCGCGAATTTCAGCGAGAGCAGCTTCACTTTCCAATAAGGCAGTGTGCCCAACGCCTTGTAGCTCGACGTACTTGGCTCGGTTGCCGAGCGCGCCCGCGATGGCTCGGCCTTGCCCCGGGCCGTTCAGTGCTTCATCGATGGTGCCTTGAAGGACGAGCACCGGGGCCGGGATCGCAGCCAAAAGTGGCTGTGTTTGGTAATCATCTCCCGAATCGAGGCGCTGCCAGAGCGAAGGGCGCACCATCACGATGTCGTTGACGCTCGCGAGCAGCGTCAGCGAGGCCACAGGCTTCTTCTGGTGCAGCGCGGAGAGGGTAGCATGCACCGCGAAGTGACCGCCGATAGAAAAGCCAATCACGTTGACCTGTTGTGGCGATATCTTTTCATTACGACACAACTCACCGAGAATATTGGGCGCGTCCTCCGCAAGCTTGATCAGCTCGGGTTTGCCCTCCGATGAGTCAAATCCCCGATACGCAAACACCGCGAGGCCTACGTCACGCTTTTCTGCCAGACGGTTCAGGAACACTTGACCATGCTTGAGTTGGGCTTCATCGTTGCCCGGATAGAAGAGAAACCACGGTGCCGTGGGAGACTGGGGTTCGCGGATCAGCCCCCGCAGCGTCACTCCGGGTGCAACCTGGGCCGTGGCCTTCTTCCAACCCGGAGCTTCGGCGAGTGTTTGGTAGATAACAGTACTCTGAGCCTGCCCGAGGTAAGGAAAGCGAAGGCGGGGCCGACCGAAAAATCTCATATAAATACCCAGCAATATTGCGCTTGCGCCCAACAGAAAGAAGAGGCTCCAAGCGCTACGCCTCTTCATGGCCAGCACCAGCTAACACCTCTATTTGCACCGCAGGTGAACCGCCGACGCGGGTGTGGGGCGCCACGTCCTTAGTCACGACGGCGCCAGGATTCACGATGGCACCCTCTCCCACCGTGAGCCCAGGTAGAATGGTTGAGCGCGCACCCAGCCACGCACCCTTTCCAATCGTGACCGGGGTTCGCACCACAGGCCCCGCACGGCGCTCTTTGGAGGCAAGCTCGTGCGTGCTCGTTAAAATCATGACTCCGGGACCGAGCGTGACGCTGTCTCCGATCGTGATGCGCTCCTCCAGATCGAGGGCGCAATCGGCATCGAGCAGGCAGTGACTCCCCACGATAAGATTGGTAAATAGCCCAAGATCTCCGGTGATCCGCTGACCACCTTCGATCACCGTTCCCTGCCCAATGCGAAACCCTGCGAACCGGTACAAGCTGGCCCGTTGCGCGCCGGAATTTCGACGTGGCAACAGGGCGGACGCGAGGAAGAGCGACTGCAGCTTGGGCTGCAAGTGGTGTGTCTCTTCGCGAAATACGTCGACCCATTTTGCGAATTTAGCAAGCAGTGAATTACTCATGGCGCAGCTTCTTGAAACGATGGCCAAATTGCTCGGCTTCGGACAACTCGACCCACCTTGGGATTTGGTAGTTAGCTAGGCGACCGCGGCAAAAGGCATTCATCCTGACTTTGAATGCGGCCAGGGGCTCGGGTGTGAGCAAGCTGAAACGTGCGGCCACCATTTGCCCCATCATCGGATTGGGTTTGCCAAAGACGGCGACGTCTTTAACGTTTTCCATCTGGAGCAGGTGGTTTTCCACTTCTGCTGGGTACACTTTTTGACCGCCCACATTGATCAAATCGGAGGCTCGCCCCAAAATTCGCAGGTATTCCCCGTCAACTTCGACTTCGTCTTGGGTATTCAGCCAGCCCTCGGCGTCAAACAGATCCGGCGCATTCAGGTAGCCGAGCATCGCCGTCTTGGCTTTGACCCATAGGATGCGATCGATGATCTTGGTTTCGAAGCCTTCACCGCTGAACTTAAGCCAGAGCGAGGCCGAATCTTTGGACTTCGAGCGCAACACGCCGAGCTCGGACATGCCGTAGGTTTGCACGAGCGCAATCTTTGGAAAGATTTCATGGAGCTGAGCCAGAGTGCTTTCGGGCATCGGCTCAGTGCCGTAAGCGATCACTTGCAGGGAAGAGAGGTCGTGGTTTTCCCAAACGCCGGACATGAGGAACAGCTTGAGAAAGGTGGGTGAGGTTGGCAGCGTGTGGACCTGATGGTCTGCGATAGCCTGAGCCACGACTTCAGGCTCGCGCGACGCCACCGTGACAACCGTGCCGCCGTTCGCAAAGGTATTGAGCAGCGTGTCCACTCCGCCAATGTGATCGAACAGAAGAAACGTGAGGGTGGTCTTTCGTTGCCGCCGTTCCTGAAATTTGTCTAAAATCAGCGAAAAATCGTGCAGAATTGCCTTAGGTGCGCCGGTTGAGCCCGAAGAAAAAATAACCAGGCCCGGATGCTCCCGCCGTTTGAGCTGTTGCGTGAGTGGATTCTCCACGCTTCGATCGAACTCAAGAAAGCTTGGCTGATCGTTCGCGTCGAACAGCACACAGAGCTTGGCTTCGGCAATCTGCAGGAACGTTTCGCGATGCGCTTGCATCAGGGGCGTTAGCGGAACCGCCACGGCCCCAAGCCCGATCAGGGCCAAGAGGACCGCGCAGGCATTGGGTGAAAAGGAACCCTCAATCCCGACGACTTCGCCGGGCTCGATGTGCCTTCTTTGAAACTCAGCTCGCCAAAAGGCTGTCAGCTCCTGGAGCGCGGCATACGTCGTCTTCTCGTTCTTCCAAACGAGTGCGATGTCCCCATCCCACTCGCCAAGCCTTTCAAAGAACCACGCTGCCACGCCAAGCCTGCTTAGGTGATCCCGCCGAGGTAAATCACCTGGCCAGTAATGTTGTCGCTCTGCTCGTGGATGAAGAAATCGCACACATTTGAGCAATCTGTAGGTGTTCCTAAGCGCTTGATGGCCAGATTGTTGACCACAGCGTCGATCTTATCCTGAGGCACACCGCGAATCATGTCCGTCATGATCGGTGTGGCACCAAAAGAATTGCAGGTTATCCCCCATTGGCCGAGTTCAAACGCCAAGATGCGGGTCAAGGTGACAACAGCGCTCTTGGAAGCGGCATAGATGGCTTCTCCCGCGAGTGCGATTGGAGCCACGATGGTCGTGAAGTTGACGATGCGCCCCCAGCGTTTACGCATCATCACCTTGGCGGCCTCTCGGCACACCAACATGGTTCCGGTCACATTCACCTCGAACATGCGGTTTGCGGAAGCAGCGGGCGTCAAGAGCACATGATTCATGCTGGCAATGGCCGCGTTATTCAGCACGATATCAATGCGTTTGTGGCGGCGATTGATGTCAGCAATCATGGTGCGAACGCCCCGCTCGTCGGCGACATCCACCAAATGGTGATGATAATTCGGGTGGCTCAGGTCGCTTTCGCCTCGGCTGCAGCCTTCGACCAAGTAGCCCTGGCCTAAATAGTGCTCAACCAAAAACCGGCCGATGCCTTTACGGCTGCCGGTGATTAGCATGACTCTGGGCATGGGCGGCGCATCAGCGCCGATCTTGGTGAGTAGGTGCTTTTTGGGCTCGCTCACTGTGCTGTTGCCTCTCGTGCGGTGTTGAGCAGGTGTTCGGTCAGGACGGCGACGGTTCTAAACGGGCTGTTGCGCTGGGACATGGCCTTATCGTTCGCCAAAACGACGGAAATCGAGTGCTCGGTCTCTAAGCGTTGTTCGACTTCCACGATCAGAGAAACGACTCCCAGCGAATCAATCACAGCATCTTTGCCAACCAGGACGGTATCGCCCGTGATCACCTCAGGCGGAGGCAGATCCGTTTGCGTGAAGACTTCACGCAAGCTTGCAACAACGATGGCTTCAGCGGTACTTAATTCTATCATCTGTTTTCTTTCAGTAGGGGATCTGAGTTAACGCCACCTGGCTAGGGAAACACTGCGGCTTCCGAAAAAGAGCACATTCGCAGGGATGTCCTTCGACACGACGACCGACGCAGCTATCACCGAGCCGGCGCCAATCTTGACACCGGGCAAGATCGTGCAGCGCGCCCCGAGCCAAGCTCCATCGCCGATTTCCACGGGGAGTGAACCCGAAGCGGTGGCTCGGTAAGCGCCCTGGCTGGTGTCGTAGGTTTGCGTCAAGAACATGACATCATGCCCCACAGCCACGTTGTTGCCGATGCGGATGTCGTTGTAGAGTTCAAAATAGCAGCCCACATTGAAGCCCGTGTGGCTGCCGATGCTCAGGCGTGAGCAAAAATTCCCGTCGCCGACGAGTGTCGGCAGGCCCCAAAAGGCGGAGGCTTTGCCCAGGCTAACGCCCGTGGCTCTTAAGGCTGCAGCCATCGTGCGTCCGGCCACGAACGGCGGACAATATCGGAAGGCTGCTTCCACAGCGCGCAGCCGGACGTTCGCCGGGCCCCGGGCCGCTGTCTGGAATAGACTCCTCACACTCCGCTGATTAGGCGGCAATTTCCTGGGTGTCCAGCTGCGAAAGGTTCGTGGCTGTTCTGGCCTGGCGTCAAACGGCGCTCGCAACCGTAGTGTCCAGCCGGAGCTACTGGCACCGGGCGTACCGTCCGGGGCACTCGTGAGCGCGGCGGCGAGAGGCCCCTTCCAAGCAAATCAAGAAAGTAAGCATGCTTACTTTCCCTTTCGCGAACTAGACGGCCAAAAGCAAAAGGCCGCCCTTTCGGAGTTGCCGCCGGTCCAGTGTCCCAGTGTCTGCTCCGCTGCGTGGCGGGTCCGGTTGGCCTGGGGACCACGAGAAAAGTGCCCTGAGCCTGAAGGTATCAGGTTAGATAGGCTGAAATGCGAGTCGAATTGGTTGCTGATTGCCATTGCCTGTTGGCGGAGAATCCACTCTGGAACACGAGTGAACAGGCGCTTTACTGGACCGATATCGAAGGGGCCGAGCTCTACCGCTATTTCCCGAGCACTCAACGCTATGAGCGATTCTTCGAGGGGGAGGTCGTCGGAGGTTTCACCTTCCAAGAAGATAACTCGCTGTTGCTCTTTGAAACCAATCGTATCGCACAGCTTTTCTCTCACGGGCGCCGCGTGATCGTGCGCGAAAATGTCGATGCGAACATGCGACGCTTCAACGATGTGATAGCGGACCCCGAAGGGCGGGTGTTCGCAGGCACCAACGGCACCACGAGCGACAACGGCGGCCTGTATCGCGTGGACCCAGATGGGGCGATCACTCGGCTGTTCCAAGGCACCGGTTGCAGTAACGGCATGGCTTTTTCGCCCGATTTGAAGCACTTGTATTGGACCTGCACGACCACCCGCTCCATTTTTCGTTTCAGGTATCAGCGCGCAACGGGTGAGCTTTCGGAGCGGACCTTGTTTTACTTGGCACCCGAAACGGAGGGGTATCCCGATGGGATGACGATCGATACGGAGGGTAATCTTTGGACCTGCCGTTGGGGTGGCAGTGCGGTGCTGAAGATTTCTAGCTCAGGGGAGTTGTTAGACAGAGTGGTGTTACCAGTAGCGGCGATCACTTCGGCGGTGTTTGGGGGTTCGGACTTGAGCGAGCTGTACGTGACCACAGCCCGTGGGCGCGAAGCCGCCGATAGCCACGCGGGTTCGATCTACCGCATCACGGGTGCTGGAAGAGGTTTGCCAGAGTTTCGCTCGACGTACCGATAGCTCGTGCCAACGCTCTCGGCGCCTCACAGTGCACGCGGCAGACTTCGGTCGAGGGCGTGATGATCGAAGAAGCGCCATTGCAGGTAGAGCGCCACAGCGACCAAAATGTGCCACCATTGGTGCCCATTGAACCAGCCACCTGCGCTGCAACTGGGCGCATTGATCGAGCCAGAATACCAGGGGAATACAGCGATTGCCAAACAACCGGCGCCGCCTGTCCAGGCCCAGCGCCATGGCTTTTGAACCGAGCGTGTCAGGCGAGCCGTTAACTCCGCAACCAGCACCAAGAGCGTGAGGCTAAAAGCGATGGTGGTGAGCGCCACTTCGCTGCCACCGTTCGCCTGCACCGTGTCTTGGTGCCGGAGCGCGGTTGCCGTTAAGAGAACGACCGTGGGCGCGACAAGTGACGTGACCTCGTGTACCACTCCATGCCGTACAAGATCTTCCTGGGACCCCGCGGCCACGTAGTGCGCTGCCGACAAGGCAAAGATCAGGAGCGCCGCCAAAACAAACACGCTGGTTGAACCGCCCAGTTCTCTCAAGTTTGCTCCGCGCAGGGCTAGGAGCCCCAGCATGAGCGCAAGGCCAAGCCCGAGCCAGCCTCGAAGCCAGGGCAGAAATGGCACCAACAAACGCTCGATGCCGTGGGCCAGCAAAACAAATAGCACCAGATACACGGCGGAGACGTCGTGCGCTTGATGGAGTGCTGTCATGCCAGCATGAAAGAAGAATGAGCCAAAAGCGAGCCAAATACAGCTGGCGAACAGGCTAAAGCTCAACGGATCGGGGAGCCGCGCTTTGACCCCTGCAAATCGAGTCATGGGACGCGCGGAGATCACGAGCAGCGCAACTGCAGCGAACACCAAGCTTGACCACGCGTTTTGAGATTGAACCACGGCGGGCATCTCGCGCCGCCACGCGGACCAAGCCAACTGCGCGTGCGTCGGGTCCAACGAGGCATCCCAACACGTAGGCCGTGCCTCGCAGTATTCCGCACAGTGTCGCGTTGGCAGCTCTTGGCTAAATCGTTCAGGCCACGTACTGCCCGAACTGAACCACACACTCATTCCGACCACGAGCAAAGCGAGGCCGAGCGAAGCGCTCGAAAGCACGCGAGGCAAGGTGCGATGAAGGGGCCCAAATACCTGCGGCAAAAGTAGAATTGCCACGCCAAAACTGCCAAGAACGCCCGCCAACACCCAGGCGACGATCGGCTCAGAAGCGGCCGAAAGCAGAAACCCTAAGCTCAAGAGCACGCCCGATACGAAGAACGTGCGCGTTTGCGACGTCGGAAAAGCGCGCGGTTCCCTACTCGACGAAAACCAAACACCTACCGTCAGCGCTGTGAGCACGACACCCACACACAGGCTCGACATCGCGCCAGTCATTTTCGAGTTTAGCACGGAAGCGCTGGTGATGGTTGACGCGCATGCTGCGGTTCCTGGGTTCAAGTCGTACGTGCGGTTGGTATTGTGTGGCAGGTGCCTGCACGCCTCAGAAAGCAGGCGATGCCGCGCCGTAGGCATGCTAGGTGAGCTGCCCTTTTCTTTCGTTGGAAGATAGTAAGCATGCTTACTATCTTGTGTTCGACGTTGAGATAGGGTCACGGACAAGTTTCGGAGCACTTTGGGATGCTCTCTGTCCGGGCGCGGCGCTCAGCGCTTAGCGCTTGCTGCCCGTGAATTCAGCGGGGTGCGACACGCCGCCGCCGTAATTCTTCTCGGAGATCGGTTCGAGCGGTACGGCGACTTGGAAGCAATTGCCGATGCCACGGGTTTCGGTGTTGCCTTCAAAGGCGCACCAGCGCACGCCATTGCTGATTACCTTTAGAACGTCAGCGTGGTGATACGTGGGGTAAGCTTCGTGACCGGGGCGAAAATAGAAGACACGCCCACGGCCGCGGTGCCACACGGCGCCACTTCGAAACACCTCGCCGCCCTCAAACCAACTAATAAATAGGAGCTCATCCGGGTCTGGGATATCGAACTGCTCGCCGTACATTTCCTCGTTTTCAATCACGATGCACGCGGGAATGCCCTGAGTGATCGGATGATTGGGGTTCACGACCCACAGCCGTTCTTTCTCTGCAGCTTCACGCCATAGCAGGCCGCAGCTCGTGCCCATCAGGCGCTTGAAGATCTTGGAATAATGCCCCGAATGTAGCACCACGAGACCCATGCCTTCGAGCACACGGCGCTGCACGCGATCCACCACTGCGTCCGCAACCAGGCCGTGCGCCACGTGACCCCACCAGACGAGCACGTCCGTTGCGGCGAGGACTTCTTCTGTTAGCCCATGCTCGGGCATTTCGAGCGTGGCAATGCGAGCCTCAACGCCGAGGTGTTCTTTCAGACCCGCCGCGATGGGCGCGTGCATGCCGTTGGGATAAATGCTCTTCACGAATTCGTTCTTCTGCTCGTGAACGAACTCGTTGTAGATGGTAACGCGGGGCTTCTTGGTAGATTCGGTCATGCTGAAGTTCCTGGGATTGAAAGTGTGGGGTGGGTTTCGGGTGAGGTGGGATGCACGTTAGGGGGCTACGTGAGCTCGATGCGGGCGCCGCTCTTGGCGGCTTCGACGGCACCGAACACCATGTTCACACTCTTGATGTTGTCAAAACAGTTGGTTTCAGGCTGCTGGCTGAGTGAAATGGCATGCATAAAATCAGAAAAAACGCGGCGTTGTGGAGTTTGCTCGGGCTCCAGCAGCGGGAGGGTGTGTTCCCTCCGCACGGCGTAGTTTGGCTCGATTTCGTAGTGGCGCACGACGCCGTTTTCGTAAAAGAGCGTGCCAAGGCTGCCTTCGATCAGCCAATTGCCGTTCCAATCACAGAACGAGCCTTGGCTGCACCAGCTGGCGTTGTAAAGCGCCACGCTGCCCGCCTCCATTTGAAAGAGTACGGCGCATGAAGCGGCGCCGCGATAGTTGGACCAGGGCGGGTTCCAGGCGTTGGCTGTCACGCTCACAGCGTTCGATCCTGTGAGGTAGCGCAGCAAATCGAAATGGTGGATCGACATATCCACGAGCACCGGGAAATCCATCTCGTGTCGAAAGCCGCCCTTGAAATCATGCCCTTTATAGAACTCGACACGCACTTGTCCGATCGTTCCGATGAGGCCCTTGGCAAGCGCGGCACGCAGCGTCCCCATGCCCGCACCGTAGCGATAATTCTGGGAAATGGCATAGACTTTCCCCGTTTCGCGGGCGGCTTGGAGCATGGTTTGGCAGTCCTCGCGGTTCTCGGCCATGGGCTTTTCGCTGAGCACATGCAGGCCTCGCTTGAGCCCCGCAACCACATGTTCACGGTGGAGCGCTGGGGGTGTCACGCAAACGAGAGCATCGGCCGTGGTGTTAACCAGAGCAGCTTCCAGATCGGCATAGCAACGCTCGGGCGCCACCCCCAAAATGCCCGCCGCCTTCTGCAAGGCAGCCGCATCGCGATCCACGAGAGCCACGACTTCCGCCTGGGTTTCCGCCTTGAGCGTGTTGACCCAGACGTTCCCAAATCCTCCAACACCAATCAGAATAACTCGCATGTTGCTCTCTTTGTTTGTGAAGGGAATGACCCGAGGAGTACGGAGCGCCCAACGTTAGCGGTCCATGCGCACTTTTAAGTCACGCAGGCCCGGATTCTATCGCAAATGAGCGGGTCAACCATGAACGGAACGACACCAGATGCGAAAGGTGGGGACTGGCAGAAGTGCGACCGGACACGCCTCGGCGGGCCTGTGTAAAATCGTGCAGGCGTGCCGCGCCCGTTGGACTCGGGGTCAAGTACGCTTGGCGATGGCAAGAATACGTCAGCCAAGCGAGCGCCCTTTCGTTCCTTGCGAGATAGTAAGCATGCTTACTATCTGGTGTTCGACGTTGAGAAGGCTTCCGAATGGCGCCCACGCGATCGGCTCTGGGGCACTCCCGAATACTGGTTCTCGGCCATAGAACAACCATGTAACGTCTACGTGCGTGTTGGCCCGACGCTCCCCGCAAATGCCATCGCCCGCGTCGAGGGCACCCCTGGGCTCTACCTCATCCAGCGTTGCCTGCACTTTGCCTTGCATTGAGAAGTCAGTTTCCCCTCTCGTCGTGCTCGCGCGAAGCGCGGCTCGCTCGGCGGTCTCCCCTTGCCAGTCGCTGCGCTCTGGCGGGGAGACGGAGTGCGTGACTGTCGCGACAGCAGGCGATCCAAACGCCACCTACGGTCCAGCGTCCGGGTTACCAGATGAAAGCGCGGAGGTTGGATAGCGGCAATGAGGCGGATGATGAGGTCGCGGGGCGGAAGCAGAATGGCGCGAGTGCCGTCTTTCCAGACGTTCTTGAGAGTGACCTCGATCTTGCCGTCGGGGCTGGTGAATGTAGGAACCTACACGGACGGCAATCAGCTAAAAACGGCCAAGCTGGGCTCGACCCTGCTCGCGACACGCAGCTACGATTCTGGAGCGCGCCTGACGAGCACTGCGCTCGATAATGGCCTCGTGGAATCCCGAACGTACAGAGCCGATAATCTGCTGGCCTCTATCGCAACTCCAGGTATCAGTCAGCTCACTTATGCGTATGACGCCAACAAGCGAGTCGCGAACGAAGCGAGCCCCCTGCTCCCAGCGGAAGCGCTCACCTACGGCTACGATGTTGAGGACAGGCTAACTACCTTTAAGCGCGGCCCAACAGCGACCCCAACACAAAGCCAGTCCTGGAACCTCTCGCCAGTCACGCTCACTCAAAATGGCCAGACGCTCAGCTGGGACATCGAGAATCGCCACATTGCGTGATTTACACTTGGTGTGTCTCTAGAGTTTCTATCGCACGCATAAATTTCGAAACGAAATCTTCCGTGGGCAGGTAGCGATCGGTCTTTCCCTGTTTAACGCGTCGCAGAAGGCCTTTCCGCTCCAGAGCCTGGAGGTCCTTACGCGCGGTGAGGTAGGTCACCCTGTGGCTGGTAGCATGACCTGTCACCGTCACGCTCGCTTGAGGTTTTCGACCTAGGTAGGTGAGTACCGCTTGCTGGCGGCTATTGAATTCGTGTGCAAGGGATAGTGCTTGCAAAAGGTGACCGAGTCGTTCGGACCTCTGCTTGAGGTGTGCAAGGAGGTCGTCTGTTGCTCGGCGGAGAACAGCGAGCTGGTTTAGGATGAAGTAAGTGAGGTCGCCATCATTGGTCTCAGTATGAACGAAGGCCATGTAGTAGGCCCTGCGGGACTTGTCGATCGGCCCAGAGATGGAGAGGTACTGGGCAAAGTCGTAGCCGCTCCGCAGCATCTGCCAGTAGAACAGCGCTCGAGACATGCGCCCGTTGCCGTCCACAAAAGGGTGAAGATATGCCAGCCAGAAATGCAGCACGATCGCACGTACCAGCGGGTGGAGAAACGCCTTCTGATCTTGAGCGTTGGCGAACCGAAGAAGCGCATTGAGACGATTCGGCAGCTCACCAGCGGGAGCTGGCCTGAACCACACCTCTCCTTCGTTGTCCTCTACTCGAACGTTCTCCCCCGGCGTGCGCAGCCTCCCGGCACAGTTTTCGGCATCAAGGGCTTCTTCGCCGAGGATGGCATGGATCTCCAATAGGTCGTCGAGCGTCAGCTCCTTCTGGTAGAGCTCGAGGAGCCGCACCATGGCCTTGTAATTATTGGCAACCATCCTCTCGCCATGGGAGCGAGGCTGCATGCCGTCCAGGATCATCTGTTTCGCTTGCGCGCGGGTGGTTAGCTTTGCGCCCTCGATCAACGAAGAATTGATCGCCTCTTCAATGAGTTGATCGATTCGATAGCTCTGCCGCACGCTATACTCCGACATGGCTGTCAGCATCTCGCGCGTCGCGTCTTGCCGA
>JBBSBI010000164.1:0-12240 GCA_038251425.1 Polyangiales bacterium
ATGCATCACGATTCTGGTGGATGATCTTCATCGCATCGATGGTGCCAGCCGTAATGCCTTCACGGACATGATCGCGGCGCCCCCCTCGGGAGATGTCTTTCTCGTCGGTTCGCACGTTCCCGCATTCGATCCACGCTGGGGCAGTGTGCGCTGTGCCGCCCATGCCCTCACCGGTCTGAGCGAGTCCACCGCGGCCCCCATCTTGCGTTACGTGAAGACTCAAGATCGGCCGAAGCCTGACCCGGAAACACAGGATTTCCAGCCGCTTTATCTCGAACAAGCGGTGCGCTACGCGGCATCGGGTGGCACGGACGCCCCGCCCCGGCTCGGCGACCTCGTGGCTCGCCGCTTGGACACGCTCGAACCGATGGCGCGGCGCGTGCTCCAGGCTATTGTGGTGCTCGGCGATGACGTGCGGCCACAGGATATCTCCCAATTAGTCACGAGCCTGCACGACGCCTCACCCACGATTGAGCGTTTGGTCCAAGAGGGCTTCGTCCAAAGCAGTAATGGCCTCATCTCGGCTTCACACCCCTTGTTACGGGAAATTGTGCTGACCGGTATTCCGCATGCTGTCCGCCGTGAACTCCACGATAAAGCCTTGAGAGTTTGTGAGAAGCTGGGCGCGCCGATCGAAGCGCGAGCCCAACATGCCTACTTCTGCCAAGATTCTTTTCAAGCCCTCCTGCTCCTTGAGCAGGTCGCCGAACGCGCCGCTGCGAATGGAGCGATCGAGAGCGAGGTCTTGGCCCTCCGGCGCGGCCTGGAAGTGGCGCGGCAAGAGATCAGCCGCGGCGAGCTGGATGATCCGTTGCGTGCAGTACTTATTTTTAGCCGAAAGCTCGGAGCAGCGCTGGCGCGGGCCGGAAGTCTCGCGGATGCAGAAGGTGTGCTGCGCGAAGCGCTCGATCTCGCAGGGCCGAGTGGCCCCGATCGAGCCCGCGTGCTCGGTGCCTTGGCCCAGGTCGCGCACGGCCGGCAACGCTCAACCGAGGCATTCGGATACCTGGAGCAAGCGATCGAAGCCGCGACCAATTCGGGGGAAAAAGAACTGGTATCTTCACTATCGGACACGCGCACCGCCTGGGCGTCGTGAGTGCCGGGCGAGCTCGTCATTGCCCGCTGGGATCTCGACAAAACTTACCTACGCACTGATTTTGACAGCCTAAGGGCGCTCGTTCGCACCGCGCTTGAGCGACCTGACCAAAAAAGAGCCGTACCGGGCGCCGCTGCGCTCCTGCGCGAACTCAACCGCTCAGGCGCGCGTCTGCATATCCTGAGCGGTAGCCCGAAGCAGCTGCGCTCACGCTTAGAAGAAAAACTGGCGCTAGATGGAGTTCGCTATTCTGAACTCACGCTCAAGCCCAACCTCAAGAATCTGCTCAGACTTCGCTTCCGCGCACTCCGCGAACAGTTAGGTTACAAGCTACCCGCGCTGCTGCAGGCGCGCGTTCGCGACCAAGCTCGCGCCCCCAAGATTTCAGAGATCTTGAGCGGAGATGATGCTGAAGCCGATGCGTTCGTGTACTCGCTGTACGCCGATCTACTCGGAGGTCAGATTGGCAACACTGAGCTCACCGAGATCTTCAGCGAAGGCCGTGTTTTCCCGGACCAATCGCGAGCTGCACTCACCGCGTTGGAACAGCTCAGGCCCAGCGAAGAGAGAGTTCGGATCCTCATTCACCTGGATCGCCAAACCCCACCCAGTCATTTTCAACGTTACCAGCCGCGCCTCGTGCCCTTTTACAACTACCAACAGGCAGCCTACGTATTGGTTGAGGATGGCACTCTCGATGCGGAAGGAGCGCTGCGCGTGGCTCAAAACCTGATGCTCTATCACCAATTCGATGCTGACAGCCTGACGCGGAGCTACTTAGAATTGGCGCGCCGAGGCCACGCCAGATTCACGCTGAGCGAAGCGCTGAACGAGGCGTTGTCTCAATTCCAACCCGCCGAGCCACGATTCGCAGATCTGGCAGAATTGGTGAGAAACATCGCCGTCGAGGCCGCGGCACTCATCCTGCAGACACCGAGCGAACCGACTCCTAAGCCTCCCCCTCGCACCCCGATCAACTACTTGGAGCTTGCAGCCGAGCACGCAGGCGGCGCCAACCGCGCTCCCCGGCGTCGGGTCTCGGTGAGCTAACAAGGCGGGGCGAAGCGCCCCCTTCGGCCTGCTTTTGGCCTTCCGCGCGCAAACCTTGCCTTTGTGGTTTTCACGACTAAAACCGGGACTCGGTCGGCGCCAGCGCGTCATGCGGACTTGCTGGCATAGAAGCTGAAATCAAAGAACCATCCGTCATGAGCCCATCTGGGCCGAAAGGATCGCGCAGTGGATAGCGATCTTGCCGAATCTATCTCTGCCCTGAAAGAGTCGTTCTCGCGTCGCGGGATGCGCGCCAGTTTTGGCAAGGCCGACGTTGATTGGGTCAACACCTTGAAGGGCAAGCTTTCGATCCCACGAAGGTTTCGGGAGTTTCTTTTAGCTAGCGAGCCGACCGACGTGGAGACTCGAACGCCTTCGGAGCGGGTGCGTCTCATCCCAGCTCTGCGTCTGCTTGAAGAGCAGACTGGGTTTGCTCTGCTGCCGGATGGGGAACGTCGTCCCAACGCGGCGCCGAACGGTTGGCGGCCAAGCTGGATCATCATCGGCCGGAGTACGCTGGTGAACGACCCCTATTTCCTGGATGTCTCGCTGCTGGATGCTGAGGGCGATTGTCCTGTCTACACGGCAATGAGTGGCACTGAAACCTGGAAACCAAAGCTGAGCGCCTCAAGCTTTGCGCTCTTTCTTCGAATCTTGGCGATTGGAATGCAAGTGGCGGAAGGTTTCGCAGAAGACAACCTCGACCTCGACGACGAGCAAGTCTTCCGAGAATCACTCGGTCCCAAGGTTCGAGAATACGATCCCGCAGCGTTCAAAGTGGGCCACTGGACATGACGAGTCTGAAAATCTTTCGCTCCGGCTCGCCCGAGTTCGACACCGAACTGGCTCGCCTGACGCGCAGGGGCGAGCAGGATCTGAGCGCGGTTGAGGACGTCGTTCGCGAGATATTGGCCAATATTCGGCGCACAGGGGATGCGGCTCTGGCCCAGTATGTGGAGAAATTTGAGCAGCGTCGCCCGAGCCCATTGTTTGAAAGAGACTATGGCGGAGCTCAAGCGCTCGCGGGACTCGACTCAACCGTAAGAGCAGCTCTCGAGCAAGCGCGTGACCGCATCCGCAGGTATCACGTTCGACAGTCGGAAAGACTAGGCAGCTTCGACACCACCGAAGACGGAGTTTTCCTCGCGAGCCGGGTGAGTCCGTTGGCCAGTGTGGGCGTGTACGCGCCCGGTGGAAAGGCACTCTATCCCTCCAGCGTGCTGATGACCGCTGTGGTGGCGGAAGTTGCGGGCGTTTCGGAGATCATCCTCGCGTGTCCGAATCCGTCGCCGGAAGTTCGCGCAGCGGCCCATCTGGCCGGGGTGACGGGGCTGCTGAATGCAGGCGGAGCTCAAGCCGTTGCGGCACTGGCTTATGGTACCGAGACTGTCCCGCGCGTGGCTAAGATCGTTGGGCCTGGCAATTTGTTCGTCACGTGCGCCAAGCGACTCGTGTTTGGTGATGTGTCGATCGACGGGCTTGCCGGGCCGAGTGAGATCCTGGTGGTCGCGGATGCTTCAGCCGATCCGAAGGTTGTGGCGGCTGATCTTTTGTCGCAAGCCGAACACGACGAAGCTGCCTATCCGTTGCTTGTCTGCTCAAGTGCCGAGCTACTTGCGCAAGTCCAAGTCGAGCTCCAGCTGGCACTTGAATCACTGCCGCGAAAGGACGTTGCGTCCACCTCTGTCAGAGAGCACGGCGCGGCTTTTCTGGTAGCAAACCGCAGCGACCTCGCAAAAATCGCCGACCAGTTGGCCGTGGAGCACGTCAGCATCCAATGCGAGAATGCCCGCGAGCTGGCTGACGCGATTCGGCACGCCGGAGCGATCTTCTTGGGCCACGAAACGCCCGAAGCGGCGGGCGACTACATGGCCGGCCCCTCCCACGTCTTGCCCACGGGTGGCGCGGCTCGTTTCGGAGCGCCACTAGGGGTTTACGACTTTGTTTCGCGCACCTCGTTAATTGGCTACTCGAAGTCAGCACTCGCGGCGCAGGCGTCGGCCATCATTGCTCTGGCGGGCGCTGAAGGTTTTGAGGCACACGCGCGTGCCGTCAAAGTTCGACTTCGATAGGCCATAGTCGCCGCCATGCGGCCAGAGCGGAAGTTTACGCAGATACGGGCGCGTCTCGGTACCTAGACAGGCCCGGTGCTCGGATAGTGCAGTAAATTTTCGCAGGGAATCAGGTCCTCGCAACAGGCTGAGATGTATACTCTGGCACCTACACGACCGGGTCTCGGCGAGCCGGCCAGCGAAGCACCCAGTGTTTCTGAGGAATCATCGATATGTCATTAATTCGACGCTTGAGCCAGGGCCTGATCCTTTGCGTGCTCGCGCTGTTATCGGGTTGCGCGAGTGAACGCGCACCGATTAACCGCGTTGATGCGGACGCGCTCAGCAAGGAATTCTTCGTCAGTGACATCGCGAACCCGAATGACAACCCGGAGTTCTACTGGCGCAACTTCGTGGTTGACGGCTCCGAGGCTCAATCGCTGATCGGCATCGGTTCTTGGAGCGGCGTGGATCGCATCCGCTGGGAAATCACCGAGAACATGCTGTTCGCGCGCAAGGCTTATTCCGTCGCTCCGGGAGCCGACGACAAGGGCTTGCCTGGCCAACGCCCTAGCGGCGCCATCGTGGCGGCTTATCCGATTCGCAGGCACTTTGATATTCAGCGAGCGTACAATTCGGGAACCGGCGAAGAGCTGAATGTTATCGAAGAAAATAGCAGCGACCGCGTGTGGAATGAGCGCAAATATTTCAGGGTGGATTGGTCGATCAACCTCGTGGATACGCCCCAATGGTACGACATGTTCGTGGGCTCCATGTTCGGCGAGATCCAGGTGACGCCCCTCACGTACTACGTGAACGATCCTGGCCATCCGGATGCGCCGCATTTTGATGCGAACGCGGGCTATTTCGACATCACCAGCAAGTTCTTTATCAAGCCCGATTCCATCACCTATTCGGATGGCACGAAGGCGCCGATGTGCATGTTGGTGGGCCTGTTCACGGGGGCCGCCGTCAACAACTGCGATCCCCAAGAGGCAGTGGTCAGAAGCTCGTATCTCAGGGTCGACAGGGTTGACCCCAATAATGACTTTGAGCCCTTCGAAAATACGCGCGCCTCGCTTGAGATCGTCGCTAACCCGGGCGGCATTGGCTCGAGCGATTCGGTGGGCATCGTCACCGCGCCGCGAGTGCAGTGGGATCCTCAATACGGCTTCACGGACGCGGGGATGCGCCGCTTCATGCACGTTCACAATATCTGGCAGCAGAGCCATCAGACTCAAGGCAGCTGCAACGCTGACGCTGAATGCGGGGGCGCAGGCGCGGTGTGCCTGAGCACTCACGAGTGCAGCGTTCCTTGCAACTACAGCGCGCGCGCCGATACAGATAACAACGGCACCGATGACCAATGCGAAAACACGAACACCGGCTACGCCAAGTCCGCTGGTTCGCAGTGCAGCATCCGCAATCGTTGCACGATCCCGTACCGCGACCGAGTGGTGAAGCCAATCGGGTATTGGATGAACAAAGAGACGCCAGCGGGCCTCACCGATGATGTCGACGCCGCCGGCAATCGCACCAAGATGGGTCCGACCGAAGACGTTGGGAATACCTGGAATCAAGTGTTGCGCCAGTCGGTCGCCAAGGCCCGAGAGGTGGAGTGTCGGCGCACCAACGATGGCGATAGAGCCACTTGCCATGCGCAATTCTTCGAACCGGGTGGGATCGACATGGTCAGCTTCGGGGGCTGGGGCATCGAGCAGGTGAAAGCGGGCGCGGAGGATGTGCTGGTAACCTGTCACAATCCGGTGCGCATCTACGACAATCAGCTCTGCGGTGCGCCTGGCTACAGCGCCCGAGTGGGCGATCTCCGACACAACTTCATGTTCTACTGGCCCTACTCCTCTCGTGCACCCTGGGGCGGCATCGCCAACTGGAACGCCGATCCGCTGACAGGTCAGATCATTGGTGCCTCCGCCACAACCATGGGCCGTTCAGCAACCTACGCCGCGGCTTTCACACGCGATGCCATCATGGTTGCCAATGGCGAGCTCACGGTAGACGACATCACCCAGGGTACCCCAGCCTATCGCTACCAGCGGCAGCTCCAAGATGGGCGTGTCTCCAAAAGTTACACGAAGGAAGAGCTCGACAAGATGGTGGGCTCGATCGACGCCGCCAATGCAGCCAAACAGCTGAACCCGGTGGTAACCGGTTCCCTCAAGGACAATCTCACGAGTTATTTCAAGATGCTGCACGCCACCAAGCCCGTGGGGCCGGTGACATCCCAAACGCTGCAATTTGATGCGATTGCTAGCAAGCTCAAGGGCAGTCAAGCCGAGGCGCAAATCGTCGACCAGAATTGGCTCGTGGATTCCCTCGCCATGACGCACACGAGCGAAGACGCGCTCGAGCTCACCTCGCCACTCCGAGGCCTAGAGCAATCTCGCGTGCAAGCGCTTCAAAATAACGTCTTTGCTGGCGCTGAAAAACGCGGGCTTTGCTACTTTGAGCCATTCATCGGTAGCGTCGGCAATGCGGACGTCACAGGTGTCGCTCGTTATTTCAAGGAGAAATACAGCGACGCCAGGCTCGCCGAGACATTTCCGGGGGACAAAGATTTATCCAAGCGACGTGCCGACGCGATTTACGACGACCTCTGGAAAGAGGGCTACAAAGGCATCGCGCTCCACGAGATGGGGCACTCCTTAGGCATGCTGCACGAGTTTGCGTCATCCTACGACTCCACCAATTTTAATCCGCAGTACTGGCAGCTTCGCACCGGGGAAGGCAAATCTACGGCTTCCTGCGGTGGCACTCCGCGCACCGGCGATGTCATGGATCCCAAGAAGGATACCTGCATGGGTCCGCGCTATCTGGATCCAGAAAATTCAGACGAGCTCGGCCAAGCCGAGGAATCGCGCCCTGGCATCAACTATTTTGGGAACACCTCCACCATGGAGTACCAAAATGAGCGCTTCTTCGAGAGCGTGGGCTTGGGCCAATTCGACGAGCACACGATGAATGTCCTGTACGGACGCGTGGTGCAAACCTTCGACACCGATGCCGCCGATGGGCTGCCCATCAAGGATCAGAATACTTTTGCTGTCCGCAATTGGAGCCACCTGCCAGATTATGCGCTGGCTAATTGGTCCACCGACTTAACCGGCGGCGTTGCGGTGCAACCGATGCACTACACAGAAGCAGCGCGACAAATGAAGCTCTTCGATCCGAGCCGTTGTCGAGATGCAACCGCCGAGGAAAAGGCTCACGCCGAATGGCGGATTGTGCACGGAAAGGTCTGCACGCCTCCACCCAAGGACTACGCGGCCTGGAACGACATGCAGGATGGGCCAGCTGCAGGCAACGATTACTTTTCGCCAAAGCTCCGCGCTCGCGCTGATGGGCGCACAGCTCCAGGCGCCGTGCGTTGGCCTTACCGTTGGGGAACGACGAGTAACTCATATCTCCACACCAACCCAAGCGATGCTGGCGCGGACGTCTACGAAGTGACGGTGGAGACCATTAAAAAGTTCGACTACTCCTACCCATTCCGCTATTTCCGCCGCGGGAACCGCGATTGGTTTTATCCGGGCATCCCCTCGCGCACGATCAATGATTTCTATGAGCGCCTGCGTTCGTATCACTGGGGTATCGCAAACAATAACGCGTACTTCCGCTCGTTTGGTGACGCGGATTTCCAGGCCCTTGCCAAGTCAGATGATTGGTGGCGCCCTTACCTCATTGCCGAGCGCTTGATGTTCGACAACATCACGCGTGCACTCTTGATGCCGGAAATCGGCGGCTATACCAAAGTCACGCAGAAGTCTGCGTACGGCGATGTCTTCCTGGGTTCAACGAAGGACATTTACTTGCCCGGGGCACCCGATGCGAGAGCCACATTTATTCTTGACGCAGCCACCGGTCGCTACATCAGCCCATCTTTCAATGATGGCCCGGGTGGCGGTGGTTCGTGGGAGTACCAAAACTGGATTAATTGGGTTGGTTTCTCGGTCGAAAAGAGCGAAGCCGGCCGCGCCCTCACCGACGGGCGAGCCGTCTTTCAGACGAATTCGAATCAGAACTACTTAGATGGCCGCGGGCTCAGCGTGAGCTTCCGAACGGACATGCCAGAGGCGGTTGACCGCCTCGTTGGAGGCCTACTCTCCAGCGACTGGGACACCATCGCGCCCTACGTCGCGATCTCACTCGAAGACAATCACCCCGAAGTTCAGATGACGGATCTGTCCGGCGTGGCTCCCAAGCGACCTACCGGCAGCATCGGGCTAGTCTATCCGAACGTTGGCTACCAACAACAAATCTCCACTCTGCTCTACACGCACTTGTACTCGCGGCTCGATACCGATCTGACCCTCGCCAACAAGATGCGCATTTGGGTGGACGGATACCTCGGCGAATTCAATATCCCGACGGATCAGCAAATCCGTTTCACCAATCCGGAAAGTGGCCTCACCTATATCGCGCGCAAGTTCGGTCCTGACGAAGTGGATGGCAAGGTCGTTGATAAAGGCGTGGCATCGCGCATGTTGGATCGTGCGAACAAGTTACTCCTCCTCACCTATCAGGTGGAATCGGACGCACAAAATAAGCCCATTTTCGATCAATACGGTCAACCAACCGTAAAACGCGGCACCGACGGTCAACCGTTAGAGCTTGCCATGGGATCGCTCATCACGGATTACCGACTTTATGTCGGAGTTCTGGACGCCTCCGTTCAGATTTCTAATCTGGTGGGCTTCGGACCTTTCAATCTGTAAGAACCCGCGCTCGCCTTGAGCCAGCTTGGCAATTTCACTGTCTGCCGCCTCCCACCACTTGTTCAGCTTCGGCGGCGAGGTCTCTCAAAGTCAAACACAAGATAGTAAGCATGCTTACTATCTTCCAAAGAACGAAAAGGCCTCTCACTTATCGGACGTGCAACGCGGTCACCCTCCTGGGGCGCTGTCCCCGGCCGGCGACATGACACCCATGAGAGACGTACAAGAGGGGCGACTGACGCGTTTCGCGGAAGCGGGCAGCAACACCAATCAAACCGAAGGCTTGCCGCTTGATCACGGGGAGCCGCGTTCAAATGCGGCGTTCGACTAGGTAGCCGTCTGCCAAGAGACGACTGAGCGATTGCAGGAGCTCAAGGTCACTTTCAGGACGCGAATCCAGGAGCGTTCTCAGGCTCTCCGCATTCAGGGCAGCTTGCACGAGCTCCAGCTCTCGCTCCTCAAGATCTTCAAGCGCAGATAAGAGGGGCGTGGGGAGAGCGAAGCGGCTGGTTTGGCGGGGCAAATCGGGAGCGAGGCGTTTCACTTCATCGTAGTGGCGCATGGCCTCGATCACGAGGTGTTCGGTGGATTCCACGAAGGGCTCCGTGAATTCACTTGGCCCCTCGGCTTCAAGTTCGAACTGGCCGCGTGTGAGCCCCATCACCCTAAAAAACGCCTTGTGCGACGAGAGCGCGGGCAAGCGGAGTAGCTCCGCATGAACTATCTGCCCCTGCTTAAAATGGATCTTGCCGGAGCCTGCGGCGGCGTTGAGCGATAGGACGCCCGTCTTCCTCCCGTTTGCCAACAGTTGCACCAGATCGGTAACTGGGATCTCTTCGAGCTCGCCTCGCATGCGCGGCCCGCGGGTCGTCTTCCGTTCTGCAGCAATATTCTGAAGGCTCCTCACCTCGGACGCAGGCGAAACCCGGCCGCCCTCCACCGCCACCAGCTTGAGAATGTTCGTGCCAATCAATAGCCGATCGCCCACCACGAGTTCGGCGCGCTTGATGCGCTCTCCGTTGATGAACGTCCCATTGGTGGAACCAAGATCCGTCACCCTCACCACGTGAGCCTGACGCGCAACGGTGGCATGGTGACGCGACACCAGTTCTTCCACCAACACCAAGTCCGCGTCCGTGGCTCGCCCGATCAAGATCTCTTGGCTCGCCCGAAGTGGGAACTCTCCGCCCTCGTACTTTCCAGAAATGAATCGAAGAACGAGAACCTGTGGTTCAGATGAGGGTGCGGGGAATAGGGCCTCTTGAAACATTCAGCGCAGCTTTCGGAACCCAACGTGTAGTCCCCGAATGGCCGGGAGGATACGACGAGCCAAAGAAATGCGTCAAGAAATCACGTTCTTTGACGTTTCGATGACGCTCGAAATCGGAAGCGTGATGGCGAAGGTGCTGCCATGTCCAACTTGAGACTTGACCTCAATGCGCCCGCCCATTTCTTCGACAATGCGCTGGCTGATAGCCAAGCCAAGACCGGTACCCTGGGGTTTTGTAGTAAAAAACGGGACAAATAGGCTCTGGCGCACTTCCTGGGTCATCCCACGACCGGTGTCAGAAACGGCAATCTCGATCCATTTGCCGGGTGTGTGCCCGTTGGTGTCTGGAATGACCCGTGTCGTCACCACCACCGCCCCTTCCTGCTCCATCGCTTGGGTGGCGTTCTTCACCAGGTTGAGCATGACCTGGCGGAGCTGTTCAGCGTCCCCGGGCACGAGTGGCAGATCGGGTGTGAGCTGGGCCTCTAATTTGCAGCCGTGCGCGCGATCGGAACCCGCAATTCTCAGCGCATTTTCTACGACATCATTCACATCTAAAGGCTGAAAATCGCTCTTTCGGGGGCGCGCATAGCTCAGAACAGAGCCGACAACGCGGTCCAATCGATCCACCTCCTGCAGGATAATATCGACGAACTCCTTATCCGCCGAGGCAGGCGCGGAGGCTCCTACCGTTTCTTGAAGCAGCTGTGCCGCACCTTTGATCGCACCGAGCGGATTTTTGACCTCATGCGCTAGACCCGCTGCCATCTGCCCCAGAGCTGCCAGCCGATCGCGTTGGTGCATGCGCCGATACTGGCGAGAGTTTTCCACGACGACCCCAATTTGAAGCGCAAAGGGCTCCAGCAACGCAATCTCATCGTCCGAAAGAGCATCGCGCACGCGGTCATCCGCCACCAACAGAAAGCCCAGCAGCTGGCTGCCTTCTCCGTGAATACTCAGACACACTCCCGCCGCATACGGCCCCAAAATTTTCGCTGCCGCCAGGATCCGTTCGTCTGCCTCGGCTTCCCCCGTGAAGCCACCTCTTCGTTTCTCGAGCGCCTCGAACTCGAGTTGCTGCAGCGCCACCGAAGCACTCTTGCTGAGCCTGTCGAAGAGTGGACGTCCCGCCGCGGCGTCAATGCGTTCGGGCGGCGCCGGGCCAAGATAGGTGCCCAAGTGATAGTCAGGCCCCAAAGGATCGCGGAAGTAGAGGGCAGCACCCGTAACCCTCCGTGATTCCTCCAACGCGGTCATCACCACTTCCTGCATCTTCTGCACTTCGAGCACGTGAGAAAGCTGGGATTTCGCCAAGCCAAGCGCCCTTTCGAGATCCACACGCTCCCGAAAGAACACCAGATGCACGTACTTTTCGAGCTTGGTGCGGAGCGGCTCCACCAACACCAAGATCACGAGGGCCGCCAGCGTGGCTCCCAAATACATCGTGTCAAAACCGCCATAAAGCACGACAAACACGTAGAATACGCCAGCCATCCCAAACGCGAGCGCCGTCGAAACCAAGAGCTGCACCAAGACATCGAACAGATCCAAGAGTCGCTCACGGATCAGAGACTCGGAAAGCATGAACAAGAACACGATGCTCAAGACAGCGCCAACCGGCGGCAACGGCGCGCCAATGAACCACAAAAAATCTGCCAAGCTGAAGGCTGCAGCGAGCGCACCGATCGAAACCAAAACGCGCACTCGGCGTTGAATAGCACGCGAGCCGCTGTGCTCACCGCGCTGGGCTAGGGACCAAAGACCCGCCGAAAGCAGCCCAAAAACGTAGAGAAAAATCCCGTAGCGTTCCAACGCAGTCTGCCGCGGCAAGGCTACCAGCAACAGCAGCGGCAACATCAAGATACCTGCCACGCGCAGCAACTTGGAGGGGCCAGGCTTGCGAGGCACTACGGCGTCAAAGAGATGCAACGCAAACTGCGGCAAGAGCACCACGAGCACGATCGTAAAACGCACCCACACATCGGCTCGCACAAAGTGATAGAGCCATTGCGCGAGGTACCAGAGCCCAATATCTGC
>JBBSBI010000165.1:0-12214 GCA_038251425.1 Polyangiales bacterium
AAGGTTTGACCTTTTTCGGAGGCTCTGCCTACTTCGGATGGGTGAAAGCCAACCTTTCAGCGGAGACTCTCGCGCCCCGATCCGTTGAGGAATTGGTACGCAGATCGGGACTTCCGCTGTCGGCAAGTGAACTTTTGGCGCTGGCGATTTGGATTTGCCCGGACACCACGTTTGACCCCCAAAGGGCGCAACAAGTACTGGGTCGACGAGGACTGCTCCCGAAGGGCCTAACCCTTGAACATCTTATAGACGCGGCCGAGGCATCTCCAGCATATCAGCGGAGTGGGGATACGCTGCATCTGGTTCGCCCCGCCTGGGCGTCCGAAGTCCTCGGTCGGGTGTGGCGGCGCGCGAAGAGTCAGAGGCGGCTGTCTGTCAGCAAGGAGCCAGCGAGCGGGATGCGGCCGCTTCCAGCACGCGTTCCAAAAAAAAAGCCGGCGCTCGTTCCAAAGAAGAAGAGTCAGAGTGGCGTCGCCACCCGACGCTGTCCAACCGCCTCAAGGGCTCCGTCAGCGACCCCGGTTGAGGTTCTGATATTGCAGGAGGCAAGTCCGTTGGAGCTCTGCTCAACGCGCGCAGCCAACTTCGATGCGGAAGCGATTTCTGCAATGTTATCCTCGGAATCGACGTCACTCGAGCGCATCTCGCTGGCGCTGCGCGGGCACGCGTTGAGCTCGGCCGACCGCTTTCATGAGCTCATGGGGGTGGGCTCCCTCCGAGGCGTGGTGTCACACGCCTATCAGATTGAGACGGTGCGCAAGGTGTTGCGCGTATTTCGCGGTCGGGCCCTTCTGGCAGACGAGGTGGGGCTGGGCAAGACGGTCGAAGCCCTAATGATCCTGCGAGAGTACCAATTGCGAGGGATGGCGCGGAAGGTCTTGATCTTGGCCCCGGCCGCGCTTGTCAATCACTGGGTGGGAGAACTTACGGACAAGGGCGGCCTTGAGGTGCGTGCGACGACGGACGTGTTATTCCGGCGTGATACCAGTGATTTCTGGAGAGAACCTGGAATTGTTGTGGCATCCCTGGCACTAGCACGCACTGCCCGGCACATGCCCGAGCTTCAGCAACATGGCTGGGATCTTGTCATTGTGGACGAAGCGCACCACGTGAAGAACCGGACAACGGCGAGCTATGCGTTGGTGAACGGGCTCCGTAGCCGATTCCTGCTCTTGCTGACTGCGACACCGGTGGAAACTGGCCTAGATGAAATCTACAACCTGGTAACGCTGATCAAGCCAGGTCAATTTGCGAGCCCGGCAGCGTTTCGGAAACAGTTCGTCGATCTTAAGGATCCCTCGTCGCTGAAGAATCGTGAACGGTTAAAGGCCCTGCTTCAGGACGTGATGGTGCGAAACACCCGCGCGCAGTGCGGCCTCAAGCTTCCTCCACGCTTCGTCACCACAGTAGCTGTCGAGCCCACAGAGGAAGAGCGACAGTTGTATGGAGAGGTGTTGAGCGTGGTGCGCGAACACGGGCAAGAGTCGCGCACGCGAATGCTTGCGTCTACGCTCCTGCTTGAAGCGGGGTGCTCTCCGAAGGCCCTTTTAGGCACCCTGTCGAGAGTGGCCGACTCAGAGCTGCATTCGCGGGAATTTCGCGCGAATGCGCTTCGCTTGGCGGAACTCGCCCGGAGCGTGAAGCGGCCGTCCAAGCACCGATGCGTGTTGGAGATCCTCGCGTCGAATACGGAGCAAGCGCTGATTTTTACACGGTTTCGGGCGGCAGCGGACGAGCTGGCAGCCGCGCTTATCCATGCGGACATCCCCTGCACCATGTTTCATGGTGGCCTTTCCGCTGAAGAAAAGCAGCGGGCGATCGCAGGCTTTCGTGGCGGGCTGCGTGTCATGGTGGCGACGGATGTGGGCGGCGAGGGACAGAATCTCCAATTCTGCAGTCTGCTCATCAACTTTGATCTTCCTTGGAACCCCATGCAAATCGAACAGCGGATTGGGCGGCTGCATCGGATGGGTCAGACCGAACCCGTACGAGTCTTTAACCTGTGCGCGAAAGGGACAGCGGAAGAGCGACTGCTCGACATTTTAGACCGACGCCTGCACCTGTTCGAACTCGTCGTGGGTGAAATGGACATGGTACTTGGAAACCTTGCGGACGAACGCGACCTGGAGGAGCGCGTGTTGTCACTCTACACGGCCTCCAAGGCGGAGGCCGAATTGGACGTCGGCTTTGATAAGCTGGCTGAGGAGTTATTGCAGGCCAGAGCTCGCTACCAAAAAACCAAGTTGTTGGACACGGCCCTCTTCGGGCAGGACTACGAGACGTGAGCACTGGGCTTGCAGCGGGTGCCACAGAAGCTCCGAATCGCCTGGAGTTCGCTTGCGACATGCTTTCGGTTGGGGGGGCGTTAGTTGAGAGAGAGCCTGCAACGGCATTGGCCGTACTGCCTCCGGCATTGGCCCGGGAACTCCAGGTGCCGGAAGCGTGCGAATTGACCTCGGAGCCCGGCTTCGTCGCGGAAGGGAGGCACCTCGTTGAATTTGGCACTGAGCTGCTCGAAAAGCTCGTGGAACGCGCCGCTCGTTTCGGAGGTATCGCCTGCGCTTCGCTTGAAGCGGAAACGCCTCGGTTGTCTCAAGCTCGAGCGCTCGCTGAGCGCTTGGTCATTCGCAACGGCGTGCACGAAGTGAGCGCCGTAAGCTTTGGGCATGCGACGTACCTTCGGCTGTGGATGAGCTTCACCGCCGAGTGTGACGACCGTCACGAAGGGTTGGTCAGCGCCACGCTCTGCGAACACAACGGAGGCCAACCTGACTCCGCCCTTACTGAATGGTTGGATCCAACGCGTCAGATCGGTTTGGCGCCTGCACAGGAGGTGCCTTTGGCACGAGGCGCCTCTGACGGGCTTGCTCGCTTCATGGGCGCGCGCTTGCCCTCCCTAATCGGTCCTGCGCTTTTGCAATTCCAAAATGGCATGCAGCGACGCCACGAGCGCGACTATCGAAGGCTAAACATCTATTTCGAGGATCTCGCACGCGAGGCCCAGAAAGCCGCAGCCCGCAAGCGTCTGGATCCAGCCGCGCTTTCGGAGAAGCTCCAGCACTTCGCGAGGGAACGGGACGCCAAACTGGTTGAGCTTACTGAACGTTTCCGGCTTCGCGTGACTGCGGCTCCAGTCGCAGCGCTCCGTGTTTCGGTGCCAGTTGCCTTTGTGAACCTGCGGGTTCGGCGTCGGAAGGGCGAGCGCGCATTGACACTCACCCTTCCCTCAGGGGCGGGCGCGTTCGATCAAGTGGCGTGCGAGGGCTGCCTACGAGCGACGTCCACGCTTGCGCTTTGTGACGAGCGCCTCCACGTTCTCTGCGATACTTGTGCACCGTTGGCACAAGGACGCATCCGCTGTCCGGCGTGTTCGAGTCACGGCACATAAGACAGTTGAACGGCCCCCCGCCCCCTTTATTCGCCCATCCCGCTATGCGGATCCATGCCCGGAGGCATACCGGGCATTCCCATCCCGCCCGGTGAAGGTGACGGCGGAGCCGCGTCGCCAGGCTTGGCGGGATCAGCTTTCTTGAACTTCTCTTCAGCTGCCATGCCCCAGTCCCCTGCCCAGGAACTGATGCTAAAAATTTCTGTGTTGTCGCCGACCTGCGCCCAGCGGCTGGAACCTTCGGACGTGCCTCCGAGCTTCACGATCTTTTGCGCGCCGTCTTTCAGCGCGAAGACAATCGTAGCTTTCGGCTCATTCAAGCCGAGATCTGCTGGATTTTTGCCGCGGGCGAAGTCCGTGGCGGTGAGTGACTTATAAGCGCGCACGAGATCATCCACTTTGCTGGCTTCGAACTTTTGGATATCGAGGCCAACGGGAGACTTGGCTTTCTTGAACTTGGCGGCCCACGTCTTCACTTCTTCGGGCGTGCTGGGCGCACCGGCTGCACCCTTCGCCGCTTCCTTCTTCTCGATCTTGCGTTCAAACGTGAAGCTGCCATTTTCGTTGGTCACGTCGATGCGCTTCACTTCATCTTCTTCAAACTTCAAGAGCCCCAGATCGCGCCAGCCCTTGGCGTCGCGGTTGAAGAGGTAGCTCGAATAGCCTTTGGCTGCGTAGACGCCATCTTTGCCAGCGATGCGCGTCATCTGCCCGCGTGAGCCATCTTGGCCAAAATACAGATCGAACACGGTCTTATCCGAGGCGAAGAACGTAGCGTGGAGCGCTTTGCCGTCCGTCAGTTCGAATTGTTCGTAGTTCTTCGTGGATGGGTCGATGCGTTCCACCATTTTGATGGTCTTGAGACCGCCGATGAGTGAGGTCACGTTCGGCTGGTTGGCTTTGGCCGCTACAGGCTTCACCAGCTTCCACTCTGCGCCGTCCTTCTTGAGCTCTACTTCTTCGCCGGCTCCGGCATCGCCTGGGGGCGTTTGAATCACGACGCGGTTGATGCTGTTGACCTTGTCATCCGTGGCGCCTATTTCAGGCAGCTGGGCCGTTTTGCCCTCGAGCGTGTAGCTGGCTCGCTCTTCTTTGGCTTTGTTTTGTTGGAGATAGAGCGCGCCGCCAAGTACTGCGAGGACGCCCACTGCTACGTAGAGTTTGTTATCCGTGCTCATGGCTTTGAATGCCTCGCTGTAAAATCACGCTGCTTTGAATTGGGTGCGGAGTGCGTCTCGGCGTCGCCAGCGGGCGATACCAAAGATGCCAAACAGGGCTGGAACTCCGATGATCAGGGTCCACTGAACCTTGCCTTGAATGGCTTTGCGTTCGCCTTTGTATTTCTCTTCTGCCGCGCGGACTTCTTGCTCGTTGGCGGACGCATCCAGCTTGGGCGGTGAGATATCAGCGTACGAGAGGTTCGGTTCGCTGATGATCTTCGCGCTGGCTGCGAGCAGATCTTGATCGCCGCTCATCCAATCCAGCGTATTCTTGAAGGAGATGATCATGCGCTCGAGATAGCCGCGGGCGTAGGCCATGCCGTACATCTGGAGTTCTTGATCGCCACCGACGGCTCCAAACATTTGGAACTGCCCGCCCATCTCTGGGCCATTGCCCGCGTAGGCAAAGGGGTTGGTCAAGAACAGGCTGGAGGCGACGAGCAACACGCGTGAACCCGAAGCTGCTTGGCCATTCTGGCTCACTCCTTCGCCGCCCACGCTGAACGCGCTCTTGAGCTTGCCCTCGGCCACCGCCGCTATCACCTGCTGGGATTGCGGCTTGCTCTGCTTGGGGGTCTGGAAGGGTTTCAGATTGATCGTGGTGCCGGTTTGCAGGCTGGTCTGCGGCGTGGTGCGAGCCACGGCGTAGATCTTGACGCCCGCCGGCTGCTTGCTCTTATCGAGCTTGATGCTGGAAGGGAAGGGGAAGGACATTTCATCCAAGCGGAAGAAACCTGCGAAGCCAGAATCCAGGAGCTTCTCGTCGCCTTCGAGGCGCGGATCATCCACGACCTTGGCAATGCCAGGGTGCCCCATGCGCACCATGCCGCGATTAGTGGGGACTGCCATGCCGAATTGGCCGCCAAAGTCGAGCACAGCATCTTTCTGAATGCCGAGCCCGTAGCCCACGAGCAGCTTATCGAGGCCGTGCAGATCGAGGCTGGCCGTCATGCTCGGATCTTGGGGCTTCAGCGTGACGGCTGACGCGTAGACCACGAGCGATTTCCCGCCCAGCATCAAGAACTCATCGACCCGGCGGAGCTCCTTTTCGGTGTACTCCTTCTGAGGCTGCGTGATCATGACACCAGCGAGATCTTTATCGATGGCTTGCTCACCATTCTTCAGGTCAAGGTCTTCGATCTTGTAGAATGGGAAGCTTTGCTCCAGCACGCTCTGGATGGTGGGGGAGCCACCTTGGCCTTGCCGCGGCAGGAGATTCTTATCCGAGAGCTTGAGCTCATCCTTGCCAGTGACCACTCCGATGCGGTGCTTGATATTGTCCGCTTTATCGCGAATTTCACGGATCTTGTTGGTGATCCAGAACTCCAAGCCTTGGGCAGCTCCCGGCGGGATCTGCGGGATCACGACCTTTTCGCTGCCGTATTTGAAGACGAGACCCATGTACCCGTTTTGCAGCGCGGCACCGGACTCGCCGCTCTCGGCTGCCACGGCCATCTCTTGCAGCCCGGCTTCTTTAGCCTGGGTGCGGAGCTCGTCGGTGTTGGCTTCGATCAAGGTAAACTGAAACTTGTCGCCGCCGGAGCGCCGATACTCTTTCAGGAGGTCGGTGAGGTCACGTGTGGAGGCATCGAGCTGAGCGATACCGCGCATCACGTAAGCATCCACTTGGAGTGGGCTCTTTAAGCCGCGCACCAGGCGCCCACTGCCTTGGCTGAGCGTGTGGCGGTCATTCTTTGTGACGTCGACCCGGGTGTAGATGCCCGTTGAGAGGACGTTCGCCACGACGGCGATGGCGACAACGATCACCAGATAGAGCCCAGTCTGGGCAGCGGCTTTACGCTTTTGTTCTTGGCTTGCCATAACTTAGGCCCACTTGCGTCGTTCAAGGACGCGGAAAGAAACAATCAAACTTAAAGCCGCGATCGACAAAAAGTAAACGCTATCGCGACTATCGATGAGACCACGTTGGAAACCTTCCAAACGGGACTGGAAGCTGATGAAGCTCACCAATCCAGAAGCATCGCCCTCAATGTACTGGGCAAAGGTGCCGGAGAACCACAGCAGCGCGAGCAGCGCCAGCGTGAGGAAGAAGGCCACCGCTTGGCTGTCCGTGAGCGAGCTGATCAACAGGCCCAACCCAACGCTGGCGGCCGCGAACAACACCAAACCCACATAGCCGCTCGCGATCTGGCCCCAGTCGAGCGGTCCTAGATTCCACGGAAACTTGAACATCAGGATCGGGTAGAGCAGCGTAAAGAGGAACAGCACGAGCATGAGCCCGAGCGCTCCCAAGTACTTCCCGAGGATCACGTCGCTATCCTTGACGGGTAACGTGATGAGCATCTCGAGCGTTCCGCTGCGTCTTTCTTCGGCCATCAGGCGCATCGTGATCACCGGCACGATCAACAAGGATACGGCGGGCAGAAAGAAGAAGAGCGGCGAGAGCGTGGCGCGGTCAGTTTGCCAGTAGCCGCCCTGACCGAAGAAGATCAACAGGCCGAGGCCCAGAAAGCTAACGCACACGACCACGTAGGCGATCGGGGAGTCAAAATAGGAGCGAAACTCACGTTTCGCGATGGTCCACATTATCGACATTGATCAGGCCTTCTCTTCCGAAGCTTGCGCGCGGGCGCTTCCGTCTTTGGTGGTTTCTTCCCCGTCAGCAGCATCGTCGTCTTCATCGTCGTCGCCTTCGCCTTCGTCAACGCGGGCATCTGCGCCACTGTCCCAATCGGCGCTGCGATCGAGCTTTTCGTCGGCGCGCGTCAGATCTCGAAATACCGCGTCCAAGCTTTGGGTGTCGCGCCGTAGCTCGAGTAGCGTCCAGCCCTTCGTGACCATCAGCCGGAAAACTTCGGCACGAAGATCCGAATCTTGGGGGCCCGTGAGCTCAATGCGGTGAGCGGACTCATCGCTCGGTAGCTCATGCGCCTTGTGGACGCCGTGGATGGCTTGCAGCGCATCTCGCAGCTCAGCCGCGCTCGGGGCCTTCTTGCCGGCCTCACCTTGCTTCTCATCCACTGCTATCACGTAACGGCGGCGCCCAGTTCGGGACCGGATATCGTCGATCGAACCATCGGCAACGACACGCCCTTTGCTGATAATGACGGCTCGGGCACAGGCTTGCTCGGCCTCGGCCAGATTGTGTGTGGAGAGCAGCACCGTGCGATCTTTGCCGATATCCTCGATGTATTTGAGTACTTCGGCTTTCTCGTTGGGATCGAGATCGCTCGTGGGCTCATCCAAGATCAGAATCGGCGGATCGTGGATCAGCGCTTGGCCGAGCCCGACGCGTTGACGATAGCCGTGGGAAAGCGTTCCAATATTTTTGCCCAATGACTGCGCCAAACCGCAGACATCGATCACCTTCTTGAGGCGGCTCTTGAAGGTGCTGGGATCGAGCCCGCGGATCTCGGCGGCGAACAGCAAGTATTCGTGCACTGTCATGTCGGTGTAGAGCGGGGCGCGCTGTGGCAAGTAGCCAATCGATTGCCGAACTTTGAGCGGCTCCTCGAAGACATCGAAACCGCTCACCGTGGCGGAGCCCCGAGTGGGAGCGAGGAAACAAGTCAAGATGCGCATAGCGGTCGACTTGCCGGCCCCGTTGGGCCCCAGAAATCCAACCACTTCGCCGCGCTTCACCTCGAAGCTCACCCGGTCCAAAGCTTTGACACTGCCGAACTGTTTGCTCAGACCGTCAGCTCGAATCATCACGTCGGTCGTCATATGTGCTCCTCAAACTCCCTAAGCCCGGCCCTGCCTGGCGGCGCATCCTAGTGACCGGGGGATCGGTGTCAACAAACCTCGGAAATGGGATTGGCGCTCGGGCATGGGCGGCACTCAAACCGCTGACGCGCGTGCCTATTCCCCGAAAAGTAACCAGCCAGGGTACCCTTATCCAGTGCGGTAACCCGCGACTAAGGTCTGCGCCAAAAGGCCCCAACCATCCACTGCCACAAACAACAGGAGCTTGAAGGGCAAGCTCACCTGGGTCGGGTTCAGCATGTGCATCCCCAGGCCCAAGAGCACATTGGAAACCACCAGGTCGATGATCAAGAAGGGTAAATAAATCGCAAATCCGAGCGCGAAGGCTTCGATAAGCTCCGTTGTCACGAAGGCCGGGATCACCACCACTAAATCATCCCG
Source organism: Polyangiales bacterium (assembly GCA_038251425.1). Taxonomy (GTDB): domain Bacteria; phylum Myxococcota_A; class Polyangia; order Polyangiales; family Polyangiaceae; genus JBBRRP01. Next base: position 8,716 of record JBBSBI010000165.1, read on the forward strand.
CCCCACGCTGCTCTTGTCCTTGGGGGCACGTTGCGAGCGGGCGAGCTCAAAGAAGCGAGTGTGTTCGCGTTCTGAGGCGTTCGCTTTGAGAAAAGCCCGGATCGGTTCACGTGTCGCGCCAAGCAGAGTGCTGATCGCCGTAGCCGGAGACAGCGTCGCGGATTCTGGCTCCCAAAGTGGGCGAGCGCCATCGGCAATTTTGGTACCTACGGGTGCCATGGCGATCACCGTGAGCGCGGTGGCAAGCGCCGTGATCAGCGTATTCGATGGGATATTTTGAGCACCGATCGCTCCGCGCACAATCTGAAGCACGGTGGATATTTTCACGAATGCGGTGAGCGTCATGAACGCGAATGGCAGGAGCGCACTCACCGCGACGATCAGCACCAAGCTGAGCGGGCTGCTCTCGGGCATTATTGGTTCTCGGCTTTCTGAGTGCGGTTCTCGGCCAGCTCTGGCAGCTCGCCCGTGGGAAACGTCGCGTCGTGATGCTCGCCCAGCTTCACGAGGCCGGCTTCGCTCGCGCCCACCACGTACGTCGTGTTCGTCACGCGCACGAGGTACACGGCGCGCCGTCCGTCGAGTGGCAGCTTGCCCAGAAGTTCCATCGGGCCACTTGGGCGCCCAAGGCCCGCTCGGCGCGCTCCGTAGAGTACCAACGCAGCTAACGCACACACACCCACCAGGGTGACCAGGGTTTGGACCAGGTAGCTAGTAGCTGGGCTCACGGCGGCGGGAGCGTACACACAGCGCGGTTCGGTTGTCAGGGTCTTGCACGCGAGTAGGGCGCAAGCTACAGCCCGGAAGGTGCCAAACGGCCTTTTCGCCCACCACGCATGGCTGCTTCTGTGTCGGTAACTCCCGAGGATCTTCCGCGCCGCTTCGGCAGGTACGTCCTCTTCGACAAGATCGGCGAAGGCGGGATGGCCCGCATCTATTTGGGGCGGGCTGAGATCGGTGGCGACAAGCTGCTGGTGGTCAAGCAGATGCTGCCGTTGTTTTCGAACACCACGCGCTTTTCGAAGCTGCTGATCGACGAAGCCAAGCTTGCCGCGGAGCTCACCAATTCCAACATCGTGCAGGTCTTCGACCTGGGTCGCGAAGACAACGTCCTGTACATCGCGATGGAATACGTGGAGGGCTTCGATTTGCGGCAGCTGTTGCAGCAATGCAGCAAGCGTCAAATCGCGTTGCCGCTTGAGTTTTCCCTGTTCATCGTCACTGAAACGCTCAAGGCTCTGGACTATGCGCATCGGAAGAAGAGCGAAGCCGGTGAGCCACTCGGCATCGTGCATCGCGATGTCTCACCCTCGAATCTGCTGCTCTCGTTTCATGGTGAAGTGAAGCTTTGCGATTTCGGCATTGCGCGCGCCATGGCGGTGCACGAAGAAGTGCCGGACGAAGCGATTGAGGGTAAGGCTGGGTACATGAGCCCCGAGGCGGCCCGCGGTGAAGCGTTGGATGCGCGCGCCGATGTGTTTTCGCTAGGAATTGTGCTGTGGGAGCTCGTGGCTGGCCGCAAGCTGTACCGCGGGGCTACGGGGCAGCCTCCCAGCTTGGCACAAGCCAGCATGGCTGAGATCCCGCAGTTGCCAGATCGCAGTTTGCCGCAGCAAGCGGAATTGTATCGGATCATTGGCCGTGCTCTCTCCGTGGATGCCGAAGCTCGCTATGGCTCGTGTCGCGACATGCGCCGTGAGCTGGATGAGTACATCCAGACTGCTGGGTTCACGGTGAGCCAACTCAAGTTCGGCGAGTGGATCACCCAGAATTTTGGCACTGAGATCATTGAGGTGCGGCGTGAACGCGAGCAGAGCGCACGCGTTTGGTCGAGTGTGCATCCGCGCGCTTTGGAAGTGAGTGAACCCAAGTTGAGCAAGGCTGCCTCTTCCTCCAAGGTTCCGTTGAGTGAGCCCGCGCCCGCTCCAAAGGCCGTTCCACGCACCGCGAGTGTTACCCCGAGCGCTCCGTCAGCCTCAAAGAGCCCGCTGTTTGCCATCGTGGGCATGCTAGCGCTGGCGCTCCTCGCGGCTTTCTGGCTACTTCGCTAGGTGTTTGCTCGAGTCGCCGTTCCAGTTCCGCTTGGGCGTGCCTTCACGTATGAGGTGCCGGACGACCTCTTGGCGCAGGTAGTGCGCGGCGCGCGTGTGCTGTGTCCGTTTGGTAAGCGTCGAATCGCAGGCATCGTTTTGGAGGTGGTTGCCGAGCGTCCGGATATTCCGCCAGACAAGCTCAAGCGTATTGAGGCCGTTGTGGATGCTGAGCCCGTGTTGGGGGATGAGCTGCTCAGCTTCTTAGTCGAATTGAGTCGCTACTATCTGGCACCGATCGGTGAAGTGATGCGATTGGCGCTCCCACCCGTTGAGCGAGCGCGCAAAAACGCGCTGGAAGACGCAGGCCTGTTGGGTAAATTGAAGCTTGGGGCCGTTGGGCGGATGGCTCAATTTGCGGTGTTGAATAGTGAAGCTAACGTGGCGAATTTGGAGGGAGCTGCGGCGGAGTTGGTGGTGCTCTTGGGTAAGGGGTCAGCGCGCGTTTCCGTACTGCAAAAGGTTCATAAGAATGCCAGAATCCTGCTAAAGCGCCTGGAGAAAGCTGGCATTGTTCGACTCGAACAGCGCGCAGCCTTTGCCGATCCGTTTCTGAGTGCAGTTGTCGAAAAGGAGGTGCCCAAGGTGCTCACGGTTGAGCAGGCGAGCGCTGTTGCTGCCATTACCGAACAGCTCACGTTGAGAGCTCCAGCGCAGTTCTTGCTGGATGGGGTGACGGGCTCAGGCAAAACAGAAGTGTATCTACGCGCCGTGGAGCATTGTGTGGCCCAAGGAGGCGGTGCGATTGTGTTGGTGCCGGAGATTGCGCTCACGCCACAACTTGTGGGGCGCTTTCGTGCCAGATTGGGGGATGGGATCGGCGTGGTGCACAGCGGGCTCACCGAGGGTGCGCGCTACTCGATGTGGAAAGCGCTCCACAGCGGACGATTAAAAGTGGCGGTTGGAGCACGCTCCGCTTTATTCGCCCCAGTTCAAAACCTGCAGCTGCTCTGCGTCGACGAGGAACACGATGGATCCTTCAAGCAAGAAGAGGGCGTGCGCTATCACGCGCGAGATATGGCGCTTTTGCGGGCACATCGCGCCCGAGCCGTGTGTGTGCTCGGCACGGCTACGCCGTCACTCGGCACCGAGGCTTTAGTCCGAAAAGGGCGCATCACGCGCCTCCGCTTGCCCACCCGCGCGCGGGAAGCTTCCAACCTGCCCAGCGTTCGGCTCATCGATCTGCGACGCATGGGGCCAGGCCCAACGGGTGACCGCTGGCTAACGCTGCCGCTCTATCGAGCGATCGAAAGCACGCTCGCCCAAAAAGAACAATCCATTCTGTTTCTCAATCGACGGGGCTTTGCGCCAAGTCTGATCTGTGACGCATGTGGCCACATTGTGGAATGCCCGAATTGCTCAGTAGCTCTCACCGTGCATCGCGTGCGGCGCGAGGAACTCTGCTGCCA
>JBBSBI010000166.1:0-11938 GCA_038251425.1 Polyangiales bacterium
GAATTGGCTCGGGGGGAACGCTGATTCAACAAGTGCGCCTCCGCGACACCAAGAGTGGAGAGATCCTAGTGGTTGAGCCTGAGGTAGCGATAAAACGCCGACGAATCAGAAAAGAAGTGTAGGTTTCCTGCGTCAGGCTCCCATGGACAACATCACGCACAGTCTAGTTGGTTTACTCGTCGCTGAGGCTTGCCTGGCCAAGCTAGAACCCACGCATGCAGGCGCTCCGCCGAGCCAAAATCCAGGCTGGGGCCTGCGAGCGCTCTTGATTGGGACGTCGATATTCGCCAACAACTTTCCCGATCTCGATTTTCTCTACGCCAGCATCACGTACGGCAAATTAGGTTACCTGCTGCATCATCGTGGCCACACGCACACCTTCGCGCTCGGCCTGCTTCAAAGCGTCTGCCTGTTCGGGCTCGCGTTGCTCATCGCGCGTTTTCGAAAACTCACGCTCAATGCGAGCGAACGTTTCTGTCTAGGAGCCGTTTCGCTGTTCGGTCCGATTTTGCACATCTGCCTGGATTTCCTGAACAATTATGGTGTCCACCCCTTTTGGCCGCTCAGTAGCGAATGGATCTATGGGGACACGCTGTTCATTATTGAGCCGTATCTGATCCTGACGCTGTGCGCATTCATGGTGTGGTCGATGCGGACTCGCGTCGCACGCGGGCTGTTGTTCTTCTTCATTTTGGCTGTGGTGGTCGCTTGCTGGGCTTTTCCTTATGTCGATTTCTTGTCGGCCCAGGTGGTGACAGCCACGGCGCTTGTCATGTTATGGTTGAGCTACGCTTGGTCGCGCTCATTTCGCGTCATCGCCGCCGCGGCTATGTCCGGATTGATCATTTTGGTATTTGCGGTCGGTAGCTCTTCCGCTCACGCCACAGCGCGCGCCTCCCTTCGAGTGGCACTCGGGGCGGAGATAGTTGATGTTGTGGCCACGCCCCATCCAGCGAATCCATTCTGCTACGACGTGATCGGTGTCGGAACCACAGCTTCGGACTACGTTCTCGCGTACGCCAGCGTGTCCGTATTGCCAAACTGGATCTCGCCACGCAGCTGCCGAGCGCTGCGCAAAGAATCCAGCCTCCCGATGGAGCCGATGGATGTCCAAGCTGAATCGATCTTCCTTCGTTCGGTCTGGCGTACGCCCTTGGCGAAGCTGAAAGAGCGCTTCAGCACGAGCTGTATTGCGCGTGAATTTCTGCGCTTCGCGCGCGCGCCCTTTTTGGTCGAGAGCAACTCGGCCTGGGCGATCGGCGATCTCCGCTATGATAGGGAGAAAGGCAGCGGATTTGCCGAGATTCCGCTGCCGCAAGGCGTGAAGGATTGTCCGAAGTTCGTGCCGCCCTGGGTGCCACCGCGCGGAAAGCTGCTGCTCGGCGCTCCGTAGTGGAAAGCTGTTGCTCAGCGCTCCATAGCGGCAAGCTGCTGCTCCGCCTTCGCTTCAGTCTTCGAAGACAACCATCTGGTGCAGCTCTACTTCGGGCACCACGATATCCACTCGCCCACGCAAGTACTCGAAGGCGAGCTCACGCCCCTCGGGCTGTAACACCACGCGGCTCGGTTTGGATTTTCTTTTGAGGCTCACTCCGACATTAAAGAGCGGGACCACATCCTCAATCACTTCTACTCCTTGCCCACGTTTACTCGGTTGAGCAAACAACAAGTGAACTACGTCACGGCGCTCTTTGGCCTGCCGGCACACGCTCACCCGACCCGCAGCGGGCAATTCTGCGCTCACGAGCGGATCGGGCAGAAGCTCAGCCAAGCAATGCAGCAGCATGTCGCGCACCGCTTGTTGACCGCGGCTGGCATAGATTGAAAACAGTGGATGCGTGCAAGCAATGCCCGCCGCTCCTCGGACCATCACCGGGCCGCCATTCTTGCCACTCGGAGGCGCGTGCCGGTGGCTACAGAAATGCGTTAGCGTGCGGTTGAAGTACGGCTCGTCCCGCGTCGCGAGCACTTTACCGGTGGCTGTTTTCGTCCAACGCCGCCCCTGCCCGTAAACGAGAAACGACGTATTATCCCAGGCATCGAGCCCAAATTTTGGCCGAATGTAGTCCGGATCAAACTCACACACCCCGGCGTCCCGATAGCCAAAATCGAGCCCAGGCTCATCCTTGCCCACCAACATTCCCGACACGCCCGTGGCCAAAACCTGGCCACCCTTACTGACGAACGCTTTCACCTTCTTCAGCAGCGCAGGGCTCAAGCGAATCGCATCCGGCAACACGAGCACTTTGTATCCAGAAAGCTCGGCTTCTGCGTCCACCACATCGAAGCACAGCTTACCCTCCAGAAGCACGCGCGCTGCGCCATCGTCGGTTAACGAATTCTTGGGAGCCTGCCCATCCCCCCCACTGCTCTCACCACAAGCTTCCGCCGAAAGGAGCGCCACATCCGCCAAGCTGATGGCATTCGCAGCCCAGGCTTCGCGTGCTTCAATCTCGGCGTAGGCTTGCCCAATCAGCCGATAGGTTGCCTGCTCCATGCGACCCGAAGGGTGCAATTGATCGCCAACGCTCACCTTCGCTCCAAACGCCAACGCCGCTCGAGTTTCGTAGCGAAGCGCATTGGGATGCTTGAATCCGCCAAACTCCCCCCAGCTCTCATGAAACTTCCCCGTCATGCCCAAGAACGGCAGCTTCAACGTGCGAGCGTAACCGGCCGAGAGCGGGAAGTGATCGTAACCCCAGCCACCCGTTGGTAAGGATTCCAGCTCCAAATGGCTATTTTCATGGGCCAAGGCGCGATCGCCGCGCGGAATGTGGCCACCGTTGTGAAAGATGGGAAGGCCGCGACGCAAGCGATCAACGAGCTTGCGCACGCTCTTCGTGTAGTTGAAATACACTTCGCGCCCCAGCATCGTTCGTTCCTTCAGGCTGGTCGGATCTTTGCCCTTTTCGAGCAGCGTGCGGGTGCAGCTGGTGCAGTAGCAGACTCTCGGGCTCACAATATCCAAGAACAACCCGTCCATCTCGTAGTTCTTCAGCGCCTCCTCGATCTGCTTCAACAGATAATCCAGGTAGGGCGTGTTGAAGCAGCACTCGTGGAAGCCAGGTGCGAGCATCGAGCCAGCCCATGGCACGCCGCCGTCCTCGGTACGCCGCGCCCATTCAGGGTGCCGCCAGTAAACCCACTCATCCACACCCGCCGAAAGATATACCGGCGTCTTCACATCAATGGCATGCGCCGCTTTAATCTGCGCCGCCAAGAGATCAAACTTAAGATGCGGATGCATCTGGCCAACACGCGTCGGATGGTAGCTCAGCCCATGATGGCACTTAGAGAACACCGTGATGGAGTTCACATGCCCAAGCTTCAACATCTCCTGAAATTGTTTGGCGTCAAACGCCTCACCAATCTTGGCAATCTGCTCGGAGGTGTGAAAATCGAGGTGAACTTGACGCGTGCGCATGCCCATTTTGCCTTTCGAAAGCCGGCATCTTAAGCACCTCGCCTTGAAAGGCCACAGCTTTTCGCCAACACACCGAGCTTCAATAGCAGCTCGCGTCCGTCAGCCATAAACCCTCCGTGAACCGACAGCCCAGACCACCGGCCCCCAGCCTGACCTTCACCTCAAGAGTGTCACCGCCGCCCGCGTTGAAAGCGGAAAACCACCAACCTCATCACAGCTTCGCATCTCCAACCCCAGACCAACCACGCCAACTCGCATTGCTCGCTTCGAGCCAACGCTCTCATCTACCCTCTCATCTACGTTGACCAACCAATCACTTCACACAAACACTCTCGGCGCCAGTGTAAAACTGGAGCTTCTCGTTTCTCCGGGTCAACATCAAACTGAAACTCCGCCCTCGCAGCATCAATGCGAGACTAAAGCTTCCCCCCCCTCAGCATCGACTTCAGATAGTAAGCATGCTTACTACTTTCTTTTGTCGCGTGACCCCTTGCCCCTCAACATGAACGCCAGACGGAGACTTCTCCCCCCCGCTCAGCATCGACTTCAGGTAGTAAGCATGCTTACTACTTTCTTTTGTCGCGTGACCCTCGCTTGCTTGGTCGCGTGACTCCTTGCTCCTGCGGCATCTTCTCTAGTAAGGTTTCGCCCTGTTTTTGTAATGCACGAAGCGTTTGGGCGTTAGACTGGAGGGCTCTCGGCACCGGCAGCACGAACCAGCTGAACAAGACGTTCGTCTTGCAGATCGCGCGCTATTTTTGAGTCTACTGCGTCGCTGTGACACACGGCTTTCGCTCCGGTGGCTACGCCGACGGCACTTCGCGTCTTGCTGGCAAGGCGATGGATTTCCTCGGGGCTGAGTACGCCACGTTTGGTCAGGATTTCCTGTTGTGCCACGGTGAGAGCGCCGGACTTCTCTACTTTCTCTCGTAAGAAGCCTTCAGCTTTGCCGCTCGCAAATTCGACGATTTCTTTTGAGATGCGAACTGAGCACCAATCGTGCCCGCACATGGCGCAAAAATCGGTGTCGACATCGAGATCTTCATCGTGGAAGGCGCGGGCCACATCGGTATCGAAGGCAAGCTCGAAGTGCTTTTCCCAGTTGAGTGCGGCGCGTGCCTTGGTCAGATTGTCATCCCAATCCCGCACGCTCGGAATTCCGAGTGCTACGTCGCCGGCGTGGGCGGCGATCTTGTAGGCAATGCAACCTTGCTTCACGTCATCCTTTTTGGGCAGCCCCAGGTGTTCTTTGGGCGTGACGTAACACAGCATTGAAGCTCCATGGTACGCGGCCGCCGTGGCCCCAATGCAACTGGTGATGTGGTCATAACCAGGGAAAACATCGGTCACCAACGGGCCCAGCACGTAGAACGGAGCACCGTGGCACACCGTCCGCTGCAACTTCATGTTGTATTCGATCTGATCAAAGGGCACATGCCCGGGCCCCTCCACCATCACCTGGCAACCCATGCGCCAAGCTCTTTCCGTGAGCTCGCCTAACGTGTGAAGCTCGGCCAGCTGCGCGCTGTCACTCGCATCAGCCAAACCACCCGGGCGCAGGCCATCGCCAAGCGAGAACGACACATCATATTCGCGCATGATGGCGCAGATTTCCTCGAAGTGTTCGTACATCGGATTCTGTTTGCCATGCACCAGCATCCACTTGGCCAGGAGCGCGCCACCTCGGCTCACGATCCCGATCAAACGTTTCGTCACCAATGGCAAATGCTCACGCAGCACTCCGGCGTGAATGGTAAAATAATCGACGCCTTGCGCCGCCTGATGTCGCAAACTTTCCAGGATCACGGGAAGTGTCAGATCCTCGATTTTTCTGCCCAAAATCATCGAGTAAATCGGCACCGTCCCGATCGGCACCGTGGATGCCTGGATAATCGCAGCACGACACGCGTCGATATCGCCGCCCGTCGAGAGATCCATCACGGTATCCGCACCCCAACGCTCCGCCCACTTCAACTTCTCGACTTCATCGCTGGTACCGGATGACACAGGCGACGCTCCCATATTGGCGTTCACCTTCGTCTTGCTAGCTCGCCCAATGCACATCGGCACGAGGCCCTTGGCGAGATGCTCGCGATTCGCCGGAATGATGAGTCGGCCCGCTGCCACCTCGTCGCGGATCTGCTCGGCGCTGAGGTGCGTTTCCTTTTCAGCCACGCGCCGCATGGCATCGGTCACCCTACCGAGGCGCGCAAATTCAAGCTGCGTGCAAGGAACGAAGCCAATCGGTGCCACCCACTTGCCCTCGCGCTGTTCCCAATCGAGCGGCATGAAATCCCAAGCCGTCTTGGAACTCGGCGCGGGCATGCCGGGAGTGTCTGGCGAGGAGTAGGAGCGCGGGCCACCTACGTTGGGCGCATTGGCAAAGGAACCGGGGTTGGTCCCTTCCTTCAAGGAAGAGGGATTGTGTGCGCCGTGAAGGGGAAGAGGCTGTTGGGTCGTCATGGGTTCTCGCTCCTTGAATGGCTCGGGGAGCTTCGCCTATTTCGACGTCGCTTCCCTCCGCCGGTGCTAACCGGATCAGGTTCAACGGGTGCATCTCAGCGGCTTCTGCCGCGCCCCGGCGTGGACCCTGCTCTAGCGCAAGCTTTGCGTGAACGGTAGCCATTTCTTCAGGCCAGCCACTTTGATTTCACGGAGCGAGAGAGCGCGCGCAGCGAATGCCCGTGTAGTCACCGTGGCCACCGCCTGAATCACCGTACCGGAGGGCCGCCGAAAGACGCCCTGCGTGGTGGAACCAACTGCCACCGCGAATCGCCCGAAAAACGCGGCCGCTCGGGTTGCTGGTGGTCACGGCGCAGTCTTCACAGAGCGCCGGATAAGGCGGCTGGTAGAAATCGAGCACCCATTCATAGATGTTGCCCGCCAGATCGGCTTGTCCAAATCTTCCGTCACCGGCTGGCACCGAACCGACACGCGCGATGTCCGAGAATTCGCAGGAGGCCGTCCCTGAGAGTAGACAGCCATGCACCGCTAACGCCGTATTGGGTTCAGGCAGCGTGTTGCCCCAGGGATAGAGCCGCGCTTCGCTGCCCCCTGCGGCTGCATACTCCCACTCCGCTTCGGTCGGCAAACGCGCACCATCCCAAGCGCAGAACGCAAACGCTTCGTACCAATTAATGCAGTTAATCGGTAGTGTTTCTCCAGCGCTGGCTTCGGGCGTCCATGTCAAGCGCATTCCCAAACAGATCTTCTGAACTTGGAGATCAGCGGTCGTTGGGGCGAGCGGCCACGCCGGGATCCAGCCGGAACCCGCAACGTTCGGATGCGCGCCTTCACCTGCGAGCGGATGGCCCGAGCTTCGCCAAGCATCGTACGCGAGCACAAACTTCCGAAAGCGCCCGACCGTGACTTCAAATCGATCCAGCCGAAAGGAGCTCACACTCGCCGGCGCTGTCGACAGCATGGGCTGTGCGACATCTTCGTGCCGCTCGTAAGCGCCACCGAGCACGACCGGACTCTCGCAGCAAGCTTCATTCCGCGAAGCTCCGCAGAGTGCCTCCAGGCCTTTGCAACTGGGTGCAGTGGCTTCTTCGCTGGTCGCCGAACAAGCCAAAACTGAGGCAAAGATGCCCAGCTTCAAGCTAAAAACCCAGGCGTTCAATCTTCCGAAGGCTAGCCCAAGCTCGGCGCTTTGTCGCGCACAGCCAGCTCCGTTTGGGTTAAAGGCAGAGCGTGTCCCTCATCAAGATCAGCCGCGATCTCTCGAAAAAGGTAGCCGAGCTCCAATTCTCGGAGCCGGTGCGCTTCGTCTACAATCCACTCGACTACGCGCGAGCTCCGCACGAAGCCTACCTGGAAGCTTACGGCGCTGGCCCCAAGGAAGCCATCTTGGTCGGCATGAACCCGGGTCCGTTTGGCATGGCCCAAACCGGCGTCCCGTTTGGAGAAGTGAATCTGGTGCGAGATTGGTTGCTGATCTCGGGCAAAGTGAAACGCCCCGAGCCGGAGCACCCAAAGCGCAGAGTGCTTGGGTTTGAGTGTACGCGCAGCGAAGTGAGCGGAAAAAGGCTTTGGGGCTGGGCCAAAGAACGCTTTGTGACTCCTGAGAATTTTTTCGCACGCTTCTTCGTCGTGAACTATTGCCCGCTTGCCTTCATCGAAGAGTCAGGAAAGAATCTCACGCCTGATAAGTTACTGCCCGCAGAGCGCGCCCCACTAATCGCGCTCTGCGATGCTGCGCTCCGAAAGACGGTGGCGGCACTTTCGCCACGTCTCGTGATCGGGATTGGTGCCTTCGCGGAAGCTCGGGCCAAAGCTGCGTTAGCGGACAGCGCTGTCCCGGTGGGTACGATTTTGCACCCTAGCCCGCAGAGCCCCGCCGCTAATCGTGGTTGGGCAAAAGCCGCTGAAATACAGCTGAATGCCCTGGGGATCCGGCTATGACCCCGTTTGTGTGCAGCTTTCGGAAGCTGGCGACGCTGGTGCTCGCAACACTCGCGTTCGCAACGCTGGCGCTCGGCACTGGGTGTGTTCAATCCCGTCCCCAAACAGCCAAGCTAGATTCCGGTCACAGGTTTACGCTGGTTGTGCCGACCCTTTTGCGAGATCCGAAGGATGACACTCAAGATCTCGTGATCGATGCGTTTGACTCGCTCAACCAAGCCCTCGGCGGTGACACGCTCGAGATTCGAACGGAAAGCGCACCGATGGCCTGCTGGCTCCATGAGCGGGCCATTCCGTATGCGAAGTGCCACCGCGAGGCCCTGGCCAGGTTGGAGCCGAGCGGCGAAGATACCTTGCTTTGGGGCTTTGCACTCGACGCAAAAGCTCAGGTGTTCACACTGTTTGCCTCCACCCGTGGTGCCCCGGAGCCGGAACAGCTTCGGCCGACGGGTGCGAATGGTATGTTAACCCGAAGAGATTTTTTGGATCTGTTTCGCGGGATTGTGTTCGCAAGAATTTCGAGCAAGGGCGAGGGATCCTTCAAGACTCGCAGCTTGAGGGATCGCTTGGCGAAGCTCGCCAGCGCCGTGCCCGCTACACTCAAAGCGCGGCTATGGGCGGCGGATATCGCCCTATTTTCGGCCGATATCTCGCAAATGCTCGACACCCAGCACCCGTCATTGGCAGAGCTTTCAGAAGCCCACAAGGGTTACGCGCGTGCGCTCCAACTCTATTCCAAGCAGGATCAATCCGGACCCTGGCTCACGGCCGAGCTTGGCCTGGCGAGCACGGAGCTTCGTTTGGGGAATAAGCAAAAAAACACCGCCCTGCTCCTTCAGGCAGCGGCACATTTCGCTGATGTGCAAGCATCGAGCACGGATCGCCCCACCCAAGCCATCGCCGACGAGGGCCGCTCCAAAGCGCTGCTCTCCGTAGGAGAATTGACCCAAGACGCCTCGCAGATCTTGCGGGCACTCGCAGGGTTTGAACGCGTCTTATCTAGCAATCAGGCAGCAACACCAACCTCCAACCAGAAGCTCAGAGTTCTCGTGTGCCAGACAGCCGTGAGCGCACTCCGATTGTCTGCGAGAGTCGGACCTCAGGCGCGGGAAGCCTGCGAACGCGCGTACAAGTCGCACCACCCGACGGACACCGATTGCTCAACGGAACCAGCAGCACTGATCAACGCCTACCTGGGCGAGCTGAGTTTTCGGGATGCCAGTTCACGCGGAGATTTGGGCCTCCTGAAGCAAGCGCCGGCTCGCTTGCGTTGTGCGCGGACATTCCCCAAATTCTCGCCAACCCGCCGCCAAACCATCACGTTGAACCTCGCGCGGAGCTTACAGGAGCTCGGCGTGAAACAAGAGAACGCTTCCGCGCTCCGCGAGGCTGCGGCACTTTTCCGCGGCCTGCTGCTGGCTCGGGAGCCGCCGAATCGGCGCGAACACCACGAAGCACTGGGCCTCATCCTCGCATTCTTAGGCAGGATTGAACCCACCGCGCTCACCCTCAACGAAGCGTTGCACGAGCTAGACCTCGCCTTGCCTTCCGGTCAACGGGCGCCCACCGAAGCGCGTCTCGCTCGCGTCCATGCAACGCTCGCACTCGCCGCGCTCTCGTCAGACAGTCGTTTGAGAGCGGGTGGCGAGGCTGAACTCCAAGCACTCTCCGCAGAGCTGAGCTTTGGCGTCCAACCGAAGCTTTGGCTTGAGGCCTCCATTCTGCGCAGCTTCCTAGCGTGGCAGAGCAAGGAGAGCACACCCTCTGAACTCAAGGCAGCCATCGATCTTTCTAGTCTGAGTGAGCAAAGAGCTGGCGCGCTATTCCCAGAACAAGCGCGAGCAGCCCAATTACTCTCCAGGCTGCTCGATTTGCGTTACGCTTCCCTCTCCAAGGACAGACGGGCTCTTTGCCCGAAACTCGTCGAGGGACGCGCGCTTCTCGCCTCATTGGCAGAGCCCTCCGTGAGTTTGTGGCCAAACCCTCGCCCTTCGGACCTGGCCCAAACTCTGAAGGGTCTTGAATCCGAGCGAAAACTAGCCAGAATTTGTAAAAACTCAGCCCTGACCCGAGCGCTCAACCCTAGGCCCGACACGAAAGCGCGTTGAGCACTGTTCAAGCTCCGCGACATCACTATGCTGCGCCCCGTCGTCGTTCTGACGGAAAGGAATCAGCGTGCCCAAGTTTGATTGGAATCTAGAGCCTGCGCTCTTAAAAATCGGTAGCTGGGAGCTCCGATACTACAGCCTGCTCTTTGTCGTGGTGTTCTTGGGGGGCTACGCGCTGCTCAATTGGCAAATTCGGCGGGGTGGTGGGGATGAAGAAGATGCCGGAGATTTCATCATCTACGGCGTCCTGGGTGTGTTGGTGGGTGCCCGCCTGGGGCACGTGCTCTTCTACGATCTCGATCAGGCGCTGGATGATCCTTTGTGGGTTTTCAAGATCTGGACGGGTGGGCTTGCGAGCCATGGCGCTACCTTGGGCTTAGCCACGGCGATGTATCTGTTCACCAAACGCCGCGGGATTTCGTACTTGGAGGGCTGTGATCGCTTTGCCTTCTCGGGCGCGCTCGGGTCCGCGTTGGTGCGACTTGGAAATTTCTTCAATTCGGAGATTGTCGGTCGCGCCACCGATCAGACTTGGGGTGTGCGCTTTCTCCGCTACGATCACGGTCAGAACATCCAATATCGACACCCAAGTCAGCTCTATGAGTTTGTGATGGGGCTTGCGATCTTGGGCATGCTTTACCTGGCTGATAAGAAGCTTGGCAAGGAAAAGCGCCCGCGCGGTGCGTTGATCTCGCTGTTCTTTGCGCTGTATTTCTCGGGCCGCTTCCTGGTTGAATTCGTTAAAGAGTATCAGCCGGGCGAAGTGCAGCGAATGCTGACCATGGGTCAAATGCTGAGCATTCCCGGCATTTTGCTGGGTCTTTACGGGCTGGTTTGGAGTTTCAAGAAGCGTATTCCGGCGGGTTGGGTGTCCAGCTTTGCGGATGAATCCGACAAGGATGAATCCGAAGAAGGTGGCGAAGAAGAAAGCACCGACGACGCCGATGAAAGCGCCGCGGCCGACGGAGATCCTGACATCAATGCGGAGTTTGGCCCGAAGGGGACCAACTCGCGCAAGGCTTGAGAGTTGGATCCGGGGGGACCAACTCCGGCATAGGTTAAGAGCTCAGCACATCAGCGATGCTGTAGAGGCCCGCGGACTTCTGATGAAGAAAGCGGGCACCGCTCAGCGCACCATGTGCAAAAAGATCGCGACTCGATGCGCGGTGGGTGAGTTCCAGACGCTCGCCTTGTCCAAGCAGGTGCACGGTATGATCTCCAATCACATCCCCACCCCGAATCGCCAAAATGGCCACCTCTTCGTCCGTTCTTCGCCCGACTTCGCCCTCGCGTCCCGACAAAAAACGCGAATCTTGGCGTACTTGCTTCACCGCGTCAGCCAGCCTGAGCGCCGTTCCGCTAGGCGAATCCAGCTTACGCCGATGGTGCGCTTCGACGATTTCCACATCATAGCCTAGGCCGAGGCGCCGCAGAGCTTGCTGCACCAGCTCAGCCAAGACTTGGACGCCCAAGCTCATGTTCGCAGCCCACAGCACAGCTACCGACTCTGCCGCCTTATCGAGCGCATGACGCCCAGCCGCGTCAAGATTCGTTGTTCCGCTGACAATTGCAACCTTCTGCCTCGCCGCCAACGCGAGCAAGCCGGGCATGGCGGATGCCGTTGAAAAATCGATGAGCACCTCGGCGCCGAGCAGGCCAGCGCCCAGATCGGAAGAAGCTAAAACGCCGATCGGACCGATACCAGCCAGCTCGCCAATATCACGGCCCTCAGCAGGATCCACACTTGAGCACACCGCTCCAACAATTTGAATATCACCTGCCGCGTGCGCGAGACGCGCCACACTCAAGCCCATTCTTCCTGTGGCACCGTGGATAGCGAGCTTCATGCGGCCTCATACGCACTGAGCGTGGCTTGCAAACGCTGAGAACATTCTGGGCTCGCTTCCACAAGCGGCGAACGCACGTACGGCCCCATCAGCCCCTTCTGCGCCAACGCGGCCTTGATCGGCTGCGGATTCGGCTCGCAAAAAAGAGCCCGATA
>JBBSBI010000167.1:0-11921 GCA_038251425.1 Polyangiales bacterium
CACCGCAATGGCGCCGCAACTGACCTACACAACGTCGTAGCTTGGGAACACCTGGGGCCAGGGGCTCCTCAACCTCCTCCGACGCAACCACAGGGTTCGTTCTAGCAGCTCGGCCTATGCTGCTTCATGCCGTTCTACCGGCAGATCGCCCCGTTGTGTTGGACCCGGTCATTCCGCCTCAGCAGCGTGGGTTTCACTTCGCGGACGCATTTTGGGCTGGGTTTTCCGGTGGGGAGTAGCGGCCATAGAACTGTCCAGGTAAGTGTCCTCGAGCTTTAGGTTGCCGCATATTATTGCGTAATATTCAATAGTTAGGATGAATGAGCACCCGTTGAACCGTCCATGGTAGTGTCCACAATAGCGTCCATGCGTTTGGCCACACGATCCCACCCGAGCTTTCTTCCTCTCTTGCCGGAGGCGAGAGCGCTCGCCCCGCTCATGAGCTTGGCCGCCGAACTTGTCCGCGAAGCACATCGCTTGGGTGCACAGGCCCGGCCGTTAACGCCGGCGCTGGCGCCGCTGCTTCGAGCAATGAACAGCTACTACACCAACAAGATCGAAGGCCAACACACACGCCCTTACGACATCGAACGCGCATTGGTGAAAGATTTTGATGCCGACCAAGGTCAGGCTGCCAAACAGCGACTCGCGTTGGCCCACATTGACGCGGAGGTGCAACTTGAGGCTGCGACCCGAGCTTCGAGTGCAGAATTGTTCGAAGCCAGCTTCGTCCAAGATATTCACCGAGCTCTCTACCAAAGGTTGCCCGAGGCGGATCGAACGACCAAAGACCATCTTGTGGTTGTTCCCGGTGCCTGGCGCCAAGCTCTCGTCACAGCGGGCAAACATACGGCACCGCCCGCGGAGGACATTCCACGGCTGCTTGCCTCATGGGCGGAGTTCTACTCAAGCCTGCCCGGTATCGAGCAACGCATCATCGGTGCCGCCTGCTCTCACCATCGCTTGCTTTGGGTACACCCTTTCCTCGATGGCAACGGGCGAACAGCCCGGCTCCACACCCATTTGGTGTTCGTTCAGCTCGGGCTGTCGCACGGGGTTTGGTCGCCCCTGCGAGGCATGGCGCGAGCCCACGAGGAGTACTACGCACGCCTAGCCAACGCCGATCTGCCGCGCCGAAACGATCTCGACGGTCGCGGATCGCTCTCCCAGGAGGAGCTCTGTAAATTCGCGAGTTGGCTGATCGAATTGTGTATTGATCAGGTGCAATTCATGCGGAAGCTCCTGGAGCTAACCCACTTCAAGGTGAGGATCCACGATCTTTTGCAGTGGCTAGCAGCGCACCCTTGGGACATTGGAGTTGAAAGATCTGTGGTTAAGCTGGAGGCACTTGAGGCAGTGCATTACGTCGCATTGACGGGGTCGCTCGAACGCGCGCGCTTCCTCGCGATGACGGGCTTGCCGCCCAGAACGGCGCGCCGCGTGCTCGCAAGCCTGCTTGATTTTCGTCTGCTCGTGGCAACGGGCCCACGCGCACCGGTTTCGTTCAACATCCCGCTTGCCAGTCTACGATTCTTGTTCCCGAGGCTTTGGCCTGAAGCGGAGCATGCGGGACCCGAGGCAGAGCCTCAGGCAACCGCTCAGTGAGAAACCGAACAATTGCCTACGCTGGTCTGTCCATACAATAGAATAACGCTCATCTGGCTGAGCGTTTGGTGCACGTCTGAGGCAACCATCCTGGCGGACGGGTACGAGATCGGTCGAGATTAATTGCAGGGATCGACCAGCCCTGCTTGCCGAAATGTCGCGTTGGGATAAAATGCTAGACCACCTGATCTCACTCGAAGTGAGCGCGCGGCGGATCCTGGCAAGAACGGCAACAGTATGAAGTTTCTTCAGACGCAACTCTTTGCTCTAGCGTTTCCCCTCCTCGGAGCAGCCTGCAGCAGCGAGTCACCTTCACCCCAAGCGACGGACACCTCTCCAACAACTACGGCCTCGACGGAGAACCCGGGCGCGGGAGGAACTCCGGGCGTCCCGACAACCACAGCTACTGGCGCCTCGACGGTTCCCGTTTTTCCCGTAGATCTTCCGACCAACGGGGCGCTTGGCCCTATCGCGTTGCGGCGCCTCAACACGCCTGAGTACGAGAACACCGTGCAAGACCTACTGAAGGTCGCCCCGGGAACAACACGCCAGTTTAGAGACGACGACGCAAGCCTCGGCTACAAGAACATTGCCGCCGCACTGACGGTGACACCGTTGCTGGCGGAGCGTTACGCGATCACCGCGCGAACTCTCGCCAACACTCTGGATGTGGCCAAGTTTGCCCCGTGCGCGGCGGGCGGCACCGAAACGATGTGCGCCGAAGCCTTCATCCAGTCGTTTGGCAGAGGCGCATTCCGAAGGCCGATCACGAACGAAGAGCTCACGGGCTATTCGGCCATTTTTTCGGGGGAGCAAACGCGTTCGGACTACGCTGGGGGCATTCGTTTGGTAGCCGAAGCGATGCTGCAATCCCCGCATTTTTTGTATAAAACAGAAATCGGAGAGGGTTCTGGAGTCGACCGCAAGCTCACAGCGTACGAGTTAGCAACGCAGCTCTCCTATTTGATGACGGGTAGCATGCCGGATGCTGAGCTCGCCGCCGCCGCCGAAACAGCGAAACTGGAAGTTCCGAGCGAGCGCGAAGCCCAGGTGCGGAGGCTCTTAGGCACACCCAGAGGTATGGCCTGGTTCACCACTTTCGTGACGCAGTGGATCGGCATCGCGGACGCGGGCTACGCGTCTAAGGATCAAGGGGCCTTTCCAACTTACACAGGTTCGCTCTCAGTCGCGATTGCGGAGGAATCCACGCGTTTCATCGGCCGCATTCTGACGCAATCGAATGGTTCGCTAGAGACGTTGTTAACCGCCAACTGGACCCTGGCCAATCCGGAGCTGGGGACGCACTACGGCTTGGCCCAAGCGCCCACCGACTGGCAACAGGTCACGCTTCCCACCGATCAACGCCTGGGCATTTTGACCCAGCCGGCGTTCTTGGTGGCAACCTCTAAAGCTCGCGAGTCGTTTCCTATACGCCGCGGCAAGAGCCTGCGGAGCCGAATCCTGTGTGGCGATGTTCCCCCGCCGCCGCCCGAGCTGATGGTTCAGTTCACCACCCTCTCCGACGACCTCACCACGCGTGAGGCGTTGGCCGCACACGAACAGGCAGGCAGCAGCTGCGCCGCCTGCCACAGTTTGATTGACCCCTTGGGGTTGGCCTTCGAGAACTACGACGCCACCGGGGCGTATCGCACGAAAGAAAACAATCGCGCGATCGACGCGTCGGGAGCGATCAACGCCATCTCTCCGGAAATCGACGGACCCTTCGCCAACGCACTCGAGTTTGCCAAACGCGTTGCGCCAAGCCAGGTGCTGAAGGCCTGTGTGGCACGGGAAGCGCTGCGCTGGTCAATAGGTCGTGAAACACGGGCGACGCCCGACACCGACCCCAACGTGATTCGAGACCAAGTGATGATTTCTGCCCTGGCAGCTCGCCTCAGCATGAACAACTCCGACATCCGAGAGCTCCCAGTGGCGCTCGTGTTGCGAGACGAATTCGGGTTTCGCTCGGACAAATAACGGAACCTTTAGAGGACAAACAGACCCATGCTTTCTAGAATCATTTTGAAACGTCGTGAGCTTCTGCTCGGCCTTGGCTCCGCGAGCTTCCTCGCCGCTCCCGTGTTTCGGGAAACACTCGCTGAAGCTCAGGCAAGCCCGATCCTTCCACGCTTCATCCCTATCTACATGCCCGCCTGCGAAGCTACTGGGAAGTTCAGCTTTGCAAGCGCGTTGGCTCCACTTCTTCCGTTTGAATCCGATTCAATTGTATTCACTGGGATCAACAACGCCGCAGCGGCGGCCATCTGGGGCGTAACGAGTGAGCCTCATGGAGCCGAGCTTCGCACGCTCCTCACGGGGGATAGCAGCATCAAACCCAAGGAAAATGCTTCGGTTTGGGCAGACTCCGATAGCATCGATCAGATCATCGCTCAGCGCATCAGCTCTGAGCTCAAGTTCACGACACTTCAGTTTGGCGTGGTCTCGGAAACCCACTCGAACCCGCTCGATCAGCGGCGCATGATCTTCAAGAGCGGCACTCCGCAGCCACCGATTCAAGATCCAGGCGAGATGTTCACTCGCCTTTTTGGCACCGGCATCCCGAGCGCTAGCAGCACCGGCACCACATCCACCGCATCGGCTGCGGACACCGTAGCCCGTGGCAAAAGTGTGCTCGACCGCATGATTCTTGAGGTCACGGCGCTCAAAGCTGTGGCAGGCGTGGGTGAACAACAGAAGCTCGAGCAGCATTTGACGTCCCTGCGCGAGCTCGAAAAGCAGGTGATTGGCGGCAAGCCAGCGGGAGATTACGGCATTCCCGGCGCCACACCGGGGTCAAGCTGCGCCGCTCCCACCCTCACACCCGTTCCTTACGCACAATCCTATCCGCCAGGCTCCGGTCCCGGTCCCGATATTCCGGGAGTCACGTCTCAACAGTTTGAGCTCTTGTATCAGGCTATTAACTGCGACCTAACGCGCGTGGCATCGATGCAACTCCTTGGAACAGCACACACCGAGGTGACGTTTGATTGGCTGGGCGTAAAGGATGACCATCATGCGCTCGAACACGGTGGCGTGCTCTCAGTTGGCATGGAAAAAGTGCAGCTGTTCTTTGCAGCTGAGGTGGCGAAATTTCTGAACCGGCTGAAGTCAACCCCCGAAGGTTCCGGGAACATGCTGGACAACTCGCTCGTGCTCTTTTTTACGGATTTTTCGAGCGGGGAGGCCCATTCCCACCAAGGTATTCCGTTCCACACCTTTGGCAAAGCTGGCGGCAAGGTAACGTCGGGCCGCAGCATCGCCTACAGCGGAACACCACACAATCTTTTGCTACGCAGCGTGTTAAATGTATTCGGGCTCGACCCAGCGGCTGTGGGTGATGAAGTGGCCGGTACTCCGATTGCACTGAGCTAGGCGCGATTCCCGGGTGGAAGCGCGCGGAAATGCAGATCCTCGCCATCGTTGGTAGCCTGGGTGCAAATTCACGCAACCGTCCGTTGCTAAAAAACGCCGTTGCGGCGGAGCCTACCGAACGCGGTCGGCCGCTAGCTCCCCTGGGTGGAAGCACCAAAGAGCCTCGATCTGTAAACTCCAACGATAGAAAGCATGACACGATGAATCCGAATAAAGCGCTTTGGGAAAAGGGTGACTTCACGCGTATCGCGGCGAGCATGCGAGCCAGCGGAGAAGCGCTGGTTGCATCACTTGGCATTGAGCACGGCATGGACGTTCTGGATCTGGGATGTGGCGACGGCACCACGGCCTTACCTGCCGCCCAGCTCGGTGCAAACGTGTTGGGTGTGGATATCGCAGAGAATCTGGTAAGGGCTGGCAATGCACGCGTGAAGGCCCTTGGTTTATCCAACTGCAAGTTTCAGGAAGGCGACGCCTGCAATTTGCACGAGTTGGCAGATCGCAGCTTTCACCGCGTGGTGAGCATCTTCGGCGCCATGTTCGCACCGAAGCCATTCGACGTGGCCAAGGAAATGGTTCGAGTGACCCGCCCGGGAGGTCGCATCGTCATGGGAAATTGGATCCCTGGTGACCCAACGTTAGTTGCGCAGATCTTGAAAGTAGCCGCGTCTTATTCGCCCCCTCCGGCCGAAGGCTTCATCAGCCCGATGACGTGGGGCGTTGAAAGCAACGTGATCGAACGTTTTTCAGCCGCCGGCGTGCCCAAAGAGCAGATCTCGTTCCTCCGGGACACCTACACCTTCAACTCCGCGGGCACACCCGCCGAGCTGCTTCTTGCATTCGAGAACTACTACGGCCCAACCATGAATGCGTTCGACGCCGCAGCCAACAGCGGTCGCGCGGATGAGTTGCGCTCCGATCTCCAAGCGCTGTTTGAAAGCCAAAACAAGAGTCAAAACAAGGCCACCACGTCCATTCCCGCAGCGTTTCTGCGTGTCACTGTTTCCGTGAGCTGAACTTGCCGGAGATATTGGCGTGCGCGTGGAGCCGTCGTGCCGGTGTCGTTAACTCTGCCCCCTATTCGCCAACGAACACGCCTCGAGAAATATGAGCTGAGTTCTCGGCGGTCTACCCGAACAGCCGAGCTCGAATGGCCGGCTGTCGTCGTCCACGTCCGCGTTCCCCAAGGTTAGGAGCGTAAACTAAAAGCCAAACCGATTCAGATCGGGCCCCTACAGCCGATCATAGATCGTTTGAATGAAGACGTGTTCCCAAACTCGTTGGTGGTGGTGACCCCTATCTCAAAGTCGAACACAAGGTAGTAAGCATGCTTACTATCTTCCAAGAAACGAAAAGGGCCGCGTCACCTGACGTTCCCGTGGCGCGGCCTCGCCACTATGATCGGGGGCGGCTTTCGAGAGGCTTTCGAAGCGCAGCCTGCCATTCAGAAGCGGGATCGGTATAGTGCAGTTACATGGAAATTTCCGGGGTATCCGACGCGGAGGCTGAATTCACTGGCAGTAGCCAAGCGTTTTGCACGCGGTTCGCTCGCGCGCACGTGAACCGCAGTGCGCTCCGCGAGCTCTTCGCTTGGCTGAGTGGATTGCCCAACACGGAAGTGAGCGTTGAGGCGAGCACGCGCGCACTTGCAAGCGGGGTCCGTTGGCTGCTGCGCGGTTGGCCCACGCGCGATCCGAAACGAGCGCAAGGTCGGTTGTCGACGTTGCTCGATGCGCTTGAGGTCGCTCCCACGTTTCGGGGGTCGGTGAGTCGCTTGCTCGCGACAACGCTGGCTCAAGTGGATGCAATGCCGCTGTTTGAAAGTGGGCTTTCCAATGATCGAGGCATTTGGGAAGAGAGCAAAGATCGCCTGGCGCGCCGCTTTCTACCCACGCTGCGCGATGAAGGCGATTTGGGTGCCTTGCTCACGGCTTGGTTCGCGGATCGCCGAGCCGCAAGTTGGCTCGCTGCACTCCCTGCCGCGGAAGCCCTGCGCATTCAAACCCTGCTCTCAGCCACAGCGGCCAGCAGGTTGCGCCAGGGGCTACTGGATGCGATTGCCCTGATCGCCGCGCGCACCTCCGCGCTCGGCTTATCCCGTGAAATACGGGCTCGTTCACCCAAGGCCGGGCTCAGCGACTCCCCCTTCTTTCGCCTGCCGCGCGTGTGCGATGCGCTGCTCGATGGGTCGGGATCCGTTGAAGCATGCCACGCGCAGATCTTGGCGTCGCGCATTGCTCTCGGTTCGGTGCTCACGCATCTTGAGCGCTTCGGTGTGAGCGTGGATGTGGTGTATCGGATTGAGGTCATCGATAAGAATTTGAATCGGCTCACTCAACTCCTCGCACTTCTGGATGAGCCCGGCGAAGCGAAAGCTCAGACCACCACGAATTTGCTCCACGAGATTGCGCTGGCCCGAATCAATGATCGCAGCCTGCTCGATCTGGCAGGCACCAACATTCATTTGCTTGCGCGCAAGGTGATCGAACGCGCTGGCCACACGGGTGAGCACTACATCACCGTCAGCAAAGCTGAATACTGGAAGATGCTGAGCTCGGCCGCGGGAGGCGGCTTTCTCACGGCGTTCACCTGCGCGATGAAATATGCCATCGCTTGGGGCCATTTCCCGCTGTTTGTCGAAGGGTTTTTTGCTTCCACGAATTACGCTTGCAGCTTTCTGTTGATCCAATTGCTCGGTTTCACGCTCGCCACCAAACAACCCTCTGCCATTGGAGCGGCCCTCGCACACGCGCTCCACGGCTCGACTACTGCACCCGCGCTCGGCGAGCTCGTGACCTTGATTGCACGCATCTGTCGTTCGCAATTCATCGCGGTCGTGGGTAACGTCGGGATGGTGATCCCAGCGGCCGTCGCTTTTCATGTCGGCTATGAGCGCGTCACTGGCGAAGTCTTTCTCGACCTAGCGGCCGCCGAATACACGCTCCATTCCTTCAACCCCTTTGAAACAGGCACCGTCTATTTTGCAGCGCTCACGGGCGTTTTCCTGTGGCTTTCGAGCTTGAGCGCTGGCTGGTTGGAGAATTGGTCAACGTACCATCGCTTGCCCGAGGCCATTGCGGCTCGTTCTCCACGCTGGCTCATGCGCTGGGCCTCGCAAAAATTCGCGCACCACATTGCCGGACTGGGTGGCAACGTGAGCCTCGGTTTTTTGCTCGGAATGATGCCCGTGATGGGTAAATTTCTCGGAGTGCCCTTGGAAGTGCGGCACGTCACACTCTCCACCGGCGCGCTCACCTTAGCTGTGTGTTCGCTCGGCCCCGCCGCCTTGCATCACGGTCTGCTCGAGGCCGTTTTAGGTATTTTCATGATTCTCTCGCTAAACTTCGGTGTCAGCTTCACGCTGGCGCTCACCGTCGCGCTCAAGGCGCGTGGGGTGGAGCATGCTGGTCGCCGTTTGATTCCAGCTCTGATCGCGCGCTTTTCGCGCACACCCACCGAGTTTTTCTTTCCACCGAAGAACCCAGCACCGTCGCAGACGGCGCCACCGCATTGAGGCGAGCCTTCCTTGACACCTCTCGATCCGGCGCGGATGCTAAAGGGCTTGGAAGAGGCAAAAGTCGAACGGATCCAGGTTGCTGTCGCGAGTGATGGGCTTTCTGCTTTCGTTACAATCCAAGCAGGCGAGGCGAGTAGCGTGAGCCAGCTAGCCGACGCGTTAACGCGCACAGGGGTGGTGTTTGGGGTGGACGAACACGCGCTGGCCCAGCTGGGGATGGCGCTCGTCGACCCGGCCTATGAAGTGAAAGCGGAGCTCGTAGCACGGGGGCGAGCTGTGATGCCGGGTCAGGATGCGCAGTTGATTCCGCATTTTCATCCGGGAATTCAGGCTGGTTCCGTTTCCGACGACGGAACGATGGACTTCCACGATCGTGAGCTGCTGAAACCTGTGACGGCGGAAGAAGTGATTGCCACGGTGGTTGCTGCGGTTCCTGGAATGGACGGTCGGCGTGTGGATGGCGAGGTGATCGCTTGCGCAGAAGTTGCAGGTTTTACTTTGACGCTTGGCTCCAAGGTTCGGCTGGATTCGGAGGGTGTCATTGTGGCTCTGGAGCCGGGGGTGGTGCTGTACAAAGCCGGGCAAAGCCTGGATGTAGTGCAACACTATCTGCATCCTTCGGACGTTGACCTGAGGTCAGGAGATCTCGAGATGCCGGGAACGATGCTGGTGAAAGGAAGCGTCCGGCAATCGTTTCAAGTCACCTGCACCGGGGACGTTGAGATCCAGGGTGGCGTGGAAGGTGGGAATATCCGAGCTGGCGGTAACGTGCACGTCAAATTGGGGATTTCCGGCAGCGATTCTGCCTTTGTAGAGGCTGCCGGCAGCCTGGCCGCCAAGCACGCCGAAAATGCTCGCCTGCACGCTGGGGATCTCTTGAAGTTGGAAGAAGCCACGGGCTGCGAGCTCAACGCGCGACGGATTGAAGTCACCCGCGGTTTACGGGGAGGCACGGCTAACGCTGAGCACAGCTTGGTTGCTGGCCAGCTTGGCAATGCTCACTCGGCCACTGATACACTCATTGTTATCGGCGAGCCTTTAGCGAGTCCGGTGGGCGATGCTCAAAGAAGGCTCGACCAGGCCAAAGCAGAGCGGCTTGCGCAGCGCCGTTCATTCGCCCCACGCGGGTTCGGGCAGGGAGCACGCCAGAAAGGCGGCAAGCTGGGGCGCGAGCAGGCGAGCTTTGCCGAGAGTGAGCTACTGCGCAAAGTGGAGCGCATCAAACAACGCGACCAGCTCCTCTGGACTGCCTTCGTACAGGTGCAGGGCACGATTCACCCAGGAGTGAAGCTCCAAATGGGCGAGGCTTCGATCTCGTTTGCTGAGCTGACCCACGCCACTCGCTTCACGTTTGACCCAGAAACGCGCTGTATTCGCAGTGAAAGGCCCACCTGATGAACCTCCGCCAAACCACCGCAGCTTCGCTCATGACTCGCGATGTTCTGAAAATTGCCAGCGATCAGTCGCTCAAGACCGCCGCTGCTCTGATGCATGCGCACCACGTGCATTGCCTGATTGTGCCCGACGCTGACGAAACCCGTTGCGTTGGCATCATCACAGCCAAAGATATCGTGCAGATCCTGTGCGATAGCGAGCCCCAGCTTCTCGGTCAGCTCCGCGTGGCCGACGCACTCACCACGCCTGCCATCACCGTGCAGAAGGATTTCAGTGTCGTCGACTGCTTGCGTCTGATGCGCATGAGTGGAGTACGGAGTGTGCCCGTACTGGATGGGAGCACGCTCGTTGGGCTCCTCAGCTTTTCTGATGTACTGCGCGTGGTTGCTACAGCGGGCGAGGATTCGGACGCACCCGGCGAAGGCTGATGTCACAGCAGCCGTTCAGCCGAATCTTCCAGATTTCAACGTTTGCGGCGTTTGGTCGGTTGGAACGTTCACGATCTTGATGTCGTTCTCGGTGAGGGCGATTGAGCATGATCATGACACCTCCGGTTTCGGGAATGTGCATGGGGAGTGTCAGGGGGTTTCAGGGGATGGATTGGGCATGGGCGAAGGCGCTCAGACCGGCTCGTCTTTGTACATATAATATAAAGTTGATCAAACCAGGGAGTTATGTCAAGTATATATCATGTCTAAGACAGATGAGGTCGCTGCTTCCATGCCCCCCGTGGCGGCCGGAGCGCTTCAGCTCCTCGGGGAGCACCTCCGCATTGCTCGCGCGCGGCGCAACGAGACACAACGCGTTTGGGCCAAACGCCTCGGTATCTCGGTACCCACACTGATTCGAATGGAGCGCGGTGAGCCAGGAGTTGCAATAGGAGTTTACGTGACTGCCCTGTGGATGATAGGGCGGGCGCAGGCGCTCGTGGAGCTCGCGGATCCAAAGCATGATTTGGGTGCTCTCGAGCGGGAGGTGCGGCGTGCTCTGAAGCGCAGAACGGTACGGTCGGTCGCATGAAGGAAGCCGCCGCAAATCGCTACCAGCCGCAGGATCAACTTTATCTTTGGTGGCTGGCTAACCCAGAAAAGCCGGTGTTCATCGGTGCAATCAAGCTAAGCCGCGCACCCCGTGGCGTGTCACTCTCCTATTCTGATGAGTGGTGCGAACATGGCCTCGCGTTGAGCGAAGACCTTCCCCTCTTACAAGGACAGGAGTTCTTCCCGCCCGAGGATGATACTGCGGCCGGGGCTGTCGACGATGCACGTCCAGATCGCTGGGGCGAGCGGATCATTCGATTCCTCGACAAACCTCAGCGTTTGTCCTTAATGGAATACCTGTACTTTGCCGGGGACGACCGTTTTGGTGCACTCGGTGTTTCAACGTCTCCCCATCAATACGAACCGCGTCGATTGGGTCCGTTGCCTTCGTTGAAGGACACCAACGCGATGCATGAGGTCATACGAAAGGTTTTGGCGAAGGAACCCATCGCCCCAGAACTGAAGCGGCTCATTTCGCCCGGAGTGACCATGGGCGGAGCACGTCCGAAGGCCCTGCTGGCGATCGATGGTGAACCGTGGGTGGTGAAGTTTTCCGACGGAGACCCCACGGACTCTCCGCTTGTGGAGCACGCGTCGATGACCTTGGCTCAGCTAGCTAAGATTCGTGTCGCAACTACGCTGCCCATTCGGCTAACGCATGGCCACGCCGTAGCAATCAAACGGTTTGACCGCCAGGCGGGGCAGCGCATCCATGCTCTGTCTGCGAATGTGGTGCTCAAAGCTGCAGGCGAATCTTTCGGCTATCCTGAACTCGCTCAGCTACTCCGTCGACGCGGCGTGACCGAGAACGGCGTCAACATACTGCAGATGAAAGAGCTATTTCGTCGTATGGTTTTCAATATTCTTATCGACAACACAGACGATCATGAGAAAAATCACACGCTGCTCATGCGCGACAGAAGGGAGTACGAGCTCTCTCCCGCCTACGATGTGTTGCCCTCCGGGCAGGCTCTTGGCTTTCAGCAAATGCG
>JBBSBI010000168.1:0-11725 GCA_038251425.1 Polyangiales bacterium
ACCTCAGCGGCGAGAGTGCTTTCGAGGCGAATCGAGATAGTAAGCATGCTTACTATCTCTGTTCACTAAATAATGGCTTCCAAGAGTTTGAAGGAGGCGGGAGCTCGGGAATCGGTCTGGCTTTGGCGGAGGTGCTAACCCAGGCAGTAGACCCCGACGAAGTCAGCCGGGGGGCATGCGGGGCATGCGGCGCATGCGGGACCCTGCGGGACCTCTTTCAACTGCTCTTAGCGACAGCAGGGGACGGCGCAACAATGGAGGCGATCACGGCGCTGGCGAGCAAACCGAGGACCACTGAAAGCGAGACCGTAGTACTCACCTTGATGGCTCGGCCGGCTTCGAGCGCAATCCCGAAAAAGGAACCCATATCGTCGAGGTACGGGGGCAC
The DNA here is from genome assembly GCA_038251425.1 of Polyangiales bacterium. GTDB lineage: Bacteria > Myxococcota_A > Polyangia > Polyangiales > Polyangiaceae > JBBRRP01. The sequence continues at coordinate 389 of JBBSBI010000168.1, forward strand.
ACTCAGCAATAGTAGCTTCACGCCGACGAACGCTAGGATAAGTATGAGCGCGGGCTTCAAGAAGCGGAACTTTGAGATCAGCGCAGCCAGGCAAAAGTAGAGCGAACGCAGGCCTAAGATGGCGAAGACATTGCTCGTGAAGACGATAAACGGATCAGGCGTTATCGCGAAGATGGCGGGGATGCTGTCAACTGCGAACACCAAATCGGTGATTTCCACCAAGATGAGCACCAAAAGCAGCGGAGTTATGGCCCAACGAGCCCTGAGTGTGCCGGCTGGCGGCGGATCCTGGGTTTCTTTCCCGGTGCTCGGATCGCGCGTGTAAGTGGACGGAAGGGTTCGTTTGGTGATGAAACGCTGTCCGTCGTAAAACTCGGTGACCGGATACAAGCGCTTGATGAGCCGCACCACTGGATCGTTAGTCGGGTCTTTCTCCTCGCCCGCGAACACCATCTTGACGGCGGTCAGCAACAGAAAGAGGCCAAAGATAATGAGCACCCATTGGTACTCCAGAATCAGGCTACCACCGACCGCGATCATGGTACCGCGCATGACGAGCGCCCCAAGAATCCCCCAGAACAGCACTCGGTGTTGATATTTCGCGGGCACGGCGAAATATCCGAAAAGGATCGCGATCACGAAGATGTTGTCCATCGCGAGGGACTTTTCCACCACGTAGCCGGTGAGGTACTGCTTGGCTGCCTCAAGCCCAGCAACGGTGCCCGTGATGAGGAGAGGCACAGACGGGTCTGTGTTGGCCGCGGGATTGTAGAGCGGCGTGTTGGTACCTAAGCCGAACCATTGGCCATCATAGGCCGCGTAAACAACGCCCGAAAAAGCGACTCCGCAACTCACCCAAATCACCGACCAGGTGAGCGCCTCCTTCATCGAGACTTCGTGTGCCTCGCGATGGAACACACCAAGATCAAGCGCCAGAAACGCCAATACCAACAGCAAAAACAGACCGTACGCGATGAGCTTGGGGTCCCCGGTTGCGACCGAGGTTTGAGACAGCAGGTGTAGATCTAGCATGATTTTCTGGGCCCTTTACCCACGATCTTCGCCAAGCACGCCGCGCGTGGCTACAGGAGTTTTGCCGCCGGGCGCAGCTGCCGGTGGCGTGGAGATCCGACTCTTGAGGACGTGGTCTAGCGTTAAGAATCCCAAGAGCTCACCGTCGTCCTTAACCGTCGCAATCACGCGTGGATTTTCCTTGGCGAGCTTTAGAAAATCCCCAAGCGGTGCGCTGGCCGGAAACTCAGGCAGGTTGCGGTGCATGATGCTCGAAACGTACCCTAGATGTTCGTTCGCTTGTTCGCGAAATTGGAGCTCATCTCGATGTACCGCTCCCAGCAGCTGCCCTTCAAGCGCCACCGGGAATGCCACCTGGGATGAATGCTTGAGTGTCTCGAACGCTGCGCGGAGCTGCATGGCAGGCTCCAAAATGACGCTTCCGCGCTCATAGGCTTGGCCTGTAGTAACCCGTGCCGTGGCGCTTTCAAACTGCACTTGGGCGTACGCCTGAGAGGCGGAAATAAACAGAAAGCCCGCCACCAGTGCCGTGAGTAGGTTCCCCGAAAATACACCGAAAAGCCCGATGGAAACGGCCCCTGCCTGACCCGTGCGCGCTGCCCAGAGCGTGGCACGCTCGGCCCCAACTTTGAGCGTCAGCAATGAACGCAGGATCCTTCCGCCGTCCAGCGGGAAGAAGGGAAGCAGGTTGAACAGGAACAACATGAGATTCGCAGTGAGGACCACCAGCAACAAGCCCTGCGGCGAAGGGCCGAGAGCCTGCGGCAGCTCCGTCGAAATGAGACCCGTTTTTAGACCGACGACGGCGAGCCCGATGAACAGCACCAAATTCACCGCCGGGCCAGCGACGGAAATGGCGACATCCCGCCACGGGCTCTTGGCTTCCCCGCTCATCCTGGCAATTCCACCAAGCGGATAGAGCGTGACGTCGACCGTTTGTATGCCGAAGCGCCGAGCCATGAGCGCATGCCCCATTTCGTGGAGCACCACCGAAGCAAAAATGGCGAACATGCTCATCACCCCGAACAGAGCGCCTCGTGGGCCGTGGGAGATACCACCCTGAACGGCGCCGAACAGCACTATCAGCGAGAAGCTAAAGTGCACCAATACCGGTATTCCGAACATTGAACCGATTCGCAGAGAGTTTCGCATCGCCAGTCCTTCTGCCGGTAAGTATGGGGCCTACGGAACGTAGAACAAGACGACAAAAACGAAGTCATGTGTAGAGAATTTCGACATGTCGAGTTCAGCCAAGCTTCCCGCGCAGGAGCACCCAGAGTGCCAGCGACACGATTCCCATCACACTCACCCAGAAAAGCATCGCCGCTGTAGCCACAATGAGAGCTACCGCCAGCCCGAGCTGGCTGCTGGCGACTCCAGACCGGACAACGGGCCCCGCGTGGCGGCGGAGCAACGCTAGGTTTTTCGTGTTGGAACGAAAGAAGAAGTCGTAAACATCACCGAGCACTGGGACGCTCCCAAAGGCGGTATCTAGAATCACGTTGAGAAGCATACGGATGAGCACCCGAACGGGGACCTGTCGCCGCGCTGCTTCAGCAATCATCGCCAACGAGCCGATTGCCGAAATCCAGTCCCCGAGCCCCGGCAACAAGAACCCCAAGACCGAATCGAGCCCGAACCGAAGGTTGGTGCCTGGCAGAGCCCAGGCGCTCTCGGAAAGCTTAACCCAATGCTCCACCCATCGGGGCACGGCGGGCTCCACACGCTCATAGACGTCCTCGGAATCTTTTCTGGCCACGCCCGCGATCGGGCTCAACTTTTAACCTGCCTGAGCGTCTCAAGCTCCTGCCGGAGCGCGCGCAACTCGCTCAGGATTTGCTGCGAGTGAGCATCCCCTTCGTCCCTGAGATCTTCGGCCACTTTTGACTGCATAGCATTCACCACCACCGCGATGAAGAGATTGAGCACCATGAATGTTCCAAGAAGCAGGTAAGTGACGAAAAACACCCACGCATAGGGGGATTGGACCATCACCGCGCGTGCGATATCAGGCCAGCCTTCGACCGTCATGATCTGAAAGAGGGTGAAGAGCGAGGCCCCAAAAGTTCCAAAATACTCAGGCGCGATGACCCCAAACAGCTTGGTGGCTGCGACGGCCGACACGTAAAGCAAAAGCCCCATGAGTCCCATGATCGACGCCATGCCGGGCAGGGCTGTGAGAAGCGCGCTCACCACCCGCCGCATCGAAGGCACGATAGAAACCAAGCGCAGAACGCGTAGCACTCTCAACGTCCGGAGCACGCTGAATACCTCGCTTGCTGGGAAAAGAGCGATACCGACAACTACGAGATCGAAGACGCGCCACGGATCTCGAAAGAATCGAGCGCGATATACGAATACCCTGAGCAGGAGCTCGGCGACGAATAACAAGAGCGCGGTATGATCGAGTATCCTAAGGATCCCCCCGAAGCGCGCCGTCATGTCAGCCGAGGTTTCTAGCCCCAGCACAATCGCGTTGGCCACAATGAGCACCACAACGATCTGATCGAAACGTGCGTGTTCGACGAAAGCTTGGACCCTACCGCGCAACGAGGGTTCCTGCTCGTTCAAGAACTGCCCCAAATCGGCGTCGCTTCCCAGCGAAGCAGGCAACCTACACCCCCGAGCCGCATCAGAACTTCGCTCTGTTGCACCAAGTCGATCTTGACCGCTTGTCGCTCCGCAATGCGTATCATCTCTTCCTTCAGGTTCACTGTTCGGAGCTCTTGGTGCTCGCAGTCCGGGCATGATTTCGGTCGAGCCTGGGTGGTGTCGATCCAGCCGCAATGGGTGCAATTCCAGGCAATGCTGCCCTCGTACTCGCGAGCCATCACGAGGATATCTATTTGCCCCTGCCGGAGCGCCTCATACGTGGCTGGAGTTCCAAATGCGGCCAAGCCTCCGGTTCGGAGTGCAGTTTCGAGTTGCGCCACGGCGCTTTGGGATTGCGCCTGAACATGTTCGATGAAGGTCGACAAAGTGGCCGCAATGACATCAACCACACCGGCGTATTCTGAGGTCGGCACCACATCCATGATCTTGGCTTGGATATGCTTTGGAAGGCGCTCACGGACGCGCTCCGCTAGGTGTGGGAGACCGGCCAGAATGAGGTGCGTGTGCCCCTCCGCTGCCATCAGCTTCTCAACCATGGCGAGCTTTTCACGCATAAAAGCGTCTCCACGATCGCGGCGATGATTCTGGTAGTGCTCGTGCGTCCATTCCTTCCCCACGCGGTCTCGCAGTTCTGGTCGCTCCGCCCAGAGCTGGCGTGTGATAGTGCCGAGGTTGACCTCCAGGATGCGCGCGCTCTCTTCAGTGGAGATAAGGACGACGAAGCGGTGGTAGGTGTCCTTGAGCTCTACGAGGTGATAAACATCAGGGGTCGAATTCACAGAGAGCCGACTGGGCAATGGCACATCAAACTGCAGTGCCATGAAAAATGGCCGCCTACCCCCGCGTGCGAACAGGGCGATACCTTGGGTTGTGGGTCGAAGCTCTGAAGTCAGGTAGATTTGGATACGGGAGAACCTTGCTTCAAACTCCTCAAGCTCCTGGCCACGCAACACGTTGCGGATCGCTCGCAGACGCTGGGCGAATTCCGGAACGCCTGCGCCATTTTGGCTTACGACACGGTGGACGTAGCAGCTGATGACGGGAGTCTCCGTTTCCTCAAGCATGATGAGAATCCGTATTTGAGCCTGGAGCTGCGTCAGGTCCACGGCACGGCTCACCTTTGTGTTTGCTTCTGGATGTACGTTCATGGCCAATCAACTCCCGTTCCTGCTAGCTATTTAGCGCCGCCCCGAGGGAGCACCATTAGAAACTTAGGAAGGAATATGTAGGAAAAACCGTCGGGGAGCGGCGGGAGGGCTGTTTCGCCAACGTGATCTTCCGATCGCGCATGCCTAGAGACCGCAGGTGGCGGGAGAATTGCTGTTCTTGAACGCGCGTCGCTTAACGGCGGTCCTAGGGGGCGTCATCGCGCCTCACAGGCCGAGTGATCACCGAGCTCCGCGGAAGTGGATCGCCAGGGGCAGATGGGGCATGGACGATCGAAGGTGTTCCCGTCGGGCGTTACACGATCACGATCGCCGGCAGCGGCTTCGTGCAGCAGTCCTACGAGGAGTCTCTGGAGCCGGCGCAAGTGGCGAATGTCAACGTGCGCCTGACGAGCGAGAGTCAACCTGCGGTGGTGCCACCTCCAGGAGTTCCGCTTGAGGTCACGGTTCGCGGCGGGCGCCTTGCACGCGAGTCGACGAAGCGCACCATCGACCGGCGCGAGATCGCCCGCATCCCCGGGACCAACGGAGACGCCCTGCGCGCCAACCGAGGTGGAGTCGGCAGGACGAGTCGGCGCGTTCGCGTAAAGCCCTGACACGTCGACACTTTCGCATTCGGGTTCTCACATGGCGAATCAATGGGACACGAGCGGTGATCCAGTGCTCGCTCTTGCATGACAGCGAAGCCAAGAAGCGCCGAGTAGCCCAGCCCAGATGATCAGAGCAATACGGCCCTCAAGAATGGCTATGCCGGTCCAGAAGAATAGTCCCCAAATCATTGAAAAAGTGACAATCCACGGCAGACGATCAGTAGGCCGCAGACAGCAAGTAACCAGCGCTTGCGCTAGAGTAGATGAAATCAGCCAGCCAACAAAATTCGTCTCAGGAATTCCGTAGTAGTCTCCGGCCTCTTCCCACGTCCAATATTTTAGCGAAACAGCCCCAGGATCGATGATCAGGTCGAAGGCGACCATCAAGAAAACGGACAGCAAAAAGACGGCGAAAACTCTTTCTCGACCACAAACGGCAACCGCCCAGACTCTGCTGCCAAGGACAATAGGTATCCACGAAACTGGGAGCGTCAGGGGAACTAACCCGAAAAGCTTTTGGCCCAAATTCGGACCATACGAGAAGCGACCATAAGGAATGCCGCTCAAGACTGCTAGCGACTCAATGCTGAACGCAAAGACCGACAGCGCGACGAGCGTCATGAGCGCACGAGCGTTTCCAGAAGCCTGTCGTAGTCCGTAAAAAGCGGGAATGGCCAGGAGGATGTTGAAGAGGTTCGCCACCGATGTCTGGCCTGGCAATGCCGAGAAGTAGGTTGCACCGACCGCCCCTGATGCAAGAAACGGCAAGGCGAAGAATGGGGCCCTGTATGCATTAAAGAAGCGAGTCTTTCTCACATCGATGGCACCTTTTGCCGCGGGGCAGTACGCGAATTCAGATTGATGCTGTGCGCGAGTGCGCCGAGGATCTTTTCGCTGACGATGATTGCTCCGCCCAGTGTCCCCGGTATACCGCCACCAGGATGAACCCCGGCCCCAACCTGCCACAGCCAGCGAAGCGCATGTTGGTAACGCACCGGGTGAAAAGGCCCGGCCGCAATCGGCGCGACTAAGTGACCATAGAGAGCACCTGAGGGATGACCGAACTCACCGTAATAGGCGGGATCAAGCACGGTCGGCACATCGAGCCACAGCTCTTTGAATGGGTTTTCATTGGGTAGCACCGAAGCTAGACCCATGAGCTTTGCAACGCGTCTGCACTGTTGATCCGAAAATTCCTGAAGACGTGTCGGCGAAAACTGAGCCGCTGGAATCGTCAATAGAAACGCCATCACCGCATGCTGCGGGTCGGGATTGATTGGATGTCCTAAAGGATAGTTGTGGCAAAACACCATGCTAGATTCGGGCAGTAACCCCTGCACGAGCTCAGAAAAGAACTTCGACGAATCCTTCGGCATGAACACCTGATGGATCGGCAAGCGTTCGCTAATCCTAGGCTTGACGCTACCAAACAGTCCGAGAACAGAACAGCTGAGTGGGTTCTTGACGGTTACTGGTGGGGGCGAATCCGTAAGCCTCGCCGTCAAGAGCGGATCGACAGCGCTGACTACAACATCAAACTCTTCCTCGCCATCTGGCCCAGTTACTTTGCGATTGTTAATTCGTGTGACGCTGTAACCCGTCCTGATATCGACATGCTGAATTCTGAGCAAAGACTCGAGATGAAGAATCAAACCATACATTCCTCCTTTCGGCACAAACACTCCGTCGGTAGCGAGTGTCGCGAGGAGCGCTCCGAAAAGCGCGGGGACTTGGCTCGCATTGCCACCGGCGTTGAGCGACTGAAGTTCGATAATGTCGTGAAGTCGTCCATCCCTGATTTTGGCCCGCTTTAACCAGGCGTCCAGACTAAAGCTTCCGCCCAGTAAGCGAATCATCTTCATCGCCGGAGCGACAGCAGCGCGACTCCTTGGATCAGTCACGAGCAGATCAAGTAGAACTTTTGATAGAGGTTGATAACGTAATGCGTAGGCGTGCCAGTCTTCATAGCCCGCGTTCCCTTGAGTCAGGGGCAACGACTGGGTCATGTCCTCGCGGCAGTAGTGACCAATGCCGTCGAGCCGAACCAGCTCGAGCAACGGAGCAGTCTGCCCGGAAAGGCTCTCCCAGCGTGAGTTGAACGCATTCAACAACTGCGGGAAGGTCAACATAGCCGGACCGGTGTCGATCACTACCCCGCGATGAAAAACGCGTCGGCACTTACCTCCGAGCCAAGCGTTCTTCTCCAACAACGTCACGCGATGGCCGGCCGCCGATAGCAGCGCCGCGCAACCGAGCCCACCGAGCCCGCCACCGACGACAGCAATGCGTTGGCTCAAGGCCGGCTCCACGTGCCCATAAAAACGGCTAGCGCCAGCGATACACCGGCATAGGTTCCAACGACGTATGGGAATGCCACTGAATAGCGATAGAGACGGCGTTGCCTGACTCGTTCGCTAGCACTCGCCATGCCGGCAAGCAATAGCGCTGCGTAGCAAGCGTTCAACCAGGCAAGCGATAGACTAATTCTGGCAAACGCCAAGGAAGAGACTGCCCAGAAAACACCGCAGAAGACCACAGCGCCACTCTTTCCGAAGACAACTGCCGTCGTTTTGAGTCCGGCTCGGCTGTCTTGCTCAATGTCCTGAATCGAGTCAAAACAATGCTTGGCGATACTCCACGCCATCAGCCCGTAGACAGCGGGCCAGATGATCTCTTCGTTCATTGCCAACGGAACAATGACCAGAGGCAGCGCGTAGGCCGCATTGCTCACGCTGTCGAGCACTGGCCGAGACTTCAGCCTAGGGGGCAGTGAATACAACACGAAAACAACCGTATATACAGCAATAGCGATGATGGCGTTGCGCGGGTAAGTCGCTGCAAAATAGACGAGAAAAGGCAGATTGACGGCGACGACCCAGGTCAATAACCCGGGAATATCTTCCTTGCTAATGCGCCCACCTTCCCAGCCTCCTTTGCGGTCATTGAGTGCATCAGTATCCAGATCGGAGATGTCGTTAACTCCGTAAACGAGTAGATTGAAGGGCAGCGTCAACCAAAGCAGGAGCGGCAGAAATGAGTTCTGCCAAAGGCTTCCAGTGATCCACATCCCAACCCAAGCGGGGCCGACTGTGTTGATCCACAGCACAGGCCGGGAAAGAGTGATGATCTTCCTCCCGTGTGACCCAAAGCGGCTCATGCGGGCCCGGAGGTTCAGGTGCATGTCGCGCTCGGTTGAATCTGATCTTGCAGGCCTGCGACCCCACGGCAAAGCCAGAAATGTGGAAAATGTAGAACTGCCAACAACCCAAAAAGATAGGAGGAACCCTGAGTTGCCCACTCTTTCCAGCTAGGCGCCTGGCTCACCACCGCCGCCAAGAGCGCCAGCGGGGGAAGCGTAAAGAGAAAAAATAGGAGCAAGGATTGGCGGAGAATTGAAAACGCAAAATCCATCCCCGAGGTCATGCTACGGGTCCTGGGTACTCAGCTGGTGCGTGTCAAGGTAGTTGCCGCCCTATCGGCAAGCTGAGTCATGCGTTACGCGCCTCGCCCCTCAACCTCTTCCAACACAAATTCCAACGCAAACTCAGGTCTCTTTTGGCCCGCACCGCGGCCTGAAAACCGAGCACTGCGAGGTGGCCCTTGACGGCGCCAGCGCAAGCACTCAAATACTTCCCCGATGGAAGCTGTCTGGGCAACCCGGCTCACCCCTGAGCCGTTTCGTGATTTTCTACCCTACACGTCGCTGTCGGCGTTGAAAGTCATTCACGTGCCGCGTGTGCTGGCTAGCGCGCTAGGCATTGTGCGCCACTATGGCTCAGAGAGCGAACGGGCGCGTTCCGCAGAGACGCTGGCCGCGTCGCTGCGTGAGGCAAAGATTGCCATTGCCGTGGGCCAGTCGGCACCACGAGCGCCTCTGCAAGGCGCGGAGCTAACGCCAAAGGCGCGCGCTCTGGTGGGAAAGAGCGTGCTCGAACTCTATTTTCACCAGCTTCATGCCCCAGGTCCGTGGTTCTTGGACCTACGCCCGCGTCACTTTGCTTGGAACGAGCAGCACCAGTTGCTGACGTTTTTTCCAAGCGGTCTCTGGTACGAGCCCGACGCAGACTTCAGGCGACGCGTTCAAGCGTTGTACGCTGGCTTCTACCGCAATGAGGACGCTGAGCTCGCGCAAGGCATCGAGCTTTACAGTTGGAGCTCGCGGCCTTTAGCGGGGTTTTCGGCTCGAATCGAGCACCTGCTCCGCGAGCACTTCGGGCCGGGCGATGCCTCGAACATGCGCTTTTCGATAACGCACTTTCGCGAGACCTTCGACCGCATCTTTCGAGAGGCAATGCAGAGCCGTGCCAAGCTGCATCCTGACCTCACGTTCCTGGGCGTCGGTCTGGTGGGTCTGTACCTGACGCTGGAATCGCTTCAGGTTGCGCTGAATCCGCGCGAGGCCTATGAGCTGGCTGCTCCCATTCGGATCGACCCGCAGGCCGCATGAAACATCTGCCCCGAGATGCGTGGAGTCGTTCTAAGGCCATGCTCGGCTTGGCTGCAGGGCTCTCTGGTCAAGAGCTGCGCCATCGCCTACGGACGAGCTTCAGCAACTCTGCCGAAAAGCTGCGCGGCTCGGAGCTCTCGGCAAGGATCGAGCAGGCGCGGCTGATGGTCGATAGCTTGGGGCGGCTTAAGGGCGCGCTGATGAAAGCCGGCCAACTGATCTCGATGGATGCGAGCGATCTGTTACCACCAGAAGCCTTGGCGATACTCGCCAAGCTTCAGGGCGGCGCTGAGCCCGTTGATTTCGAGGTGCTGCGCGGAGTATTGGTCGATGAGCTGGGTCCCGACTGGGCGAACGCCTTCGACAGTTTCGACGAAGTTCCTGCGGCGTCAGCGAGTATCGGTCAGGTCCATCGCGCAACGGTCGGCGCGGTACCGGTGGCCGTGAAAATTCAATACCCAGGTGTCCGCGAGAGCATCGACAGTGATTTGGACGTGCTGCGGAAGTTCGGTAACGGCTGGTTGACGGTCACGCGTCGCGATATCGAGCTTGACGGCGTCTTCGAAGAATTGCGCAGTCTGCTCCACCTCGAAGCCGACTATGGGCACGAGCGTGCTTGCCAGAGTCGTTATGCCAGCCTAGTTGCGAGCGATCCGCGCTTCGTCGTGCCGCGCGTGTTGCCCGAATTGTCCGCAACTCGCGTGCTCACCATGTCCTGGGAAGAAGGGCAGCCGCTCGGGCAATGGCTCTTGCAAGGTGCCCCGCGCGACGACCGGCTGTGGCTCGCACGGTCCCTGCTCGATCTTTATTGTTCGGAGTTCTTCCGTTGGGGGCTCGTTCAGACCGACCCCAACTTCGCCAACTTCTTGATGCGCCCAGCCGAGCGCCAGGTGGTGCTGTTGGATTTTGGTGCAACGTTGGAGTTCGAGCCCGAATTCCGTCAAGGCTACGTTCGGCTGCTGCGCGCCGTTGCCAGCGGGGATGCACGTCGCGTCGCGGACGAAGGGATCTCGTTCGGTTTGATTGATCAGCGAGAGTCTCGCGCGACGTTGGACTTGTTCGCCGAGTTCTTGACGACTGCGGTCGAGCCCTTCGATGCCAAACTGCAGCCCTTCGCGTTTCGAGATGCGGACTACGCGGCTCGCTCGCGCGACATCGGTTCGCGTTTCACAAAAAGCCTGGCGCATTCTCCCCCTCCCAGGCGGCTCTTGTTCTTGCACCGCAAGCTGGGCGGTATCTTTCAGCTGCTCCGCCGTCTCGATCTCGAGTTGGATTTGAGGCCCTATTGGGCGCAGATGGTCGAAGGCGACGACGCGGGAGTTCACTCCTCGCGTTCGACCCAGACCTGCACCTCGCCCGGCTCTTCGCCTGGCTCGACGTGAACGATGCGCGGTCGACAGCAAACGGCACAATCCTCGGTATACGTTTGCTGCTCACCGCCACCCAAGTCGACGGCAAGTTCGTCCACCTCTCCGCAGAACGGACACTG
>JBBSBI010000169.1:0-11560 GCA_038251425.1 Polyangiales bacterium
ACACGGTAGGATCCAGCGATGTTCGGCTCAAGCTAACGGTGGGGCGCGACGATCCGGCAGCGTTGGGTAATCTTGTCGTTCAGATCTTTGACGGTGATAACGGTGGCCTGCACCAGTTTGATAAAGAAACCAACGTTCTCAAAACCTGCTACCAACTGAGTGCGGATCCGTGCGGTGATGGCGGTAGCGGCAGCTGCAATGGTGGAAGCCGCGCCTTAGTACCGGTTACGCCCGTAGTGAGCAGCGACGCACTGCACGACGATGTTTGGGACGCGATATTTGATGGTCCGCAGTCGCCCGCAGCTTCGCTTGCCGCAGACGGTAAGGCCCCGTTCACTTACGAACTCCACGTGTTCATGGCCGAGAATTGCAACACTTTGCCCGACCCAACCAAGACGCTAAAGGTGGCAACGGCAGACGCCTTCAAGGTGCGATCGAACGCCATGGTCAGCCATCCGCTGGGTGAGTTCTCGTTTGTCGGTTCCGATTCCACGGGGCCCTTCGGAGTACCCGATCTGCCCTACATGCGCGACACCGATTACGATGGTACCTTCGAATTCCCGATAGCCGTAGGTCCTGGCGCCACGGAGATCCAGCTCAAAGAATCAGATGCCGACTCGTTGAACGACAGCAAGTTTCCAGGTGTGTCGCTGGGGGCGAGTGCATCAATCCAATACAAGCTCTTGGATCCGAGTGGCAACTCGATGCCTTTGGTTGGTGCCGAGGACACGTCGCCCACCACACTCGTCACGAATCCGTCAGGAAACAATGACGGCGTCAAAGCGCTAAGCGTGGAAACGCGAATCCATAAGATTACCGGGCCTGCGGCGGGCATCTGGAAATGGCGCTGGGAGGGCGTGAAAGCGTCTAACGCTGTGCACGTCTTTTCGCCTTTCGGTTCACCAACCACGCACGAGGTTCTGGGGGCCCGGCGTCAGCGGCCATTGGCCACCACCATTCAGTTGCCGCAGTATTGGAGCGGCAACTCCACCGAGATCGCCAAGGAGCTTCCTATCGAGTTAGGGCAGGGGGGTGGCGTTTTGAAGCTTGCAACCGTGAGCGACGTGCAGCGAACGTTGGACACGCCTTCTAACACCGTCACTGATGAGCTTTCACACCAGCTTCTGGTCGCCAGGCTGAACCAAGGAAGAAGCCTTGCGCAAGGTGAATATATTGCTGGCGCATTGGTTTACGGGACGACGATCCCAGTGAGGACTGTGCTTGGAGCCGCGGATGCTGCGTTGTCAGGGCGCGCAACTCCCCCAGGGCTTACGCCCGAAAGACTCGTGCGGCTTCTCAGTTCGGTGAATTTGGGAGAAATCACGTATCGCCAGCCCGGAGTGCCATTCCCCGATCAGCCGATGGCTGACGATGACGGAGACGGCGTGCCCAACATGAAGGACAACTGTCCGAGTGTTGTTAACCTGGATCAGGCTGATTCGGACAATGATCGAATCGGGGACGCCTGCCGCATTATTCTTGCCGGACCCTGCGTATTGGAACGTTCGAGTGGATCGGTGGCGTTCTTCGGCTACGCCAACCCCTTGTCATTCCGTAGCATTCCGATAGGTCAGCGTAACGAAGTCAGCCTCAATGCTGGCGCTCAAAACGTTCTTGATTTGGGCCAGCCGACTATATTTGACGGTGGTCTCGTGGCCGGAGGTTTTGCGGCACCCCTATCTCCGGGGCAGATCCTCTCCTGGACTGTGGACGGCCAGACTTCCACGGCTAGCGTGGGACAATCGCCTGCATGTTCAGGCCGAGAGCTCACTGACCTGAGCTTCGCGCACAATGTGACGGGCTTTGGCCTTGATTCCGTAGTTCTTGGCGACCGCACGAGCGTTGTGGCTGGGGGAGAACTTGCAACTCTGGTAAGCGGTGGCGAGCTCATCCTTGGGGCGAAAGCAAGCGTAGGCAATCTGATGTCCGGCGGACGAACGTTTGTTGGAACTGGAAGTGCGGTCTTGGGATCTACCGTTACAGCGCAACCGCTTATGCTCGGCCAAGGTGCAACCATTGAAGGTGCGCAGGCCCGAGGGGTCTTACCTCCGCAGTCGTTGGACTGGGTCGTAGCATTTCAGCCACAAACATCTGGCCCCGTTGAAGTGCAAGCGGGCCAATCAAGAGATCTCGCGCCCGGAAATTACGGGGCCGTACATGTGGGCCCGGGAGCACGGTTAACGTTGCAGCCTGGTCAGTACCAGTTCTCTGGGCTTTCGGTTGCTAAGCAGGGGACGGTATCGGTGGCTGAGAGCAAGGTAGTGGTTCACATTGCTACGACGCTTGATCTTCGGGGGCAGACATCCGCGCCAGCTCACTCAGACTTAGTCATTGGCTACTTCGGCACGCAGCCGGGCTTGGTTAATGCTTCATTCACCGGTGCCATCGTGGCTCCCAATGGCCAATTGGTGCTCGGTTCCGAGGCCAACGCGGTCTATCGCGGCTCATTCTTTGCGAAGAGCCTCAAGGTGGGCGCGGGTGCACTGCTCGAATTCAGGCGGCCACAGTGATAGACCAAGGAGCAACGGATGGTCGCACCACGCCGCCCAGTCCGTTCCAGTAAGCCCAGGCCAAAGGCGTTGTGTTATCGCCCTCGTACATCAGTATCGAGGGCTCTCACCTTCGTCATGGCTAATGCGTGCGCTGCGTGCGCGAGTACCCCGATTGACCCCGGAAGCGCGGCTAGCAAATCCGAGAACGGCGGCACCGCAGGAACGCGAACATGCACAGACCAAGCTACCGAACGCGTCGTGACGGGTGTCCGCATTTTCGAATTGGCCGCATTTCAAGCGGTAAAAGTTCCACTGGTTAACCAAATGGTGGAGGTGGTGTCACGGAAGGCTGACATCGTGGCGGGACGCCCTGCACTTTTCAGAGCGTATGTCGTCCCCGAGCCAGGCTGGGTTCCGCGAATCGTCCGCGCCCGGCTAACGCTTACCAATTCCGACGCCGACGGGGCTACTCACGAACTCACTTTTACGCGTACGGTTACCCTCCACGATGCCTCGATCGAGCGCGATCTCGATACGAGTTACAATTCCGAAGTCCCCGCGGAGGCAATCACAAATAGTACGAAGTATGCTGTTGGCCTATTTGAGACCGAAGCGTGTCCGCCGGAGTCAAGTGGGTCGATGGCGCGATTCCCCAAGGAAGGTTTGGCCGACCTCAGAGCGCGCTCCGTGGGGGAGATTCATGTTCAGCTTGTGCCCGTATTGGTTCAAGGCCCGAATGGTCCATTGCTTCCAGACACTACAGGTCCACAGATCGAGATCTATCGGAAGTCGCTATTTCGACTGTTTCCTGCGACAGCCGTTGAGCTGAGCGTGCGAGCCGAGCCTGTACCGACCACCGCCACCTCCATGCAAGGGGTGCTTGATGAGATAGCTGCCCTGCGCGAAGCGGAAAAACCTGCTTCCAATCTAAGCTATTTCGGATTGGTGCGCTTCACCGATCAGATTGAACAATATTGCACGCCAAGTTGCGTGCTCGGGGGAGCTCTCGATGGGGACATGAATCATCCTACCGCGGGCACTGCAGTCGGGATCGGTTACTCAGGGGGATCCTCGGCGGGCACACTTGCTCATGAGCTGGGGCACGTTTACGGGCAAGCTCACGCTCCCTGCGGTGTCGATGGAGATCCGAATTATCCCTATCGTGGTGGACTCATTGGCAGCTGGGGCTTCGACATCCTGGATCACCAGTTGGGGGACCCCATGAAGCATCTGGATTTCATGAGCTACTGCAAGCCCATCTGGGTTAGCGACTACACGTTTGGGCGCCTGCGGACCTATTTGGCCAGGCTCAATGGATTTGAGGCGATACCCGGGCCACCGCAAATGCTGCAGTCCCTCAGAAACCCTCGATTTATGGCTCAAGCACAGCTTTGCTCAAACTTCTTGTAACGCAGTGAGGTCTCTCGTTGTTCAATCTAGATTTTGGTCTTAGTGCCATTAGGCTGATCGGATGCGCCGCACTGCTGTCGGGTTGCGGGGTTGAAGAACCACCGCCAACCGGACCGGTTGGGGACTGCACCAAAGCGTCGGTGCTCGAAACAACGCCGCGCACGGCGCGTCGGGCCCGGAGCGCGGGCTTTAGTGGCACGGACGAGGCCTACACCGCCCTGTACGCGGTGAGCTGCGCTTCGGTATCCGATTGTTCCAAGGCCTGCACCCAGAGTGGTGGCACGCAGGAGATGTGTGCCGCCTCCGAATGCCTAACAAATGGCGTTGCGGGTATGGATTGCTTGCCGCCACCGGTGTGGAGCAATCTCCAGGGGATCCAGCTGCAATCGGAGGTCCCTGAGGATGCAGCCCAAATCGTGGCCGTTGATTCAATGTACCGCGACCACTTGCTCACCGATCAGTTCGCCTTGGAGGTCCCTGCTCAGGCGGTCATACGCGGGATCCAAGTGGGTGTTCGTCGCGCGGGTTTCGACGGCTCAATCGGTGATGATTCCGTAAGGCTCCTGAAGGCAGGGCAGCCCGCGGGTGCTGAACGCGCAGCCGCAGAACCATGGGCTAGCCCGAAGCTAGAATGGGCCGAATACGGGGGGTCGGATGATCTTTGGGGTGTTAGTTGGACTCCGGCGGAAGTGAATGCTGCTGGCTTTGGAGTGGCACAGTCTGTTCTTTACGGGAAGACGGTTGGTAACTCGCGCGCGTATGTGAGCCAGGTTCGCGTGACGGTTTACTATTCCAACGGCTCGGAGTGCCTATAACCACGCGGAGCGGTCGCGTGTGCGCGGATAGACGCCTGCAGGGTTGCCCATAGCCCTCGGCTGCCGTTGACTGGTAAAGTAAGCTCAATGCGAGAGTCCGCTTGAAGCACGAGGCGTCGTCGAGGGGCAGGCGCCAAGCGGCGGGGCACCCATGGTGGCTGGGTGTGCGCTCGGCGCCGCGCTACGCGTTTGCCAAAAGCCTCGGTGTCGCTGTGCTTCTGACGATCCTTTTCTTCATCGGAGTGGGATCGGTTCGGGTGCGGGGCGTTGTGCCGCCGCCGAGCGAAGCGGTGTTGCTAAACGGCGCGGATTTGCAAAGGAGCTTATGGGCGAGGCAGAATTCTGGCTGGCGAGTCAGTGATCCAAAACCGAGGTTTAAGGGGACCGTATATTTCATCACACCCGGCACAAAGCCCGCCGAGATAGGTCGTTTCGCACGGGAGCGTCTGTTTTACGTGGGATCACTGAACGTCCGCAAACAGCCAAGCTTTCCAGGTGTCGCAGACAGAGTCAAATGGTTCGCTATCACGTACGATTCCAAGTTCACGACTAAGGCGGCCGACCAATTCGAATTCCGCGTCGTTTCAGACCACGCGATTCTTTGGGTCGACGATATGCTTGTGGTGGGCGATGACACGCTCGCGGTGGACCACGATGGACCGGACAAAGTTGTCAGCAAGAGTGGTCGCATTTCCCTTGGCAAAGGCGAGCATCGGATCCGCGTAGCCTACCTACACGGCGAGGGGCCGGAAATAGCGTTGCAGTTATACGTCACCACCTCAGAGGCGGAGGAGCAGGTGTTTCAGGGAACTGAACTCTGAAGGCAACACGAACCACTGCTCCGCGTCAGTTTACTATGGAATTGCAGGAAGAGGCCTCTCAGGCCTCCACCCTTTTTCGGATCAGCGCCACGGCCCGATACAGTCCTGCGTAGATACCCATGAGCAGTAGCCCAAACGGCACATTCAGAAACCATTCTAGACCGAGGATACTGTCGCTCAAGATGAACGTTGGTGCACAGGAATAGACGCAAAACAGAAGGAATCGCGGGCGTTCAATCACCCCGGCTAAGGCGAACCAACTCACGATCGGTACCTGCGTCACAACGGCCACGATCCTGAGCGTTCGAGTCAAGATGGGAAGATAAGCGGTGATGAGGTGCGTCTGACTGGGGAGTCGGAACACCCAGTCAGGCCCTTGAGTCGCAAACATGAGAAAGAGCGAAGCTTCCGAAAAACAATAGGCAGGAACTTGCGACGAAGCAGACTTCATACTTGAGCGCTAGCTTTGGCTGGAGCAAGCCCGAGACCAATGACTTCCAGAGGAGCGACGCTAGCAAGGGGAAGGTGAGCGCCAGCGCCGAAAGCTGCGCAGTATACTGGTAGGTGGAGAAGCCGAGGTCCGGTTGCTAAGCGCGAGCGTGCACCCTTATCGTCTCGGCCCACCAATCTCCTGAGAGCAACGGCTGCAGAATGAATGAGAGAAGGGGAGCGCGAAGCGCGTACCCAAGGAGCCCGCCGACGCAGGCGACAACTGCGATCCTCAAGACGCGGGTGCGGACGTCAATCACTGTGAGTCAACCTTGCTATAGGCCTCAAGGTAACCGTTTCGATGATCACACGCCAATGTGCTGTACTCAGGGCACTTTACGCTAGCTCTACGCTGCCCGGTGGCCCGGTTTCCAATTCTCCGCGTGACTGAGTCGCACAATCTCGGCTTCGCGCTCCTTCCTGACTATTGAGCACCTCGCCCACACGCCCGAAACTCACCAAAGCCACCCAGTCCGCGCGGCCGCTTGGGGCAGCAGCGCTCGACGAGGTCGCACTGCAGCAGAGCCCGGCACACATTGTTGTTAGCCATTCGACAACTCGCGTAGGCGCCGCCGCCTCAAGCTACGCTTCCGCCGCCTCAGCGAAACCTCTGCTCACCCGCCTTCGACGCTACCGCCGTCGGTGTCCTTCCAAGCTTAAACGCGATGACCCTGGTAGGTGTATTCTTTCGGCTTAGGGCCCGAAGCGCATCCACATCGACCGCGGACCAAGACGTTGCGCCGATGCCTGGGCGGGCATCCCATTGCCCATCCGATGCCCAAAAATGCCCAACTGAGTTCGACTGACGTGGACTGACGAGTACCTGCGGGGAGAGCGATCCGAACCAATTTGCCAATGTATTTCGCGGCGTTGGCTCGCAAGGTCGCGTGCCGCTTGAAGTTATTGTTAACGCCGTACCGAGGGGTCGGCTGCTGGCTCGCATCTTTAATGCTCGCTGACGCGGTCGAATCCCTGCGGGTGGGACACACTTGCGCCGAGGCTTCCTCGGCGATGCCCATAGGATGCCCAAAATCTAAAAGTGCTACTGCTTCGCGGAGTGCGCTTGGTGCCAAGTGCATGTAGCGGAGCGTCATGCTGAGGGTGGAGTGACCCACGAGTTCCTGCACGGCCTTCGGTGCCGCACCGCGCATGAGACCGATTGGCAACGGTGCATGTGGCCGTATGGTTCAGAGGTGCCGGTGCTCTCAGTCTTCTTCGGGATTACTATTCGCATCAAAACTGCTCAAGCGAGTAGGATTCCGAAGCGCATCGAGCTGTGCCCGGATTGGGCCGCCCAGGAGCGGATCCGCCTGAACTCCTGGCAGGCAGAACCGTAAGGAGTATCGTGATGATCTATTCGATAGTGAGGAAAGAATGTTCTTTGCGCCACAGTCGCCCCCCTATGTTGCACGGTAAGTCTTATACGGTTCGGCTTCCCGGAAAGATTGATCTCATGTTGAATCAACTTTTCAGTGGCGCAGGCTTTATCGCCTGAAGCGCAGCCCGTCTTGGGCAAGGCAACGGTAGAACAGTGCCGGTCCCCGTGGTTGTTCTCGGAGGCCCAGAAATGGCAAGAAGACTTTTGGCCGTCTGCGTCTGCGAAGACGTAAAGGGATCGAGTGTCGCCGGCTCTTCTTTTCAGAGTAACGCCGACATAGCTTTCGATGTAAATATCGATGCAGACGGAACCCTCGCGTTCACGCTCACGATGCCAACAGCAGTCCTGCCAGCACGTCAGCAGGCTATCGATATTCACACCGGGCTCTCGATAGGTCACCGGCGCGGGGGGGGGGCTTGTACCGAGGGGCGCGTGGACGCACCCCGTTGCAACGCGCAACGTGCCCGCCTCGTTGGAAAATTCCCCTAAATCAGGCCTAGAGATAGCACAAAACAGACAAACTAGTTTGTACCAGGGAGTGGCACTTTCGGGCACTCACGGAGCCTCGCGCGTGGGCCCTGCTTCGGTGGTGAGCGTTATTCCTCGCATGGACACAAGAATGCACGTCCAGCTTGACTGTATCCAGTTGCGAGACTTAAACTACGCTTAACCACCTACCCCGCGTACGCCTGAGTTATTGTTCAGCCCCGCGGATGGAGATCGTGACAATGCGTTTCCTCCTCATGACCACATGCCTTGCCTTCGCAGCAAGCGCCTGCACGTCCACCGTATCAAACACGACCAAGCGACCAACCACGTCGGTCGCTAGTAACACCGGAGGCGGCGGCACCGTCCCTCCAGGCATGCCTGGTGCCGGTGGAGCAAGCGCAATGGGTGGCGCGACGGGCACAGGATCAGTAACGGGAGCCGGTGGTACCAGCGTTACCGACCCTCCGGCAGTTTTCAAGCCTTTCGCCGATCCGTTCCAGAGCTTCACCTGCGATGCGGCGACACCGGCCGCGATTGCCCCTCGCCGCGCTTGGCGCCTGAACCCAACCGAATACGCGAACACGGTAACTGCTGCGCTCGCTGCGCGGCGGCCCGGTACCCAGCCGATTCCACCAGTCGCAGCCAACTTCACCAACCCGCTTCAGTCAGCTGACACTCGCTACTCAAAGGAGTCCGGCCTCACTACTGTTTCGGACGCTGAGTTTCGCGCGGAGTGGACGAGCACTGCTGAGGTGGCCAAGCAGCTAGTCCAAGCCGTGAGCGCTGGCACTTGCTGGGCTGCGGCCAAGGACGCGGTATGCGCGGGTACGCTCATCCAGGACAAAGGCTCGGTCCTCTTCAGGCGTCCGTTGGATACCGCTGAGCAGGATCGCTACGTGAAGACGTTCACGAACGCCATGGCGGGTCTTCCGGAAAATGTGCCTGGAGCTTCGGCCGACGAGGCCCTAGAGATTGCTTTTCAATCCCTTTTGTTGGCTCCCCAGTTCGTGTTCAAGCCGGAGCTGGGCGCGCCAACAGGAGCGGTCATACCGAATGTGAAGAACGAATATTCGCTCACCCCGCACGAAGTCAGTCAAATGCTGGCTTACACGCTGACGGAGGCCCCTCCAGATGCCGAGCTTTGGGATGCGGCCAATCAGGGAGCGCTAACAACGCCCGAACAAATCAAAAGTCAGGTGGTGCGCATCATGGGCAGTCAGGCGGCCAATGGCGCACGGAATTTCGTGACGGAGTACTTCGAGTTGCGAGGTATTCTTGATGTTGCCAAGTCCGCCGATATGCTCCTCGCGGGGGAGTCGACAGTTTGCCACTACAACAAGGATCGCCTGGTGTTGCAGGCCGATGCCCTCGTGAACAGCGTCTACACCTCGAGCGCCAACACTGGCTTCATCAAGGCTCTTTTTACAACCGCAGACGCTTTTGTGGATTGCAGCTCAGAAAAGATCTTCGGTCTAACAGGCGCGCCTCAAGATACGGCAGCTCCCGCCAAGATGGCCGTTCCTGCAGGCCAACGCGCCGGATTTCTCACCAATCCGGCTTGGCTCGGCCAGATGGCAACGCGCGACAATACCAAGCCGGTTCGGCGCGGATTGTTCCTGAACGTGGATGTTCTGTGTCGGGATATTCCGGCTGTACCGATCGATGGTGTCCCAGCGCTTGGCGATACGAAAGACCTCACCATGCGTGAGAAGCTTGCTGTGCACGCCAGTTTCAACGGTTCCTGCATGCCCTGCCACGCCCTGATGGACCAAGCTGGCCTTGCCTTCGAAAAGTACGACACCGTCGGTGCATACCGAACAATGGCCCCCACGATGCCGAATGCCAAGGTCATCGACGCAAGTGGCTCGCTGGTTGGGGTGGAAGACGCCAGTGTCTCTTTCACTGACGCCGTGGATCTCTCAACCCAGCTCTCGGGTACCAATCGGGTTCAGGAGTGCGTCATGCGCAACGGTTTCCGCTACTTCCTCGGACGTACCGAAACAATTGCTGACCAGTGCAGCTTGAAAGCCGCCAAAGATGCGTACGCACCCGCGGGCAGCTACGTGGAGTTCGTTTCCTCTCTCGCAACCTCTCCCTCGTTCTTGAAGCGGAGCTTCTAAGGAGTCCCCCATGGTCAGCAACAGTCGTGCTTCTGTTTCTTTCAGCCGCAGGTCCTTCGTTCAAAAAATGGGCCTCGGCATGGGTGCCTCGCTCCTCGGCCCACTCGCCAATAACTTGATTCGAGAGGCTCAGGGCCAAGCGAATGGGCGTCGAGTCTTCATCTACTGGGCAGCGCCAAACGGGCTCAACCCGGGCTATATTTTTTCGCCCGGCGGTGCGCTGCAGGACACCAACATGATGAATGAGGGCATTCCAGGCCCCTCGAAAAATGAGAACACTACCGACTTCACCCTGCCGGAGGCGTTCAGCACGCTCGACAAGAGCCAAGTGCTCATGATCGACGGTCTGCAGAACCATCCGCGCAAGGGCGAGGACGGTGGCCACGGCCTCGGCTACATGGCGCTCAGCTGCGTTCCGGGAACAGACATTGACCATCTGAAGCCAGGCAACATCACGTTCGATCAGCATCTCGCCAACACCTTGAGCGCTGACGCACCTCGTAAATCCGTACTGATCGCCGCCTCGAGCCACGGCGATCAGGACTTTAAGGACAACGCGTTTGCTCAAGGTCCGGACAAGTCCGTCGCGGCGTTCCAGAATCCCGTTCTTCTATTCAAAGATCTTTTTGGTAACGCAATGGCGACTGCAGGCGGAGTCGGAATGCCGAACAACCGCAACCGCTTGCTTTTCGATGGGTTGAAAGACGACATACGTAGGCTTGAGAGCCAATTGGTGGCCGAAGAGAAGACCAAGCTTACTCAGTACAAGACGACGATTGAGGCCTACGAGAACAGCCTGAAGGCAGCCGGCAGCCTCAGCTGCACGACGCCCCAAATGCCCACCATGACTCAGAAGGACAACGATGCGGTGCCGGTGCTCGAATCCCTCAACACCATGGCCAGCATTGCGCTGCTCTGCGGGATGACCAACGTGATGGCAGTGGACATCGGCAATTCTGATTCGCACGATTTCGGCCCGAACGTGGACACTCTGCTCAAAAGGGCGGGGCTCACCCCCGGCCAGGGAGTGCTGGCAGATGGAACGAGCCTCGGCGATGTGGGCCACATGGAGTCGCCCACTCAGAAGCCGGTTATTGACAACACGTACAAGTGGATGTCGAAAATGGCGCAGGAGACACTGAACACCCTGAAAACCACGGCTGGGGTAAAGAGTGCGTTCGCTCTTATTCAGAGCGACAACGGCGAAACTCATCACTCCGGTCACGGCCGTTGGCCGATGGTTTTTGTGGGTGACGCTGGCAGCATGGCGAAGTTCAACGGACGTTTCGTACGCTTACAGGGTCAGCCGCTGCTTTTTGACGTCTACCTGGCGATCCTTCAGAGTCTCGGAATTGCTCAAGGCACTTTTGGTACCCATTCAGATGGTATGGGTCCGAATAACGTGTACGGAGAGCCCAGGGTCGAGTCGAGGGGCGCACTCAAAGAAGTGTTCGGCTGATCTTTCAGTTCAAGCTCACGGGCCGAAGAGAATCTAGGTTGGCCGCGGCTAGATGGTGTAGTTGAGCCGCGGGGTCACTTGGGCCCG
>JBBSBI010000170.1:0-11499 GCA_038251425.1 Polyangiales bacterium
CCCGCTGCTCTCGCTGACTCTCCGCTGAGCCGCTTGGGTCAGATTCATGAATTGGTTTGGGCACGATATGAGATCCATTCTCCGCCCATCCGTACATAGATATCCAGAGGGAGCTGTCTCACGCCACGTTGGCACAGGGGGGGGCGTGTCAGGGCGCTTCTTGTAAGGTACTTGCAGCCGCGTGCACTGACAACGCTGAGTGTTGCACCGGGCTGTGTACGAACAACATGTGCCAGCCGGTGAACCCGGGTTCGAACTGCGTGACGGCCGCGAACGTGTGCGCGACGAGCAATGACTGCTGTTCGGGCCTGTGTACGGGCGGGCGCTGCAATATTGCGGGCTCCTTTTGCGTCCAAAAGGACGACGTGTGTGCAAACAATTCGGATTGTTGCACCGGCGTGTGCAACAAAACTGGGTCCGGCTTGCTTGGAACCTGTGGTGCTCCGCCGCCCGCTCCTTCGCGCTGCGATACCGTTGCTGGCACGCTCTGCAATACCTGTGGCGATTGTTGCAGTAGGTTGTGTGCGCCCTACGGACCAACCGGAGTTTTCATCTGCCAGCCTGCTCAGGGCTGCCGTGTGAACGGTGAGCTCTGCGTTGAAGACGGCGATTGTTGTGGTGGCATTTCAGGCAATGGGCTGCCGGGTGCGGGCAACGTGACCTGCCAAAAAGAGACGAATGCGCAGTACGGACGCTGTCGCAATCCCAGCTCCGGGGATGGGAACGCCTGTCAGCCCACGGGCAACGTTTGTCACTACAAGGAAGCGGCCTACGAACTTGCCTGCGGCAAGGTTTCCTCCGCACCCGCGAACTGTTGTGAAGAGCCCGGTTTCAAGCAGACCAAGAAGGACATCTGCGTGCTCGATCGCCTGGGTGTTCCGCGCTGTCAGGGGCTAGTGGATTGCCGAATTGCCGGGGAAAGCTGCTCCAATTCCGGAGACTGCTGCAACGGTAATCTCTGTGTGGCCGATCCATTGGATGGAAATAAGCTGAAGTGCACGGTGCCCACTGGGACGGCCTGCATTCAGACTGGAGGCTCCTGCACCATCAACGGGGATTGTTGCCCAGGTAACACCTGCACGGTGCCGTTGGGCTCGATCAGGGGGACATGCAATGTGATCACGAATCCGCCTCCAAGTGGCGCTGGTGGTGCATCCGGTGCTGGTGGTGCGCCCACTTCGGGAGGTGGCACATCCAACGCGGGAGGAAGCTCCAACGCGGGAGGAAGCACGGGCAGCGGTGGCACCTCCAGTGCGGGTGGTACAGGTAACACGGGTGGAGCTCCGCCCGTCTGCTCAAGCTTCGGGCAAACGTGTGTGGTCAACGCCAATTGCTGCAGTGGCATCCCGTGCACCCTGGGTATCTGCAAATTCCCACTGCAATGATTCGAAAGGCCCCATGAGCATCATGACTCCATCGAAGTTTCAAATTCCTCTGGCCTTCCTGCTAACGGGATTGGTGTTTGCCTGCAGTGAAAAGCACAGTCCCGCTGACGGCTCGGCGGGCACAGGCAATGGCAACGGGCTCGGCGGCAGCGCTAGCCCGAACGGCACAGGGACAACCCCGTTCGGTTTTGGACCCGGCTTTAACGCCGGAAACACGGCGGGAGCCGCTGGGGGAGGCGGGGTTTCTGGGTTGGGAGCCTGTGGCGGCGTGATCAGCAAGGCAAGGCTCCGTGCAGCCAATCTCTTGCTGGTGCTCGATCTCTCAGCCAGCATGGAAACAACGTTTGGCACCAGCAATGTGTCCCGCTGGAGCGCCGTCAGTACGTCCCTCGGAAACGCCCTCACGGCGGTGCAAGACCGCGCGGCTTTCGGCCTCGATCTCTATCCCGTCGCCGTCGACGGCGGCGATGGATGTTCGCTTCCCACGAACGCCGAGCTGGCAGTCGCCGTTGCGCCAGGAAAGGACTCGGTGGGCGCGATCAACGCCGCACTGGCTCTGGCCACCCCCGCCGGCGGTACGCCAACAGCCGCCGCACTGACCCGCGCGCTTCAATACTTCACAACGGGCGCTGGCAAGGCTTTGGCTGGCGACGAATTCGTGGTGTTAGCTACCGATGGCGGACCTAATTGCAACGCGCAAGCGGCGCAATGTCAAATTGACCAATGTACGTACACACACGACTTGCCGCAGAGCTGTGCAGCCGTCAACTGCTGCCAGGGTGTGGTCGAAGGCTGCCTCGATGAATCAGGAACGCTCGCAGCTGTTTCCGCGTTGGCGGCCAGCAACATCAAGACCGTCGTTGTCGGGCTACCTGGAGTTGCCCCCTACGCCGCGTCGCTCAATGCTTTTGCCCAGGCTGGCGGGCTGCCACAAGCCGGCTCGGTGAAGTACTTTGCGATTGATGAAATGCTCGGCGTTGCCGGGCTCACCGACACGTTCCAAAGCATCACCACCGAACTCATCAAGACCTGCCGCCTTGAGCTAGAAATGGCGCCGCCTGATCCCACCAAGGTCAATGTGATCATCGACGGGACGACGCTCGCTCAAAGTGGCGCAGATGGTTGGGATTTTGACAACACCACGACCCCGCCCGGAATCGTCGTGAAGGGCGCCACTTGCAAGGCTTTAGAGCAGACGGGTGCCGAGAAAGTCACGGTTCAGTTCGGTTGTCCCACGATGGTGGTCCGATAGGCTAAGCTGTGTAAACACGGATGGCCGTGCGGTCGGTGTCAGACGCTGCCAGCGCCTCCGGCTAACGTCCCACCTTCGCCCGTGCCCGACCCGAATCTTACGACACGCGAACGGTTCTCGGCTCACTCGGTCGATCCGGCGTGCTCTGGTTGCCACGCGCTCATCGATCCGGTCGGCTTCGGCCTTGAAAACTATGATGGTATCGGTCAGTTCCGAACCGCAGAAAATGGAAAGCCAGTTGACGCAAGTGCCTCCTCACTTCTACACGCGACATCGACGGTGCATTTAAGGGCGGCGTCGAGTTGGCGACGAAGCTGGCTTCAAGCGCCGAAAGCAAAGCTTGTTTGGCGCTTCAGGCCTATCGCTGGGCGTTTGGTCGTCGCGAAGTCGATGGCGAAACTGCCATTACCCAAGCCATCGCTCAGTCGCTAGCGGCCGGGGGCCTCGATGTTCGTGAGTTGGCCGTTGCTATCACTAAATCAGACAATTTCCTGTTCAGGAGCTTCCAATGAACGCACTTTTTCGACGCCGTGCCCTGCTCAAACAACTCGGTGCCGCGGCCTTCCTCGCTACACCCGTTTTTCGCTCGGTTTTAGCTGAAGCATAGGGTTCCCCACCGCTTCGGCTCATCATGATCCACTTTCCAAGTGGCGTCAGCTGGTATGCGCACGATGTGGACCTCCAGCACCAATCAATCAGAAAGGAACTGGGGCGACACCACGTCCATCGACCAAATCGTGGCACAAGCCTATGGCTCACGAACGCGCATTCCAAACCTGAACTTGGGCGTACTCACCGCGCGCAATCTCACGAAGGAAGGGCAACGCGCGGTGTTCAACAATGGATCTTGGATCCAACCGGTGGGCGACCCTGCAGCGCTTTTTATGCGCCTTTTCCCCAATTCAACGGCTCCCACCGCACCCACTTCTGCCGCCCCGGATCCTGCTGCCGCCGCCGAAGCCGCGTACCTGCGCGCACGTGGCAAGAGCCGCATCGATCAACTGACCGCCGAGATCACGAACATCAAGGGCATCGCCGGCACCGAGGAGCAGGCCGCGATGAACGAGCTGCTTTACCAGGCGATCAACTGCGACATCACCCGAATTTCCACGATGCAATTCATGTCGACGGGAGACGACACCATTCTTTACCCTTGGGTTGGCGTGAATCACGGTCATCATGGAATGGAGCACGGCTGGCGTGAGAGCGACCAAGCCAAGGCGGACTACGACGCCGTTCAAACCTGGCTCATGTCGCAAATCGCCGTCTTCATCAAACGCCTCAAGAACACTCCCGAAGGCAACGGCAGCATGCTCGACAACTCGCTCGTGTTGGTCAATTCAGAAATGTGGGGCGAGCACACCGCCAGCCCCGTGATCGCCTTCATTGCCGGGAAAGCCGGCGGTCTCATCCGAAGTGGCAGAAATCTGGACGCCAAGGGGGCTCCCCATAGCAATCTGCTGCTCAGCATTATGAACACCATGGGCTTGCCCAATACCAGCGTTGGCGATCCGAAGTTCTGCTCGGGGCCGCTCAGTTTGGCGTGAGGTCGAGCAGGAGCCCCCAATTAGTACTGCCTTTGCAGGGGGGAGTGAACCGAGTGGCGGCACCGGAGGAGCACTCGTAGCTAGCGGCACCGGAGGAGCACTCGTAGCTAGCGGTGGAAACATGAGTTCAATGGCGGGGGGCCAAGGCTCCGGCGGCGCGGCGGCGGGGATGTCGGCGGCAGGCGCTCCGAGCGGAGCATGCTCCAAACCTCACGCCGCGGGGCGCCAGGACGTCACTCTAACGATCGGCCAGTTTCAGCGCAATTTCTTGGTTTACGTTCCGAGCAGCTACCAGGGCTCCGTGCGTGTCCCGCTCGTGTTCAATCTGCACGGAACCGGTGGTGACCCAGCAGGCCAGCAGGACGACACTCAGATGGAGGCCGCGGCTGATCAACATGGTTTTGTGGTGGTGGCGTTAGCAGGCTACCAAAGTCGCTGGAATGTAAGCCTCGCACCAACCGAGCCGGACGACATCGCGCTCACCGAACAGGCCATTTCCTGGGCGAATAGCAATCTGTGTATCGACGCTCAGCGGCTCTATGCGACCGGCTTTTCGGGAGGCGCGCGTCTGTCGTCCCGGCTCGCTTGCGCGCTCCCTGGAACGTTCGCGGCCATTGCTCCGATCGCGGGTGTGCGTAACGATCCGCCGTGTGCGACGGTTCCGACGCCGCTCATGACCGTGCATGGCACGGCTGATATGACCAACTTCTACCTGGGCTGCCCGGCAGCTGACACTGGGTGCAGCCGGAACGGTGAGTGGGCGGAAAGCGTGGAGGCAGCACTCGGCGATTGGGTAACGCTCAACGGTTGTTCTTCGACGCCACTGATCACAGCGTCTGGCGCAGCCGAGCTGCTCACCTACCAAAACTGCACAGGGGATGCCGAGGTCCTCATGTATCGGGTTGCCGGCGGCGCGCATGATTGGAACCATGCTGCCGAACACGACCGATCTCATCTGGCAATTCTTTTCGCGACACTCGCTCTCAGCGCGTCCATAGCCTGAGATGGGCCCCGACAGGCGGCGTGAGCCAGTCAGGGCCCCACGGTGACAACGTTCGGTCACCGCGGGGGACTTTATCGGCAAGGCCGCTTATTTCTTCGCGTCGTCAGCGGACTCTTCCGCCTTATCGGCGCTCGCGTCTGACGCTGCGGCACTGTCCTCGGCCTTGTCGGCCGCATTTTCAGCGCGGTCGGTATTGGCATCGGTAGCGTCTCCTGCTTTTTCGGCTCGCTCAGAGGCGAGGGCGGCTTCGGGCTCTTTCGGCTCCGGGGTGTTTCCGCCACATGCAGCAAGCAGAGAGGTCAAAGCAAAGATCGAAGCCAGGCTAGTATTTTTGATCATGAATAGACTCAACTTTCTGTTCGCGTGTTCTCTTGAACACACGGGACGTTCTTAAAGAACGTACGCCACCGTGGGTAACACGGTGAGCGCGAGAACACCCGCGCTCATTCGCGAGTGAGCGAAAGCGCGTGATAATGAGCAAGAACCTGACGCGTGTTGGCGTAGCTCAAGGTTTTGTCATCGGAATACTCATGCGAATCCGTGGGGCAGAATGGAGCAGTGAGGCGATTCGCCACGGTGCATTCCTGCGCGGATGGCAGTTATATAGGCCGCGCCAACTACGGAGCTCGCCCAACCCTTGGACTGCAGTTCGCGAAGCTTATCCTCGCTCCCAAATCATTTTTTTCGCCACCTCGGGTTTTATTCGTGCCGCTCCGACTCAACTTCTGCTGACCTCCTGACGCGGAGTTCGTGTTGCCTTCGGGGCATTCGTTTTCGCCACTGCAGATCCGATCCGCCAGTTCGATTTTCTGGGTGCGGCGTAAAACATGCGACGCCAAGCGCAAAACCAGGGCAGCTGTCGAAAAATGAGCTAAGTGTTTTACGTCAAATTCGGCTAGGGTGTCGCCCTGATGCGCATCGTTTTTCCGCTCCTCGCCGTGACAACACTCACCTTTGCGCTGTCGGGCTGTGCGGGCGATTCTCACGTGTATGCTACATTCGGACCGGCGACGAGCGCCGGCGGCGAACCGAATGCGAGCCCAGCAGCGGGAGGCGTCTCTTCGGTCTCGTCAGCTGGTGGCCTCGGGTCAGCCGTCGGCACCGGTGCAAGTGGCGGAAGCACATCAAGTGGCGGAAGCACATCAAGTGGCGGAACGTCGTCTGACGGTGGCACTTCGTCGAGCGGTGGTTCGGCTGAAATCTCAGGGGGCAGCGGAGCGATGGCTGGTGGCGCAGGAGCGCCGTCGAGTGGCGAAGCCACGATCACTCACCTGGGGCAGGTGGGGAAGGTATTGCTCCGTGGCACTGTGGTAACCCCCGATCAAGCGTTTGCCGGCGAGGTGCTGATTGTGGGGGAGACGCTCGCTTGTGTCGCAGCCTCTTGTTCTTCTGCGCCCGAAGCCGCTAACGCTTCGATCGTTGAGACCCACGGCATCATACTTCCGGGCCTGGTCGATGTGCACAATCACGTCCTGTTTGATATCTTCGACGAGCGGCACTGGACGCCATCACAGGTTTATACCAATCACGATCAATGGGTGAATGAGCCCAAATACGGCGCGATGCTCGACGCGAAGCAATATCTGAACTCGGAGGGCACCTCGCCCGTCGAGCTCAGCTGCGAGATGGACAAATTTGGCGAACTGAAGAGCCTGATCGCCGGCTCCACCTCGATTGTTGGCCACGCGGGCCTCAACCGAAACTGCTTCGGCACACTCGCTCGTAGCATTGAGCAGATGTCGAACGGCCTTAGCACCGACACGATTCAGGTATCATCCCTGTTTCCGCCGAGCGCATCCTCTGCGGATGGTGTGTGCAGCAATTTTGCTTCGGGAAAAACCACCGCCTATGTCGTTCACTGTGGCGAAGGGGTTGACTCCACAGCCCGTGCCGAGTTTGCCACCCTTTCGACGGTCACCACCAACGATGGCTGCCTCTACGCCCCGCAAACCACGCTCGTTCACGCGACGGCGTTCGGAGATGCCGAGCTCACCATCATGGCTCAACATAATATGAGCATTGGTTGGTCGCCTCGGGTCAACGTCTTTCTCTACGGTGGCGGCACGGATCTCACGAAGGGTCCAAACATTCCGCTCGCGCTCCAGAAGGGGATCAACATCGCGCTCGGGCCAGACTGGTCGCTCGGTGGTAGCCAAAATTTGCTCGACGAAATGCGCTTCGCCGATTACTTGGACAACACTGTTTACGGTAATGTGATCACCCCCAAGATGTTGCTCCAAATGGCGACCAAAAACGGCGCCAAGGCACTTGGCTTGAGCAATGTGTTAGGCTCGCTCGAAGTCGGAAAGAAGGCTGATCTTTTCGTGATCGGAGGAGATGCCGTCGACCCGTACTCGGCCGTCCTGGCAGCAACGCCGAGCGATGTGCGCCTGGTGATGGTGGGCGGGCAAGCCCTGTATGGGGATCCAGCGCTCACGCCGCTTGGTCCAGCGTCGCCTGGGTGTGAGGCCATCGATATTTGCACGCGTCCGAAGTTCCTCTGCGTCGCCGCACCAAGTATCTCGGCTACCGACAAGTTTGGACAAACCTACGCGCAGATCCGTGGAGCGCTTGAGCAGGGACTCGCAGCGTACGACGCGCTCAATCTGTCCCAGTGGAAGTGGTCGCCGATGACGCCCCTGGTGCGTTGCCCTTGAGGGGCAAAAAAGTCTGACAATTCCTCGCCCGCCAGAACCATACGCATGCAGGCCGAGCCCCGCCTGCCCTGTTAAGCCCCAAGGATCGCCACGCCCAAGTTTCCCCTGCGTCCGACGCTGCTCATCATTCTTTGATGCCCCGTGCCGTCGACGGTGTGCACGGCATCTTGAGTTGTCCCGCCGCGCCACTGCCTGCGTATGGCAACGCCACAGCGCCGATGTTGTCCGAGCCCTACGCGCGGAGCTGTGCTGCCGCCACGGTGGAGCAGGGGAGGGCCAGGCCAAGTATCCCAGCGTCTCCGGCACGCTCACCGAATCGGAGTTCATCTCGAAGGTGCGCACGGGCAAGAATGCTATGCCCGCATTCGGCGCTGATTTTATCAGCGACGCTCAGCTCTCGGCAGATTTCGCAAACTTGAAGAGTCTTGCGGGGCAAACAGGCGGAATTGCCGCTGTCAGTTCTGGGCCGAGTTTCTGGAGCCATGTGCAACGCATGGCGAGCCAAACCAACTATTGGTCCAAGCAGCGAGGGACGCCCGCATTCCCCAAATCTTCCGGGCCTTTCGACAATGCCAGTCGCGATTGGCGAGCGCCCATCCTGGCCAATCAGAATCAACAAAGTGCAGGGCTCCAATCGGCTGTTTCTCGCGACGATACGGACCTGCCAGCCACCGACGTGAATCGCTTCAAGGGCAATCTGATCCGCACGCTCCTACTTCTCAGCCGCGAGCTCTTGCAGGCCGGAACCCCTCTCCAAGCCGACCAAAACTACGACCACTGCTTGTCGGTGATCTGTCAAACCGAAGAGATGTACGGCTACGTCAACGATCTGAAAAAATTCGCGGATGATCCCACGAGGAGCGCCGCACTCGCGGCTCAAGGCCTCGACATGGCATTCTACAATACGGACACGCGCAAGCTGTTGGATGAAGTGGTAGCGCTCATGAAAGCTGCGCCCAAGCGGGATTGAGGTCAGCAGGCATCTTAGGCTATTTGTCTGGTTATGGACCTCCGCCTCCGCAATCTCGAAGCGCTTGATTCGAGTGCCGTGTCGCTTCCCCACGGCACCGAGGTGTGCACGCGCGTGGATCGCATCGTTGGTGAGAGACGAGTGCCGCAAGGATCCATCGGACGAGTGAGTAGGCTCAATGGTGACGAACTCGATGTGACGATCGTGGGTGTTGGGGTGGTGCGTTACGCGCGGCGTGAACTTCTGCCGCGGAGAATCGGGCAGGTGCTCTTTGCCCAACGGCGCGCCGACGCTTGGGCAGCCCTGCGACCGTGCGTGGTTCTCGAAACGATCGTCGGATCGCGGGCGTGGGGTCTGGCGGACGCAGATTCTGATATCGATCGCCGCGGAGTCTTCGCTCTTCCGTTCCCATGGACGCAAGGCCTGGTCTCTCCGCCCGAAGACTTGGTGAGCGCCGACGGGAGCGCGACGTACTGGGCGGCTGGCAAGGCTGTCCGGCAGGCCCTACGTGCGGATCCGAACACTCTTGAAATGTTGTTCCTTCCGAATGCGACGGCGCTCGATCGAATCGGCGAATGGATCATTTCAGAACGAGACGCTTTTGTCTCGATTGAAATCTACGGAACCTTTGGACGTTACGCGTTGGGCCAACTGCGCCGCTTGGAGCAGGGGCTGCGACTCGCCGAGCACCGCACGATTCTGCTCGAATGGCTCCGTGCCGATCCTACGCTCACGTTAGATGCAGTTGCCGAAAAGTTGGCGAAGGTTTTGACGCGCGCCTTGCCCTCCGAAGCCGACCGTCTTCACCAAGCGAAGCAGTATGTGAAACAACTCTATAGATCGCTGGCCGATCAGAGCGTACTCGATAGCAATGAGTTTGCGGCGCTCGTGCGCTTCGCACGCGATAAGTCCTCCGACTTCGAGCTTCCGCGCGAGCTTCGGCCAAAAAACGCCTATAATTTGCTGCGACTGTTGGCCACAGCGACCCGCTGGCTGCGAGACGGCACACCCACTTTTCAGGCTGAGGGCGACTTTCAGGCTCGTCTGCTAGCGATCAAGAAAGGGGAAGTGACGCTTGATGATGTGCTCGAGGAGGCCGAAGCCATGGCGCCCGAGCTAGAACAGGCGAAGGACGCTTCGTCGTTACCAAAACGCCCTGACGTGCCCCGTATCGACGCGCTGTGTCGACGTATCGGAGAAGAGTTAGCTAAGCGTTGGGTATCCGGGGTTCCAGGAATCTTTGGAAAAGATGCACCAATCCCGCCTGAGGTCGTATGGAACGATTGACGCCTGCCGAAAACATCCAAGCTGCGCTCTCGAACGAGCAGCAGGAAGTCATGGCCAAGGTACTCGTCGAAGAGGAAGCTCAACGTGAGCATGTGGTGGTGTACCTCAGCGGGGCGCATGCGTACGGTTTTCCGTCACCCGACAGTGACCTCGACCTCAAGGCCATCCATCTGGCCAAGACAGCGGATTTGCTGGGTTTTGACGTCCCTTTGCCAACCGTGGATCGCGCGGAGATCATTCGTGGTGTCGAGATCGACTACACCTCCAACGAATTGGCTCACGCGCTTTCCGGCATCCTCGGGGGGAACGGCAATTTTCTTGAACGTGTCCTGGGGCGAATGGTCGCGTCATCGTCGCACCTGCTCGACGAGCTGAGGCCCCTCGCAAAGCGTGCGCTCAGCCGAAGAGTTCACCGACACTATCGAGGTTTCGCGCAAAATCAGCTGCGTTTCTTGGAGCGCGAGCCGACCGCGAAAAAGTTACTGTACGTCCTTCGCACCACCACCACCGGTATCCACCTTTTGTCGACGGGTGAACTCGAAACGGATCTTCAGCGACTCATGGACCGCTATGATCTCGCGGATGCCGCGACGCTGATCGAGCGTAAACGAGCGGGCGAACGAGTATCGATTGCCCCGGCGCTCCTTGAAACATGGCGGCCTCGTATTGATGCGCTGTTCATGCGCCTTGATGAAGCCTGCCAGAAGAGCTTTCTCCCCGAGGAGCCGGCGAATACGGACGAGGTCCGGGAATGGTTGCTCGCCGTGCGTCGAGCCAAGTTTGGATGAGCACCATGTTCCCCAACTCAGTAAGCTCGAGCGGGCACCTCGACCCTCCACACATCCTCCGCTTCTTCGGTTGCGATCACCTTCGTCCCAAGAAACATACGCAACAACTCCACCTGCGTCGTGAAATGATGCGTCGGCTTCAAGGTTCGGAACGTGCCCCCACGACCGAACGCCAGCGGTAAAAGCAGCTGATCGGCAAGGTGCGCACCCACGGGTACGCCAGCTTTGAGGTAGCGGTGCGCCTCCGCCGCCACCTGTTCCGCGATGGATTCTGCGGGCACGCCACGCTCGCCGAATCCCGTGACCACTTCGGTCACATGTTCACTCTCAATAAGGGCCAAAAGCGCGTTCCCAGGGCCGTGAGGCTGCTCGACCATTTTGGGTCGACCCGAGGCTCGATCCCAGCCGAGTACGTTGCAAAGTACGTCGAGTTCGCGCAATGCGATAGCGGGACGAAGCTGGGAAATTAGGGCTGTTGCGCGCTGGGATCGCACTTCGCCACGCTGCAAAAGCTCCAGCCGCTCGAGTTCGTTCATTGGAAAGATGGTGGCAGCCCAGCGTCCTCCACCTGCCGGGTAGAAACCATGTCGAATCAAGGCGACCTCCACGC
>JBBSBI010000171.1:0-11491 GCA_038251425.1 Polyangiales bacterium
AATGGGACTGGAAGCGCGAACGACGGCGTCAAAGTAGAAGAGAGTCTACCCGTGAAGCAAAGCGGCCCTTTCCACGTTGACCTAGCGCGAGAAGCGCTCAATCTCCCATGAAATCGCGCTGCGTGGCCAAGGCGACCAAGGGGATCCCTGCTGCCCGGATGTTCTCCGCTCCGCCTTCCAACCGATCCACTAAGGCTATAATTCCCACGACCTCGATCCCGGCCGCCTTCAACGTCTCCACAGCTTTCAGACTGGAACCACCGGTGGTGACCACGTCTTCCAGCAAGGCTACACGCATGCCGGGGCGAGCCGATTTGTCGCCCTCCACGAGCTTAGCGGTGCCGTGATCTTTCTGCTGCTTGCGCACGTAGAACGCATTCAATGGTTTGCCTTTTTGAAAGCTCACCAAAGAGACAGCACTGGCGAGCGGGCAACCACCGAGCTCGACTCCCGCCACGGCATCGCATGCGGGCAACTCGCTGAGCAGCCCATACATGAGCTCGCCAACGAGCGCGTGGCCTTCGGCTGTCAGAATCGTTTGCTTGCAATCGATAAAGAAGTCGCTCTCGCGCCCTGAAGCAAGCTTCACCCGCCGACGCTCGAAGCTGAGCTCCCTTAACAACTGAATCAGACGATCTCGCGAGGCCATTATTTCTTGCCTTTCTTTTTGGCTTTCACGCCTTTTCCAAGCGCTGGCAGTTGGGGCGGTGGTGGGCGCTGACGACCCTCACTCGGGCGCGGTGTTTCGGGCGCCTCATCGTGATCGCGATAGGCTGCGGGAACGATGGGCGTAGGGCGCCGGGGGGTGACCACCTCCTGATCGAGCTGGTCCACGGGCGGGCGAACCGACTTCGAGCGCAACTCGGAAACCTTCGGCACTGCTGTCGCCAGAGCAGATTCACTGCTACCAGCACGAGCTTTGGGCGTGGCTCCACGCCGTGAGGTGAGCGAGGTTTCTCCGGCGGTGCGCACTTCTCCACGAACCCAAGCGCCCACGGCCACACTCACGCTAGGTGCGATCAGATCCCCCACCACACGGCCCCGCGCTTCGACCGCCACCAACTCAGAACCCTTCAGATTTCCCTCAACCGCCCCGGAAACAACCACCCGGCTGCCACTCACCGAGCCCAATACCGAGCCGGTTTCAGCGATCGCAATTTCGCCCTCGGAGCTCACATTGCCCTCAACGCGCCCCACAATTTCGAGCGCCTGCGACGACTGAATGTCGCCACGCACGAGCGTGTCCGCTCCGATCACCGTCAACGAAGTAACCGCCACCGTTAGACTCCCATATCCACAGCGCCCTTGAACGTTGCACCATCCGCGATGGTGAGGCGTGCCGATTTGACATCGCCAATCAACTTGCCGCCAGCCTGCAGATCCACGCGCTCAGTGGCCGTGATGTCACCCGTGAGCTGGCCTGCAATGTTGAATTCTGTGCCCACGACATCCGCCTCCACGAGGCCCGTGGCAGCAATCGAAACCACCTCCGTGGCCCTCAGCTTGCCACGAATCGTTCCGTGAACGAGCAGCTCCTCTTCCGTGATCATTTCCCCCTCAATCAACAAACCATCGCCTACGACTGTGCCTGCCATGATGAATCCCTAACGGGCTAAAGGAGCGCCCTTTTCAACTTCACGAGCCGTGTCGAGCTTCACCGCCACACGCGCACCGGCTTCAATGCTGATCTCCCCGCCCTTCAGCTCACCGCGCACGGTGGCCGAAGCTCGCACCACAATCGGGCCCTCGGTGATGGCATCCCCTTGCAGCGTCCCCTCGATATCCAGGGATTCCGCCCGCACGTTGCCCTCCACACTGGCACCTTTGCCGATAAACAGTGGCCCCGTGACCACCACGTCGCCGCGCAGTAGCCCCTCGATGCTCAAGCCTCCACGACCACTCACACGCCCTGTTACCCGGGTTGCGCGTCCCAAAACGCTGATGTTGGAGCCGTGTCGAGCCATAAGTCGCGGTCACGCTAATACAGCCACCCGCCCCTGTCAGCTGAGCGGCAAACTTCCGCGGATCAGCTGCGATTTCCAGGTGATCTCAGTCAAGTGCGCGCTCACTTTTGGGCCGGCAGCCCACGATTCGGCCTGAGCACAGCTCGCAAACGCTCAACATCCGCGCCATCGACCACCATCCACGCGATCCAGTGAGACTCACTCAACGCCTCAGCTCCCGTACCACTGATCTCCACGTGCTCCCGCCGCGCAAACTCAGCGAGATGCCGACTTTGGTGCTCTGCCGTGCCTTGGGCGGTGCGACCCCGGAAGTCCCAAATCAGTTGGATCTTGTCTGCCATGCTGAGCTAGCTCTTTGACTTCTGGGTGGTTTTGGTCCGAGAGCGGTCAGAGCGCAAGTAGCCGTTTTCTGCGGCTTCCCCTGGCCGACGTTGGGAGCTAAGCCCCGCCGGTGCCTCGCAGCGACTCCTTCTCTCATGATCGCCCCTTCAATCAGCACGGAGGGCTGACACTCGTGCCCATGCCGGGCTTCGAGACGCTCGCCGAGCGCGTGCGCGATGAGTTTGAGCGCTCCGGGTTTCAGTTTGGAACGAGCGTGGATATTGCGACGCCCGAATTTGGATCACGGTCGAGTGGCGAACCTTTCGTGCGCCTCGGAAAAGAGCACATTGCGGGCCATGATT
Organism: Polyangiales bacterium; assembly: GCA_038251425.1. Classification (GTDB taxonomy): domain Bacteria; phylum Myxococcota_A; class Polyangia; order Polyangiales; family Polyangiaceae; genus JBBRRP01. The sequence goes on from JBBSBI010000171.1 coordinate 2,648, forward strand.
GCGTCATCCTGACGAGCGGCCCGGGCACACCGGAAATGTTGATCCAGCTGATGCTGGTGCTGCGCTATTTGAGTGGGCGCCGTGCCAGCCGTACCGCCGTGGTCACCGGCTATTTCCCACTCGGGCGCTCCGACAAAGACGAAGGCGCCAAGGAATTCGCGCTGCCCCCGCTGCTCATTGATCTGATGATGGCGTCTACATTTCGCGACCTCGATCGCGTGATCGCCGTCGATCTGCACGCGCCGCAGGTGGTGATGTCGGGAAGAACGGGCTTCATCACAGAAGTGAGCTTGGTGCGCCGAGTTTTAATGAGCGCGGTGAGTGAGGCTTTGGCGTTGGGCGAGCCCCTCTGCTTATGTTTCCCCGACGATACGTCCGCAAAACGGATGGAGAGCGCCGTCGATTTGATTTGTCGCGAGCTGAACGTCCAGCTCCCCGCCGTGTACGGAGCAAAACGCCGCCAATCGAGCCAGCATTCGAAGCTGCGCGCACTGTATGGGGATCTCGACGCCTTGGCGAATGCCACCGTACTCAACCTGGATGATGAGATCGCAACGGGTGGCACGAATATCAACAGCGCCCGCATCCTGAAGGAGCAATACCAGGCCAAGCGCGTGTGGGCGGTCGTCACGCACGGCGTCTTGTGCGGCAACGCGCCCGCCAAGTTTGCAGAACCAGATTGCCCCGTTGATCGCCTCTTCATCACGGACACGATCCCCGTCGAGCCCCGCCGCGAGCTCGATGAGCTGCTCCAGACCGGCCGTCTCAAAGTGACCGAGTGGAGCCCTGATTTAGGCTGGATCCTCTATCACCACCATTGGAATCTCTCGATCCGCGAGCTACGCTAACCACGCATGCCCCGTGTCCCTCCCGTTGCCCAAAGCTACTACGATCGCCTGAGGGAGCGTTTCGGGGCTCGCCTGGAATCAGTGCGAGTCTTTGGCTCCTACGCCCGCCGAGAAGCCACATCCGAGAGCGATCTGGACATGGCAGTGCTCGTCCGCGATTTGACCAAGGCTGAAAAGGTTTTGGCGATGGGTGATGCCGCAGAGTTAGGTTGGCCACTCGGGCTGAAGATTTCCCCGCTCCTGATGACGCCCGATGAGTTCGAGAATCTGCGCCAGTTGGAGGCAAGGCTGGCTTTAGATATCGTAGCCGAAGGCATTGCACTATGACGCTTGAGCACCAGCGCCGCCCTATCGAAGCTGAGCTCGAACGCGCCAAGAATGCGCTACGTGCTCAGCCACGCGCTCGCGAGGCGATCAAGACTTCTTGGGCCCGTGCGACAGAACGAAAGAGCCCGCGCGCGTACAACAGTTCTCTCGACTCTTCGCTGTAGTCTCCCGTTCTGCGGTGGCTGGCCGCAGCGAGCAGAATGGCTGCCGAGACGCTCATGTTGAGGCTTTCTACGAATCCGCGCATCGGGATCCGCACGGAGTTCTCGGAGGCGGCAAGAAGCTCTTCGGAAATCCCGGAATGTTCGTTGCCGAGGACCAGCGCCAAGCGCGGTATTTTTGCGAGCTCTTCGGGCTCTAACTGACCCTCCGGGTGCGTCGCGATCAGCGTGCGCCCTTCGGCTTTCAACCTGGCAATAGCTGCCGCCGACTCATCGTAGAGGTGCACATCCACCCAGCGTTCGCTGCCGCGCGACGCGCGACGCGCCACCATAAAAGGATCGACGCGCTGCACCACGTGCACACACTGCACGCCGAAAGCATCGCAGGTTCTCACCACTGCGCCACCATTGTGCGGATCATGCGGAGCATCCATCACCACCGTCACACTCTCAAGGCGCGCCTCGACCACTGCCCGTATCTTGGTGCGCCGCGTTTCGCTCACCCAGGGCTCCAGCGCTAAAATGACCTGTGACGCCGCCCAACCCGTGCTCCACGGCACATCGAGTTCAGGGGCCGGCTCGTAGGCCTCCGGGCTAGTGCGTCGCATCGAGCGGGAGGACTAGCGTATTTTGGTGCATTGAGGCCAGAGGAGACTCAAGCCGAAGCCGCGTTCGACGCCGGGAGACAGCCGTTTTTACGAGCAAGCGTCGCGGAATACGAGCTTGATCTGCCCGTTTTCGACGCGAAAGATGTCAAAGCTATTGGTGCGAATGACTTTCCCTTCGGGCGTCACGGTGAGTGTGCCCGTCACTCCTTGGTAGTCGATATCTATTCCTTCACGCAGCATTTGGAGCGCCGTAGGCATTTGTTCCCAGGTTACCCGCACTCCCGGTGCGGAAGCGACGTCCCGGGCAAACTGCGAAACGTCCGCTCGCGTTCCGCCTCCGATGTTTTGTTGGGCTGACGCAATGGCCAGCGCGCCGAGCACAGCCGCATCGAAATAATAATAGGCGCTCACGAAGGGCTCATCCCCGAAGCGTGCCCGATAAGCGTCGGCAAAGCTCTTTGAGTTGGCATTGTCAGGAACACCGGCAGCCACTGCCGTAGCCCCTTCGAGCGCGCCCGGTGGCACATTTCGAATCAAATCAGGGGTTAAGAGACCCGAACCTAGGTACCAATTCACTGGCATGCCGAGCACGCTCCAGTCTTGAACTACCTGCGCGGCGTCTTTGGTGCCCAACGAGAGCACGATCGAATCGGGCGCGTAAGCCCGCAGCGAGGCTACCACTGAGCCCAACCCATCCGAGATCGAGATCAGCTGAACCTCCGCCTTGGAAGTCGAGAAGTAGCGAACGAGTGTCGCCTCGATCTCTTTGGCCATCGCACCGCTCACGGCGTAGGTGTCGTACACGACGGCAACCCGCCGGCTGCCGGCATCATAAGCATTCTGGGCTAAAACACAGCCCATTTCGTCAGCTGAGGGACCAAGCCAGATGGCTCGGCTGGAGCTCGCATCCTCAAGCTTCTTCACTGCCGTCCCGGGCAAGAGCAAGACCGCTCCCGGCTCCGTGCGGGTGTCCAACTCAGCGCCCATCCCAGGGTCGAACGGACCGATCAGGCCCCACACGCCTGGGTCCCGCAACAATTCCGATGTGAGCTGAAGGGTGCGTGGCGTGTCATTCGCCGTGTCTCGACGTTGTATGCCAAAGCTTCCGCCGGGTAAGCCCCCCCCTTGGGCTACGAGATCTTCAACCATCGTGGCCGAGCGTTCCACATTAACTCCCGTTGCACCCTGTTCTCCGGTGTACGGGGCGAGAAGGCCGAGCTTGGTATTGGCTGGCTTGTCGGTGCTACTGCAGCCCGTCGCGCCTGCGAAAGCCAAAACAATTCCCAAGATCTGCCTTCTCATTCATTCACTCCTTAGGTTGAACTTCGCGTCAGTTGGAAGCGACGCTCAGACAATCGGTCTGATACGAAAGATACGAATCGATGTTGGTACTAGTGACCACATCCATGCCCGTATTCAGCAAGTCGCCCTTTGGACCCGAGAGCGAGGTGCCCAAGAGCGTCGCGACTTTTTCTTTGCCGAGTGTCGCAATCGCGTAGTTCAGATAGACTGGAAGGTAGCCGTGGAAATACGCACGCTGAGCGAGCGCAGCTTGAATCGTACCATCTCGCAACAGTGGTTGCGTTTCCACCTTGAGATCCCAACCGATCAACTTGATCGTGCCGGCCATGCTCTTGGTCTTCAGATAGGCGCCCGCGATCGGAGCCCAGGTGCCATTCAAGGTGATAAAGCCCTTCAGGTCTTTGTGAGCAGCAAAGGCCGCGTCCATGTTCATGGTGAGGTTCACGTCGGTGTTGCCATTCACAATCTCGACCGTGAGCCCTTTTGCTTCCAATTGCGTCTTAGCGCCTAGAGCTCGATCTGCGAGATTCGTCTCCGTGATGGCGCCTGACAGAATCACGACTGAGCCGCTCGGGCTAGCACCCAATGCCTTGAGCATTTCGTCTCCGGCGACAACACCCGCGGGCTGGTTCAAGGGGCCGACGTAGAAGAAGCGATTGCTGGCGACAGAATCAGCATCGAACGTCACAACCGGAATGCCGGCTGCTACCGCTGCGTTGATCGGGGCCACCATATCGGCTGCAGATTTCGCAGACAGTGCAATTCCTTGGGCTGGCATCGCGGTAAACTCGGTCATGTGCATTTGCTGAGATGCAATGATATCAGCTAGTGGCATGGCTTTGTCCGGAGGGAAAACCCACTCGCCTAGGTTGCCGAGCTCCTGCTTGGCGCGCTCAAAACCGAGCTTCGGTGTGTCCCAGAATGCCGAACGGTGATTGGGCATGGAGACCAGCGTGATCTTACTCGGATCGCCCTGACCCGCGGTTGCGTTGAGCAGCTTCTGGACAATCGCCAGCACTTCTCCTGGACGAGCCGGATTTTCCTTTTGGCAAGAGGAAAGACCGGTCTCTGCCACCACGGCCGGGGTCTTGTCAGCGGGTTTGTCGGTTCCACTGCACGCCATGAGGCTACCCGTAGCGGAAACGAACAGAGTGTTAAGGAATAGATTCTTAATATTTCTCATCGTACTTTCTCCATGGTGAAAAGCAGAGGCCTTCCCTCTGGGTGATAGCGGCTCGTTAGAGTTCCTGGATAAGGGTTGCGGCGAGCGATCTGGGCAGCAGTGGGTAATCTGCACCGGCGACTCCGGAATCAGCCGCAGTGCTATCCAGTACGTTCCGGAGCTTGATCGAAAGCGTGGTTTCCCTGTTTTTCAGGACCTTGAGGTCAACTGTCGAAAGCCCGACGTCGGCGAGCACGTACGGGGCCAACTCATAAGGTGCTCCGTTGAGCAGAGTGTGATTGGCGCTCGCACGACGGCTACCCGCCCAATACCCTTCAACGGTGGCGCGAAGCGGCAAGGATGGCACCATTCCCCACACTCCGGCGCGCACGATGTGGTGCGGATACACCACCTGCTCCTCTCCCACTAACTGGGCCTGGTACCCATCCGTTCCAGAGTTTCGCCGGCCAAAAACCATCTCGTAGCTGGTGGTGAGCCCCAGGTGTTCGGTGTAGGAGAGCTTGGCCTCAGATTCCCAAGAAATCGTGTCCAGCGACGCCAGATTGCGCGCCGTCTGATTAACACCTTGCTGTACGAATTCCGCGACATCGAGGATCTTGCTGTAGGTCGCCCCACTGCTTAAGCCGAGAAAATCCAGTGGATAATAGGTGCTTTGGAACTCCAGTGAGTGCACGCGCTGTGGCTCCAAATTGGGATTGCCGACAATGTCGCCAACGTTCAGAGGCACCGCGAACAGTAAAAGCGGCGAAGGTGCCTTGAAGGCATTGCCGTAGAGGAGCTTCAACGTCAGAGCATCGAGCGGTTTAGAAACCGCCGCGAGACGCCCACTCGGAACCGCACCAAAAATGCTGTGATAATCCAGGCGTGCGCCTCCGGTGAGGGTGACGAGAGGCGCCAATTTGCTCCAGCGCAGCTGCGCGAGCGCACCGACATTCGAGAGTTGTTTCTCGCCGACGCCCTCGCGGTTCAGCTGGGAACCAGGCTGAAGCCCATCGACGCTGACTTTGAGGATCGGAATGGGGCTTGGCACCCGCACGCGATCCAACGTGCCATCCAGCGACGCCACGAGATCGAGATGCTGCGCGACAGTGAAGTTTCCGTCGACGGCCGCATCGATACTCTTGGAACCAAAATCACGCCGAATTCCGAAGATGCCGCTGCCCACATCCACATGGTCCGCCGATTGAGGCCCACCCGTGCTGTAGTACACTTTCGCACTGACGGAGCTGGTGTCGCTCAGAGACAGATCGAAAACGAGCCCTAGCTTTGATTGCTGCTCGGCAATGCGCGTTTCGTGAGGGCGCCCCTCCGAATCCAGGCCGTAGGGGAACTGAAGCCAAGGTCCGTATTCCCAGCCGCGCGTGAATTGTGATTGATAGCCGATGAGAGAGAGCGAGGCGTCGTCGTTGAAACGATAGCGCAAGGATCCGTACAGCGACGCCATCTCACCGGTGGCATGTCGAGATTCCAACTTCTGGCGGTAAGCAGGAAACAACGGCAACGGTGAAGAGGCCGGCAATGCAAGCCGCGAGCGATCCTCGCTGTGTGCGCGGCCAGCCAGGAGCACCTCGAGCTTGCCACTCTCTCCGCCAACGGCGAGATCGAGATCGCGCCAGGCCTGCTGGTGATCAAAGGTACGCATTCCAGCGCTGATTTGGCCCCCATCCAGCTTCCTGCCGGGGCGCGTAATAATGTTGATCACCCCGAGAAAAGCATCCGCACCATACAGTGCTGAGGACGGGCCGCGCACAATCTCGATGCGCTCGACCGCCGAGAGGGGGATCAACTCCGGACCGAGCCAGTTCGCAGCATCCGTCTTAAACGAAATCGACTGGCCATTGATCATGACCTTGATCAAGCCACTTTGACTGAACAGGCCGCCGGACACGCCGCGCACGGCTGCATCCGCTACCATGTGATCATCCACGACGTAAAAACCGATCGTGTGTCGGAGCACCTCTTGTACGCTCTCATATCCCCAGAGCCGAATGTCCTCCTTAGTTACGACACTAATGATCGCTGGAGCTTCATCCAGCGATACCGCCGATTTAGTAGCAGTGACCACGTCTATTTGCATGAGATCGGCCAGGCTCATTCCAGCAAAGCTGTCAGCCGTGGGGTCGTTCAAATCACCTCCAATGGTTGAAGGATCGCCAAACAACGCTGAATCTGGGGACGCCGCTCCTTCATCATCGGCTGCTTCATCCTCCGCGTCCGCCAGAGCCTCAGGCTTAGCGCCTTCATCAGACTCGGTATCTGGCGTTGCTGGTGCCTCGGCCTCCAAGGCCTTGGCGGGCGTAGACTCAGAAGCCGGAGCTTTCTCTTCAGGCGCAGGCGGTACGGTTTCGCCGCTGGTTTCAGCTGCAGTGTCTTGCGCCAAGGACCTACTAGTAGCCGAACCTAAGAGCGCAACCACGGCTCCACCAAGGCGTACGAAACGGTGCATCCTCATCGCTTCTCAACTAACGGACTGCCAGCTACGGGGATTAAGGGCCAACTGCCACAATTGCCGCCTGCGCATTGCGAACTTGCACAACTGTGAACTGCGCAAGTTGTGCAAACGGTACAAGCCTCGTTCCGAGCGAAACAGCCTTCCCTCGGAGCTAACCGCACAAGTCAGGCGATATTCCCACTGATTTCGCGTGGCACGCCGCGTGCTCTAGGCAGGGCACCGACAAGACTTTGGCGCCTCGTGCGACCAGATTCGAACTAACCCCAAAAGGAGACACGACACAATGAGAACAGTACTTGGTGGAATCGCAGCAGCAGCGCTCTTAGCGCCTATGGGGTGTAGCTCCGGGAGCTCTGGGGGCATGCCGGAGAATGTGGGCGAGATCGGACAAGCACTCGCCTACCAGCCCTTTTATCTAAAGAACCAGGGAATGTTCTGCCGCGTGACGGCAGCAAGCGGCACCGCAGGGCAGCCCACATCCCGCGCTGGTTTGGTCAAGTGTGACCTCTCAACGACCACCGGCGCTCATAGCTTCATGAAGATCCCTTCGGGTGGCAACGTCAAGTTTCAAGTTGCCACCGGGCCGAATTCGGTCGGTATGTACGTGGCCAGGACTGGCAGCCCAAGCCGTATGTCTGGCAATATGTACGTCGGGCTCCCTTTGACCGAGACCAACTGCGGCAACGGCAGCTTTGCGTACCAGGAACCAGCCGCGAGCATGATGGCGTACGACGACACCGGTATCCGCACCTCGGCCGGCACAGGCTGTGGCAACGCGACGAGCGAGTGGACGTGGGTTGCCAACGGGTCATCCATTGAGCAACCGACCGCTTCGGCCACCAGCACCAACACCAACGCGCCCGCGACGTATTTCTCGACCCTCACCACCGCGCGTCAGTGGAAGGTGACCTTGCCCCAGGATCTGTTCGGCTCCGGCGCACCGACGGACATTTACGAGAACGAGCTGCCCAACTGGTATCACTCGGATTACTTCTACGCCGCGAACAACTGGATGGTGTTCAAGGCTCCCAATGAAGGCCTGACAACCTCTGGTTCAGAAAATTCTCGCTCAGAATTGCGCGAAATGCTGCGTTTCGGCGACGGCTCGATCACCGACATGGCCTCCCCGAGCAACAACTGGGGGATTCTGAGCCACCTCACTGGGTCCACGTTCGCACGAATCGGTGGGAAGCTGAACGCGACGCTCCGCGTGGACAAAGTATTTGCTGGCACCTGCTCCGGCGGTTCCCCCGCAGCCTATTCGACGGTCATCGGTCAGATCCACGGCAATACCTTGTCGGAGTTCGCAGAGCAGGGAGTGGGCGGCTTCAACAACTCGACCGTCCGAATCCACTACAAGAAGTTCCCAAGCCATGCCAAGGGTTCCGTCTACTGGCTGTACCAGAACAACTGGGCCAAGGGCGACCCGCTGCGCGTCGACAAGTGCTACCCGGTCTGGGGTACTTGCCCTGGCGTCGCTGACGGCACGAGTCCCGCCAATGGTATCGCGCTCGGCGAGGACTTTTCGTATGAAATCGAGGTAGCCGGCAACACCCAGAACGTGAAGTTCACACGTCCTGCCGGCACCCCTGCCTTGGTCACCTTCAGCATGAACCTCGCGAGCACCGGCATCGCCAACGACAACCCCGATGGCTGGAAGTACGACAGCCTCTACTTCAAAGCCGGCAACTACAACCAGTCGAACACGACCACGGCCGGCTGTGCTGGCGGGGGCATGACCACGGCCGCGCAGTATGCCGCCGGACACTTTTCACAGGTCACGTTCAAGGCGCTCACGGTCGGAGCTAGCGGGACGACTGCTGCGGTTTGCGGCAACAGCATCGTGCAAAGCCCTGAAGCTTGTGACGATGGCAACACCGTTACAGAAGCGTGTGCTTATGGCTTGACCAGCTGCACAGTCTGTAGCTCCACCTGCACAAACGTTGCTGGTGCGGTCAAGCGT
>JBBSBI010000172.1:0-11464 GCA_038251425.1 Polyangiales bacterium
TCACAGCACACCCACCGTCAACGTCACCACGAGCGTCTTGTGGCTCTTGATCTTTAGCGTCCTCAGTGTTGACTGGCTCCTGCCGTTGCGTGGCCTGCTGTCGACGGCGCTGCTGGTTGCCGCCTCGGCTCTCTTTCTGCCATGGAGTCTGCTCGTTGTCTCGAGTTCCAAGGCGTCCGCTCGTGCGCCCCTAGCTCCGGACGGTGACCACAAGCTGCGCGGGCTGTTCTTGCACCTCGCGCTGATCGCCATGGTGCTCGGATTGCTCGTTGCCAAGTGGTTAGTGTTGCAAGCAGCGGGAACCGATCCCGCATTCGCTGAGTCTTCGCGGAGCTACAGTCTCGGCCTGCTGGTGCTCATGACGTTTGGGATCGTCAGTCGAGGCCTGGGGGCAGCGCGCTTCATTACCATCGTGGCTGAGCACCCCGCGCGGCTGATGGCGATTTCCTTCGGGTTCACGGGCATCCTCGGCACCTTCTTGCTGAGCTTACCCGTCTCCGTGAACAGCATGGACCGCGTGTCGCTCGTGGACAACTTGTTCATGGCCTTCAGTGCAGTGTGTGTCACTGGCCTCGCCGTCGTCAGCTTACCGGAAACCTACAGCCTATTTGGGCAAGCGGTGCTGCTCGGGTTGGTCCAAATTGGTGGCCTCGGCATCATGGTCTTGTCCTCTGCGATCGCGCTTGTGGTGGGGCAACGCATGCGCGTGCGCAGCAGCGCGGTGCTCACTGAGATGGTGGATGGCGGGTCGATCGCCAGTCTGCGCCGGACCGTGCTCATGATCTGCGTCTACACGCTGCTCATTGAGGGAGTTGGCGCAGTGCTGCTGTTGCCGCAGCTTGAGGTTTACCCCGAGATCCGCGACCGTGTTGGGCACCCTATTGCGGGAGCTGGCAGCGCCGAGTGGGCCGCGGTTTTTCACTCGGTCAGCTCATTTTGCAATGCTGGTTTCTCAAACTTGCACGGAGGACTTATGCCCTTCACTGGCAAGCCCGGGATCCTCGGGGTGGCAAGCGTGCTGATCGTGCTCGGTGGCATCGGCTTTCCTGTGCTTGACGAGCTCGCTCGGGCCATCGTGCTGCGCCTCCGACGGCGTCGTCTCCCGCTTTTTTCCCTGAGCTCACGGGTAGCGCTCCGCGTCACCGGCCTGCTCTTATTGGCCATGACGTTTGCCTATCTCGTGCTCGAGTGGCGCCACTCGTTCAACCAGTTGAGTTATGGAGAACGCTTCCTCGCGGCCCTGTTCCAATCCGCTTCGGCACGCACGGCTGGGTTCAACGTTGTTGACGTGGGCGCTATGCTCCCCGCGACACTCTTACTCACGACAGCGGCGATGTTCATCGGCGCTTCACCGGGCTCGACCGGTGGCGGCATTAAGACCACAACGTTTGCCGCCCTCTTTGCCGGCCTTCGCGCTGAACTCACCGGAAAGGCACCGCGGCTGCTAAGCCGCGAGATCCCGGATACCGTGATCCGAAAAGCCATCGGGGTCGCCTTCCTGAGCATCTTGATCGTATTTTCCGCTTTTTTTCTAATGCTACTTTTCGAGTCGCATCCGGCGCTCGACTTGATGTTTGAAGTGGTCAGCGCGTTCTCCACAACAGGCCTATCAACGGGGATCACTCCCCGCCTCACAATACCGGGGAAGCTCGTGATCACCGCCCTGATGTTCGTGGGCCGCATCGGACCCCTGACGTTAGCGCTCGCCGTCGCGATTAAGGCGAAGCCGAGCACTGTAGCACTTCCTCAAGAACGGTTGATGATCGGATAACGGAGAGAACATGAAACACAAGAAAGTGTTGGTGGTAGGCCTGGGGCGTTTTGGCAGCGCGCTAGCGGAAGAGTTGTGGGACACCGGATGCGATCTCATCATCGTTGACCGAACGAGTGAAGCCATCGACCCTCTCAAAGCGAAAGCGAGTGCAGCCTTCGTCGCCGATGCCGCTGAGCCAGGCGTGCTAGAGAATATCGGCGCTCGTAACGCAGATGTGGCGATCGTTACCTCCGGCGAAGACTTTGAGGCCACCGTGCTTTGCGTATCGCAACTCGCGCAGCTCGGAGTGAAAACCATTTTCGCGAGGGCGGCGAACGATCGCCAGGCGCACGTGCTGATGGCGGTGGGGGCAACGCGCGCTATCCAAGTTGAAAACGAGATGGGAAGGCGTCTCGCCGTTCACGTATTGAATCCTTCGGCGGCCCATCTCATGGACTTTGCCACACACTTTCGCATCGTGCCGTGGGTGGCAGTAAAACCCTATATTGGGTGCACGCTGGCCGAGTCGAACCTGCGGCACTTTGAGGTTAACGTGCTCGGGTATTTCCGAAACGATCCTCAAAGCAAGGAGACAAAGCCGCGCATGCAGCTTGCGTCACCCCAGTACACCGTGCGCGATGGCGACACACTCCTGCTCGTCAGTGAAGAGGAAGCGATGGAGCGCTTCTTCGCTAGCCTAGAGGACTAGGGGATGTGGCCTCCCCGCAGATCTAATCTGGACCACTCTGGCGCGTTCGCGGCACCTAGCTGTGCCCATGACAACCTCTCGCCTGTACTCGGCCTGGATATTAACCGGTTTTGTGCTCGTTTTCGGCTCCGGATGCAGCGCCGAGGGGGCCAACGGGCGCCCAAGAACGAGCCTCAGCGGCGGCGCAGGCCCGGGGATGGAGCCGGGGATGGACGGCGTCTTACCGGGGACGGCGCCCACGGGGAGCACCCCGGGTGCAGTCCCAGTAGGGAGTAACCCGGGCGGGGTGGCCGTGGCCTGTGACATGGGCGCTGCGCCGGGTGTATCGCCCCTGATGAAGCTCTCGACGGTGCAGTACCGCAACACAGTGCGCGATTTGCTGCAAGCCGTCGGCGCGGACGCGGTTCTCCCCGCGGTGCAGGCCCTCACCGCCTCGATTCCCGACGACAGCCTGACCCATGGCTTCCGTGGGCGCGACAACCGGACCGCGATCGAGCAAGTCCAAGGCTATTTCAATGTGGGTCGGGCAGTTGGGGACGCTCTGGCCAAGGACCCTGCTCTGTTGGTCGCGGTCGCTGGGTCGTGCGCAAGCGGAGCCACCTTAACGGCTGCGTGCGTCGATGGCTTTCTGGACCGCTTCGTGAGCCTCGTGTACCGGCGTCCGCTGACCGACATGGACCGCGCTACCTATCGGGCGCTGAACGACGGCGTGCGCACGCCCGCTCAGGCTGTTCGTGCGATGGTGATCGTTGCGCTCTCCTCGCCGCGCTTCGTCCATCAGGTCGAAATCGACGGCACTTCCGCGGCAACCTCCGTGGATCTCCTGCAATTAACAGCCTACGAAATCGCGTCGCGCCTTTCCTACACGTTCTGGCAGAGCATGCCGGATAGCCAGCTCCTGGCAGCTGCTGAAAGCGGCTCCCTCGCCACCGCCGTCGGCTTTGCACAAGAGCTCGAACGTGTGGTCTCCGATCCGCGCACGCGCGAGACGTTGTGGAGCTTCTGGAACGAGTGGCTCCTCCTCGAGAAGTTCACCGGGTTCGAAACCACTCGACCAGGTTTGCAAGCCTTGGCGGCAGGGGAATCCTTGGGTGCCGCAGGTCACGACCACTACCGTGACATGGTGCAGGAAGTGCGCGACCTCTCGGAGCTGTTCACGTTCCAGGGTACCCGCACGGCCTCCGAGCTTCTGACCACCAATATTTCGGTCACTCAGTCTCCAGATCTCGCGCGCCTCTACGGGGTTCAGCCGTGGACTGGCGCAGGCAACTACCCCACCTTGCCGGCAGGCACGCGAGCCGGGCTCTTCCAGCGGGCGGCCCTCCTGGTCTCGAACCTCGAGCAGACCAATCCCTTCCACCGCGGTGCAATCGTTCGCCGGTCCCTCCTGTGCGACGCGCTGCCAGCGCCCGATCCCAATTCGCTGCCACCAGGCGCGCTCGATCCCCCGCCACCGAGCAGCGCCCAAACCACCCGCCAGCGCTTCCAGGCAAAGGTGGAGGGGAATTCCCTGTGCCAGGGTTGTCACGCCGGCTTCAGCGACATCGGCTACGTCTTGGAGTCCTTCGACGCGCTCGGGCGTTACCGCACCACCGAGAAGGTCTTCGATGAACAAACCGGAACGCTCTTGGCAGAGCTTCCTCTCGACACGAATGCCCTCGCAAAGGTCACGCCCGATGATCTCACCCCTGTGGCGACCGCGGCTGAGCTCAATCAGCGCCTCGTGGCAAGCCAGAAAGTGGAGGCCTGCATGGCACGTCAATACTTCGAATTCGCTTCACGCCGCGCGGTTGCCGATGCCTCGTTCGACGCCTGCGTGGTGCGGGACCTGGCAGCAGGTTTGAACGATTCAAGCATCGGCTTGGCCGGTGTGGTGAGACGCGTGGCGACCGTCTCGAGCTTTTTCCAACGAAAGGTCGGTCCGCAATGATGGGTGTGGTTCAAAGCCGGGTTTCCCGGCGTCTGTTTTTGAGCGGCGCTGGCGGCGCGATGTTGGCGATGCCGTTGCTCGAGTCGCTGCTGTCCAAGACGGCCCAGGCTCAAGCTTCAGCGATGCCTAAGCGGTTCATCGTGATGAAGAGCTTCAGCACTCAGCTCATCAAGCAGTGGTACCCAGGCTTCACCGGCAACGGGTACGCGCTCAAGAACTCCAAGTATCAGGGCAGTAAGGCCGACGACACGACGTTGCTCACTCAGAAGCTCGTGGCGGGCATGCCCTACACCTGGGCGCCGCTTCGCGACTTTGAAACGCCAACGGGGATTTCCGGCATCCTCGGCCCCAAGCTCAATCCCTTCCTCGACAAGTTAACCTTGATTCGAGGTTTGGATTTCCTACCCAGTGTGAATCACAACTTTGGGGGCTTGCTCGGCAACTTCTCTTCCTGCACCAATGCCACCCCGTGTGATGGCGACTCACTGATGGACGTGCCAACCATCGATCAGGTGCTGGCGTATTCGCCGAAATTCTATCAGGGAACTCCCAGTCAGCGATCCCTGCATATCTCGCAGGGTGTCGTCGATTCCATGGCGTACTCCGATGGCGGGCAGCCAGGCGGCGCCGTTCAGCAGCTCAAGGCACGCACGAATCCGCGCGACGTTTTTAACGATCTGTTTGCCGGCGTGACCGTCCCCGACGCGAACGGGCCGGCCATAGCAGATCCGGACCGGCTCCTGGTCGACCAAGTCATCGCGCAATATCGGGCGCTCAAAGCCAGCCCCCGCTTATCCGCCGAAGATAAGCTGAAGCTCGATCAGCACATCAATCTTTTGGCCGAGGTGGAGGCCAAGCTCAGCAGCACCACGAAAATGGCGTGCATTAAGCCCGCAGAGCCGGGCTCGCTCGACAACAACACCGGTACCGATCCCACCGACATCCTGAAAAAGTGGGACCTTTACCTGGACCTGGTCACGGCAGCCATCACCTGCGACCGCACCCGCATCATCACCCTCGGCGTGCACAAGGCGCTGGGGCCGGGTCCGGATCCCAACGCCACCAGCCTGTCGGGGCACTATCACTCCGAAGATGCGAGCGGCGGCACTTGGCACGGCCTGGCGCATGATTTTGGCAACGCGAATTCACGGCGCATGTTGGCCGGCATCAACAGTTGGATCGCCGAGGAGCTCTTCGCCAAGTTAGTGGAAAGGCTCGACGTGCCTGAAGCGGGCGGCAAAACCCTGCTCGACAACTCGCTCGTCTATTGGGGAAACGAACTGGGCTTCAACCACATCGGCTACAGTGTGCCCTGCTTGCTCGCCGGCAGCGCTGGCGGATTCATCAAGCCCGGGCGCTACTTGGACTACATCGATTGGGACGGCAAATCCTATTTTTCGCAAGAAGACGGCAATGTGATCAAGGGCATCCCCCACAATCGCTTCTTGGTTACCGCCCTTCAGGCCATGGGTCTTTCTCCCGCCGATTACGAGCGCGGCGGACAGCCTGGCTACGGCTCGACCAGCACCAGTGGCCGCGATGGTAACCTGTACCCAGTCGACTACGACCAGGGCGCCATGGGACAGATCCTTCCTGGCATTGCCTCCTAGGGCGGCGCCCGGTGCTCAGCGCCTCCGCCACTGCGTGACTCGGGTGGTTCAATCGACGTGGCGTTGGCACCGAGAAGATGTGCATGCTACTGTCCCTTAATGCGCGCCAACGAGCTCAGGATATTCAGAAGCTTCGAAGAGGCTGATCGTGCGGACAGCGACTACTACGCGTCGCTGAGTGAGCAAGAGTGTTTGGAGATCCTGCTTGATCTCGTTGCGGCGTATCGGGAGTCTGTCGGTGAAACTGCAGAAAGACTTGAGAGAGTTTATCGAGTTACTCAACTCGCGGCAAATTGAGTATCTCGTGGTTGGGGGCCACGCGGTGGCGTACCATGGCCATCCGGGATACACGGGAGACATCGATTTTCTCGTCCGTCCAACGTCTGAAAATGCTGCGCGCCTTCACGCCGCCTTAGCCGATAGGGCGACCCCTCTCGGTGGAAAACTCGCAATGATTGCAAAGAGTTACACGCGCTTTGACAGAACTAATTTACGATATTAGATCTGTCAGATGTACCTTCAGCGCGCGCTACGCCCCACTCTCGAACTCGCGCTGCGCAGTTTCCCTGCAGTGCTCCTGACTGGGCCGAGACAAGCCGGAAAGACGACGTTCGTTCGCCACAGTCTGCCAAATGCATCCTACTCTTGAGAGTGAGCTCGAGCTTGCCATCGGGGCGGAGTTCCAGGCGGTCCTGAGCAAGCGAAGTCCCGCTCCTGCCCGCTTTGCGCCTCAATCATCGTCCACCTCCTGCAGTGCTTCCTGTGCTTCGTGACGAACGCGCTCATCGGGATCTCGGGCCGCTTGCGCGAACACGTCGCGATGCCCCTCGGGTGCGTAGCGCGCTAAAGCACTGATTGCCCAGCGACGAGCGTCATCGTCGCGGCCGCGAATGGCCATTTCCGCAAGCCGCGGCGATTGCTCCTTGAATGCTTGATCGTTCCCCAGGCGCGCCATGGCGATGGCAGCTTCCACCGAAAGCCTGCTTTGGCCATCGCCGTAGACACTTTGTAAGTGCGGAATGACTGACGGATCACCGAGCGACGCCAGAGCTTCGATCGCTTGCGCTTGAACACCGCTGTCTCCGTCCTTCAGCGTGTCGAGCAGGGCCGGTACGCTCTCGGGAGTTCCCAAATCTGCCAAGGCGCCAACCGCCTCACGGCGCACGCTAGCTTTGGAATCTCCCAGCAAACCCGCAATGGAGCTTGCGGCCAACTGCTTCTGGTCCGGCGAACCCCCATCGCTCAAGAGCTCCCTCAGCGCGTCGACCGCTCCTTCGCGAACCTCACCATCTGGGTCCGACAAGAGAGACATGATATCCGACAGCGAGTCGATTCCTCCGGCTTCTGCCAACGCTTGTAGTGCTTCCCTACGGACCTCAGCCGAAGGGTCGCTCAAGAGGCTACGCAACTGCTCGCGGGCTCGCGGGTCGTGGCGTGCGATGCGCCGCAGCGACTCCACCGATAACGCCCGCAACTCGGCATGCTCGGATCGCGCGTACTCGAAAGCGCGCGTCAGAGGGTCCTTCTCGAACTCAAGCAGGTGCTGTTCGACACCTGCCAGCCGGCCCTCGAAATCTTGAAGCACCGTCGTCCAGTCAGCATCGCCCGAGCTTTTCGGCATACCTGAAACGGGCCCCGCTGCTTCGCCACGCTGCAACGCCATCAGCCGCGATCGCAACAGGGCAGAGCCAACCCTGCCTTCATCTCGGCTTGCTAGCTCATCCAGCCGCTTTTCCAGTGCGCTCAATCTTGCCGCAAGCAGGTTATCTTGGCGGCTGCCGAACACCAGATACCCCAGGAGCATCGCCACGCTGACAAGAACCGATACCGCTGTCCCAATCAAAAGATAGAAGTTGCGCGTGCGCCGCGAGGCTGAATTGGTTTCAACGGATTGGAAACCGCCATCTTGCCGGAATGTCTTCATGACGCTCGACTCCAACTGCCTCTCTTCAAGCTCGAGCCGACAGATCCGAAGCCAAGTTCCAGCGAAGCCCGGAGCCGTAGTCGAGAAAGCGCCGCAATTCTATCAGCTAGCGGGGAGTGCACAAGCGGGGCAGTGGTCGGTCAACTACCGCTGCGAAAGGCGTTGACTCCACGGCCTCAAATCTGCATCGCAGTCGGAAGTATGAAGTATGAGGAGCATACGCAAGAGCAGGCCGCCTAGCCGACAGCACCCTGACCCTGCTCAGCACGTCACCGAGGCTCAAGGAGCAGTCACGGCGACCCCATGCGGAGCTCAGAATCCCACTTCACGCACACGCAAATAGATCTCCGCCATGGCGAAAAAGAGAGCGGATCTTTGGGCTTCTCGAAAAAAGAGAAGATGTCACGCATGGGAGCCTCCTAGAGTCGTCAATTTGCAAGAGCTATGGATCTGGGACACGTGGGCAAAGCTCACGTGAATGCTGATAAATTTGGGTTGGAAATGCTGACGGAGCCTAAGCACTGCCATCATTCCTCCGCCGCGTTCGATAAGCCGGGCGTCTCGATGAACTCTACGTTTAAGCAGAGGGACTGTAGCTCCTTGATGAGCACATTGAAGCTCTCCGGAAGCTCAGCTTCGAGCGAATATTCACCTTTGAGGATCGACTCGTACATGCGCGTCAAGGCCGCAACGTTTTCCAGGCAACTCCGGGTAGCTGTCGTTGCAGGTACCGGGTGCATCGCATTCCGAATCCGCCATGCAAGACCCGCAGCGGCCATTCCCACGACAGATGTAAGCGCCGCATGGCTGCAACTTGGAGTAAAGCAGCGGATCGCTCTCCTTAAGCCGCTCGGCGAGCGTGGGATCACATGGCCACCCGTAGTGCCAGCGCTCCTGTGCCTGAACGCAGACCCCGAGGTCGCAAAAACTTCCTGCGCCAGTGCAGTTGGCGTCCGCGGTACACCCATGAGCCGTCGGCGGCGCCGGCGCCTGAACATCCTCGTTGGACTGGCCACAGCCAGTAGCCACGACCGCCAGAACGGTCATGGCCACGGCACAAAACCAGTAGCCCTTAGTTGCAGCCAACTGCACTCCCACCGGGCCCTCCAAGGCGCCAGAACTGTGTCCCTGTCGTAGTGGTCAGAGGTCCGCCCAAACTATAGCAGTCCGGGTCATACCCCGAAACAGCGCCTCCAGGTGCAGCCGCAATAACAAACGCCGACACGTCAGTCACGCTAGTGCGCCCAATGCGAGCGCCCTGAATCCAGGCCCCCTGCGCATCGGCCGCGAACCTCCCGCTCCCCATGTCACCGTTCGTCCAAAGAGCGCCTGGTGTCGCCACGCTGGGATCCTCATATTCTCCATACCACTGAGCCTCACACGCCCCACTTCCAATTAAATCTAAGGGGATCCTCTTGTCGGCAGCATCCGCGGCGTTCTGCGTCGGATAGTAGCCTACCCACTGCCCCCAGGCATATATCCACCACTGGCCCTCAGGTGTTCCGATTTTTGGAAAGGGACCACTGCCCCACCAGGCTCCGTGCTTAGACTCCCCGCCCCACCAGGTCAACCCTTGAAGCGTACGTCGAATAAATGACTAAGGCGGATGGTCTAAATTAACTTTACAAGTAAGGAGCATAAGACATTCGAAGTGCAAAATTGATCGGAAGGAGGAGCATAGGCAAGAGCAGGCCACCTACCCGACAGCACTCTGACCCCTGCTCACCACGTCACCGAGGCTCAAGGAGTGGTGAACCCGACGCAAAGCGGAGCTTGCTACACCCGTCGCAAGATATTTCTCGCGGAGTTGGTTGGTGGACATGCCCATCATCTTTGCAAGAGCAGAGCTTAGAGGCCCGAAGGCTCGCCTGCTTCTGGTCGCTGGCCACGGCCACGCTGTCCGTCAGTTCGGCCACCCTGATCTAGCCCATTTGCCGGATATCGCGCAGCGCCACAGCCGGCACGCATCTAGCCATGGCGCTTTGCTGTGGCTCACCCTGCGCACGCCCATGCAGCTCTGCACCCTACCGTTCGCCGGGACAGCAGAGCGCGAGCGATGCCCTAACTATTCCAGCACCGTATCGAGCTCGCTTACCGGGACCACCTCGACATTCTTCTGCAACTTGTAGCGCTTGGAGCCTGGGTACACGATGAAGAGATAGCGCAGCCCGAGGTCGGTCAGGGCCACGTGCATGGACTTGGTCATGCTGGGCGCGTCGCTCCATTTGACCTCAATGCCGATCGGGGCTCGGCCCCTCTGCACCACGATGTCCAGCTCCGCCCCGGCGTGCGTCGCCCAGAAGTAGACGCCTCGATCACCGGTGCGACGGATCACTTCCTCCAGAACGAAGCCTTCCCAGGATGCCCCCAGCTTCGGGTGGCCCGTGAGCTCGCGGGCGCTGTGAATGCCCAGCAGCGCATGCAACAAGCCCGAGTCGCGGATGAAGATCTTGGGGGCTTTCACCAGCCGTTTCTCCATGTTTGGCAGCCACGGCTGAAGCTGCCGGACAATCAGCGCACCACTGAGAACGTCCAGATGTCGCTTAACGGTGGGGTAGGCCTCGCCGAGCGCGCCGGCTAGCTCGGCGCCGTTCCAGAGTTGCGCGTGGCGGTGAGCGAGCATGGACCAGAGGCGCCGCAGCTGAACGGGCGACTTCACCCCCACCCCTAACTGATTAACGTCTCGCTCCAAGAAGGTGCGGATGAAATCCTCACGCCAGCCGAAGCTCTCGGCGTCGCTGCGCGCCAAGTAGGAGCGCGGAAAACCGCCGCGCGTCCACAGCTTTCGCTGATGCTCGGCCCCGACTTCGGAGAGCGAGAAGCCGCTGAGCTCGACGAAGCGGATGCGCCCCGCGAGCGTCTCGGAGCCTTGTCGAAGCAGCTCAGGTGAGGCGCTGCCCAGTACCAGGAAGCGTGCGGGGCAGGGTCGACGATCAGCCAACACGCGCAAAATAGGAAACAGCTCCGGCTGCCGCTGCACCTCGTCTATGACCACGAGCCCGCGCAGGCCTTCCAGAGCGGTCATGGGTTCTGATAGGCGTTGCGCGTCCCGAGGGTCTTCGAGATCGAAGCGTTCGCCCCGGTGCGTTTTCAGGATCTGCGCGGCCAGGGTCGTCTTGCCAGACTGCCGGGGTCCCAAGAGCGCGACGACGGGACTTCCTCGCAACAGCGTGGAGACTTGGGCCAAAAGGCCCGGCCGAGCCAGTACTTTCATCCTTGAAAATCTATATGTTACCTGTTAGTTTTTCAAGGTTCAAAAGGGCCCGGGGCAACAAGAGCCCGGCTTCAGAGCCTCAACAGAACTTGAGCCGGAGATACCCTGATAAAACCCCTGGTGGCGTGGGAGGAGGTTGAGGAGCCCGGCCCAAGCCGGGCGAGCAGGGCGGCCGCAGCTTGTTCGTAGGCGTCCTTGTTCTCGCCACGGCTGTCGAACGCGAGCGCCTTCAGCACCACGTAGGCGCCGGCCCCGCACACCCAGATCTCACGGGTCGCCTTCTCGTTGAACAGCGTCCTGCCTTCCAACGTGACTCGCTGGCGA
>JBBSBI010000173.1:0-11299 GCA_038251425.1 Polyangiales bacterium
CAACCCGGACAATCTGAGCTTCATACCCGGAAGGCGCACGCTGCTGATCGGTGAAGACACGAGCGCTCATCAGAACGACGTTGTTTGGGCCTATCAACTCGATACCGGCAAGCTCAGCCGCATCCTCACGACGCCGTATGGATCCGAGACCACGTCCGTTTACGTCTACCCCAACATCGGAGGCTGGTCGTATATTAAGGCGGTGGTTCAGCATCCCTACGGCGAATCCGATCAGGGCAAATTAGGCCCTGATCTTAGCAACAAGCGTGCATACGATGGGTACCTCGGGCCGTTCCCCGCGCTTCAGTGAGCGACGAATCGCGGTGAGTGGCTGGCTCAGCGGGGCCCTGTTTTGTTCTGCACTCCTTACTGTAGCGGGCGCCAACGAACCCAAAACTCCAAGCTCCGTTCCATCCAATCACACACCGTACATTCCACCCGCTTGCTACGCAAAGACACAGACTCGCAGTGGAGCCACACGGAACCCGTGTTACGTGTGCCACACTCAAGGGCTCGGCCCCAACTTCACCAACGATGAGGAGCTGCAGCTCCGTTACAGTTTTGCCAGCCCAAGCGAGAGCGGCACCCAAAATCCCTGGTCCAGTCTGACCCGCGACTTTTCTGCCGTCGCCAAAAAATTCAAGCCGGCGGACCTTCTCGCTTACGTCCGCACTGATAACTACCAATCAAGCCAGCAGCAGCTGCTGCTCACTCAACGCCTCAGAGCTTCGCTGCCCGAAGCATGGGATCCGAACCGTAACGGCAAGTGGGACGGCTACGTTCCTGATTCCTATTTTCACTTCGATGCACAAGGATTCGACCAGGCCCCAGACGGAACATTAACCGGCTGGCGCTCTTTCGCTTATACGCCATTTCCAGGGGGTTTCTGGCCGACTAATGGCTCCTTTGGCGACGCACAGATCCGGCTGCCGCGTGATTTTCAACTCAACCGAATCAGAAACCCGGATCGAGAGGCTTACGCCATCAACCTGGCCATCGTCGAAGCACTGATCACGCGCGCGAATGTTGAGATCCCCGAAACGAACGAACTACAATACGGTGTGGACTTGGATCAAGATGGCAAGCTTGGTCAGGCGAGCCTGGTCGTGTATCGGTGGCCGCCACAGTCTGACCGAAAAATGAGCTACGTTGGCGCCGCGCGCACTCACGAACTCCCACTAGCAGCCGGCTTTTTCCCGGTCGGAACTGAGTTCTTGCACTCACTCCGTTACTTGGATCCACAGGGAGACGGGCAGGTGCGAGCTGCGGCACGCATGAAGGAATTGCGTTATTCACGCAAAACGGCCTGGCAAACCTACGCGCAGGTTGGAGCGAATGCGCTTCGGGAAGAACATGAGAGAACACACTCTCCGGCAAAACAGAAGACGATCCTGGGTAACACCGAAGCTGGACTCTCGAACGGGGAAGGCTGGATTTATCAAGGATTTATTGAAGATCGAGGTGGCGCCCTCCGGCCCCAATCATTCGAGGAGACAGCTTCCTGTATCGGCTGTCACGGCGGCATCGGTGCCTCCACCGACAGCACCTTCTCATTCCCAAGAAAGCTCAGCAGCAGTGCTCTTCAACACGGCTACTACTCAACGGCGGAGCATGGCTTTGACCGCGTGCCAGAGCCCAAGCGCGCCGACGGACGCTACGAATATTCGCTCTACCTAGAAGAGAGTCGAACCGGAGACGACTTCGGGACCAATCCTGAGATTTCTGCTCGTTTTTTTGATGCTGCGGGTGATCTAAAGCCGACCAGCATCAAAGAGCTCCACACCAATATTGCGCTGCTCCTCCTCCCGTCTGAAAGCCGCGCGAAGCAGCTCAACGGCCTCTATCGGGCCCTCGTGGAAACGCAAACCTTCACCCGGGGTCGCGAACCGCTCAGCTCGACGTCAGCCTTGGTGCACGCGACGCTAGCCCCAGAACAGGCAACGGGCGTCTCGACACCAGTCCCGGCACGTTGGATCACGACTGGCACCCTCGGGACACCGAAGACCCCCTGACGAGGCCTCGTGTCGGTTATTTGTCTTTGCCGGAACTCACAAAAAAGTCGACGGAATCTTTTTGAAGGCGAACCTTGTAGCCGGGGACGGGCCCGCGAAACTGAAACGTGATTTCAGCTCCAGCCTGAGTGTTATTGGTCCGAACGCGCAGGATCCGTCGATCGCGCTGCTCAATCACGCGACCATTATCTAGAACTTTGCGGCCCGCGAGCATGACCTTGAAACCTGTGGGGGTCGGTGTTCCAGTGAGGGCGCCGCCGGGTGCATCGAGCTTCAGCTTGTAGACAATCGGTAGCTCCAGATTACCCCGCTGGAAAGGCTTCACATCTTCAGGTTTTGTGACCTGCTTCGTGTCTTCGGTGAAACTTTCATCCTCCTGCGCCGCGGCGTGCGAGAGCTGCAGCTCGCGCTCTCCTTCATTCATCGCTAGCTCCGGTGCCGCCTCGGCAGGGGCTTTGGGTGCCGCCTCCAAGGTGGCCATCGGAGTCGGGCCAAAGAGTGGCACCTCTGCCACGATACCTTGCTTCGGATCGGATTTCGCCACTGCAGATTTTCCCGTAGCCCCCGGCGCAACTCCAACGTTGGGCGTTGCGGCGTTCGGACCGACAGCGGACGCTGTTGCGACTGGCACCGGCGCAGATTCCGGCTTATTTCCGCCGCGGAGAGTGATGAAAGCTGTGACGCCGAAGAGCAGCGTTCCAACGCCCAGCGTCCCGAGAAGCTTCATCTTTGGAGGCATTCCGGCCCAAGCTGAGCTCGCCTCCACCACGGGGCTCGACTGTTGTCGGAGTCCGTTGCTCGCGACCGAGCGCACGCCTGGCTTCGGTGGCGGAGCATTGGAGAACCGTCCCTCCGGCGGCGGCGCGGTGCGTCGGAGACGCTCCTTATTCTCGGTCGCAGGTTTTCCCATTCGTGCGCGAGCCACTTCGAACACTTTTCCCAAACCGCCCGCTGCTTTTTCGCTCAGCGTAACCAGATTGGAACCGGCGCCTTTGGCGAGGACCCCCGCTTTGGCGGCCCATTTGCCCATGCGCTGCCCCAACTCGGCCAGTTCGCGAGCGCTCAGCGCTTCTTCTTGCTCGCCGGGAGTCGACTCCGCCTCGACTGCGTCCGTTGCACTTGCTGCGACGCTCTTGCGGAGAGACTTGTCCGAGAACCGAGCTGTCGTGTCGACCACCGCGGGCTCGGGAGTTTGGTCGATGCCAGGGCGCCGCAAGGTAACGAGTAATTGTGGCACCTGTGTGCGTGGATCGATCGACACTTCTACGCCGTCGATCAGTGCCAAAAAGTTGGGATTCTCATCGCCAGATTCAACTTCAATTTCGCGGCCGACCTTCAGAAATTCCAGATTGGAGCCGACTTGAACGCGACGCCGACTACTGCCCTTCACACGCGCCTTCATCGGCGCGGCAAGGCCTTCGATGTGTAAGCGCACTTTCATCCCGGGCTCGACGTCGAGGAGCGCTGGGGGACTCACTTCGCGCGCCTCGGCCGCTTGAAGCGCGGCCGGTGTGCACAAGGCTTTCAGGGCATCGACGCTGCTTCCGTCGAGCGCCGTGAATTGCACACCAAATTCGCCATCGCCTTCGGCGGCATCGCGACGCCAAATCACTTGGCCTTCAACCACAATCTGCCGGCCGTGGCTCTCGAAGCGACACACGAGCGACTGGCCCTGTTCGGGTACGAAGTGGGTCCGAAGCTGCATGCCACGGGAGCTCACATTGATCGATTGAGCCTCAAAAGCTGAGCTCTCGGGCTCCTGCCCACAGATCTCCACCCGACTGTCCACGTGAACTCGTGCGGCATTGGGGGAGCGGCGTTCTTGGTTCTCTAGCATCTGAATCAAAGCCTCCGGGGCACGGTGCACTTGCCCTCACCTCCCGGACTACGGCAAACCCCCCAAATCGGCCAAATTTACTGCGGATTGGAGGGGGCTTGGGGCGTGAGCTGAACGGTTCAGTGAAAACAAATGCTCCGTGGGTCAAGCGGCTGTTTTTACCTTGTGGAGCCTTTTCCACCCACGGCCGCACTCCCAAGCAGGCCTAGCGGGACAAGACGCCGCCCGGAATCGCACCGAATTCAAAGCTGGCCTGCTTCGGCCGAATCGAACACAGATATCGAAATGGGAATGGCAGATACGCTGAGTCATGACGGCTGCGAACGAGCACACGCCCTCTCATCGGCCTCGCTCCCGGCCCTTTTGGAGTGGCCGAGAGCCCCGCTCACCGGGGATCAAGTCGAGCTTGAGAACGAGCGGAGCATCTCCTGCGGAGCACCTGTCGATACGGGCCGATAAGTCCTGATCCCGATCAGGACGCGCGCTAGGTAAGGAACCTGCGTGTGACAAAGTTTGACCCTGCCAGCCCGCAGTGCCGAAGAGCCGGCATGTGTTTCGAAACAACGGGGCCGAGATCCTGTGAGGGTTAGGGATCACCCTCAAGCTTGCGCTCCATTCACAACATGAACCCTCGGTTGCTGATTGAGCGTGCATGTTCAAACGGTCTCGCAAGCGCAACCCATTTGTTACTTGCAAAGCTGATGAAGAATGTGCAGGCTCGCCAGTGGGTGGTTATGGAAAAGATCAACAGAGGGAAGGGACTGGCAGTCTTGCTGCTTGGCACCTTGATGTTAGCCTGTGCAGGTGCTGCCTGGTCATGGCTTCAACCGAATGCCAAAGAGGCCTCGGTGGCGAAACCCAATCCGACCATTGACCAGGGCCGAAACACCTTGAGATTCAGACCCAGCACCGGCGTATCAAGCTCGGGTCAGAAGTTTGCGCTTGAGGATTATCAGCGTGATCCTGGGCAGTATCTCGCTCAAGTGGTGCCGGGTCGAGCATTTCAGGTCCAGGCAGGCCGGCCCGACCTTTCCGCGATCGAACGAGTGTCACCCATACAGCAGAGCGTGAAGCCCCTGGCTAGCGTCGAGCTAGCAGTCCGGGTTCCAGCGGGAGCACCCGTCACGTTCACCAGTGTGGGGCTGGGCGCCTTTCCGAATGGGCGTTCGTCGATTTCGCTCCCGGCTGATCCAAAAGGAGAGTGCCGGACGCAGTTTACGGCCACGCGAGGCACGACAGGTCGAGCGATCGTGTTCGCCGCGTCCCCGCAAGCGAGTGGACAGATCCGGTTTGATGTTGTGATTGAGCGAACGACAGTCTCAGGGGCTGGTCATCCGCTAAATTGATTTTGAAAAAGGGGGCCGTGGGGAAAGCTCGCGCTCGCATGAAAGGGACAGGAGAACCAATGAGCAAGCATATTAAATCGACACGTCTGAATCGTTGGCTCAATAGCGGGGGTTTGGCGCTATTTGGCATGGTGGCGCTGTTCTTAGTGGCCAATGTCGCGATGGCGACCTGCCACAATCCACCCGCTCCAGGCTGCTCCTCGGACAACTGCAACGACGCACCAGGGTCAATCATTGACACAGTCATGTGGGAGCATCACCACCAGGCCACTGACTACGAGGTGGGGGTGCCAGCGAAGACGAGCGGATGTACCAGCTGTGCCATTGCACCAGTGGGTCCCGCCGGCCTCGAAAAGGGGACGGCCCTTCCGGCTCTAAGTCTGAAACGAACGCATCGGCCGCGCGTGTATTTTCAGCACGGAGCGTTTGGGCCAGGGATTTTCAGTAATTTCGACGCCCAGCTCTCGATAGAGCAGACGGAGAATGGGACTCAGGTTTTCTTGTTTGAGCCCGAAAATCGCAGTTTGGAGGGCACGCTATTTGTTGAACAAGACCCAAGTGGTGGCCCGGACCAACAGGTCGATGGGCAGCTTTGGCCCGTGACCCACAACACGTTTCGATTCAAAAGCCTGGAGATATTCGAACCCGATCGCGACAATGCACCAATACCAGTCGAAGGTGGCAGAGCGGAGGCCACGCTCCCGGATGGCTCCCTGTGGACCTTTGAGGTTGTCCGGACTCGTTCAGGAGGAAACGACGAGCTTCGAGGGCGGCTGATTCAGCAAACAGATCGCAACGGGAACTCAATATCCATCGCTTACCAGTTCTCAGCAAATAGTTCTAACACCAGTCTCGGTTACGATCGCGATCGCCTGTGGAACATGTCGACCGTGACGGATGCGTACAGCCGATCCATGAGCTTCACCTATATTATGCAGGGCGGCTGGAATTCGTGGGTTATTTCACAAGTGCAGTTACCCAACGGGCAAACAATTCACTACGAGTACAGCAACGAGGACATCCTGCCGCTTTCGCGCGTCCTGCATCCTGACGGGTCGATATCAAGTTTCACGCACGGAGAAGATGACGTAGCACAACAGCACGCCGTGCAGTACGACGACGCCGCATCTGAGGACGAGCACCGGCGGAAGACCGTGTACTTCACACGCGACCAGTTTGTCGAGCCTGGGGGAGCCATCGAGAATCAGGTGCCTTATCTGATCAAGCGAGCCTTCAATGGTTCAGGTGAACTCACGTACATGAATCAAGAGGATCCGCTCGACGATACGGTGAGCTATTCATTTATAGCGTCGCGAGGGTACATGCGGCTTCAGTATTCCGGAGACGATTTTATCCTTACCGAATTCGCAACGAACTGGACCATCGGGGGCGATCCGAAAACCTTTACTTATGAGCGACAACGCAATCTGCTCCTAGGTGAGTTCCTCAGGGGCAGCGGTGTGGTAGATGGCCTCGGCCGCACAACCTCGTTCGAGTATGACCGTCCTTCCGGCAAACCATCCAAGGTCACGTACCCTGACGGCACGTTCGAGACCACGACCTACAACACGTTTGCTGAACCACTGCACTTTGTCAGCCGAACAGGCCGCGTCACGGACCGAACCTATGATTCGCAGGGGAACTTGCTGACGGAGAAACGAGGGGTCGGCACAAGTGCGGAATCGACTTGGCGTTACGAATACAACACGCGGGGCCAAGTCACGCGAGCGCTCGATCCCGACTATTCGAGCACGACTCCGGACTTGCATGCCACGAGTTACCTGTATGACAGCCGCGGGTTCTTGGTTCAAAAGACCGAGCCAGCTGACCTAGCGGGCGGCTCGCGTCCCGCATCAAGCTACGTTTGGGATACTGCGGGTCGTTTGACCCAGACAACCGGGCCTTCGGGCCAAGTATTGCGCTACGCATACGATCCACGCAACCGTTTGGTCACCACAACGTTCGGCGACAACTCGACCGAAACCAAAATTTATGGCGCCGGAGTTGACGCAAATCTGCTAACACAACAGACAGATCGCAACGGCAACGCGACACGCTTCACATACGATCTTTCGGGACGAAAGCTCACGACGACCCAGGCCTTCGGTCGCCCTGAAGCGGTCACGGAATCCTGCACGTTCCTATCCGGCACCTCCCTTGCAGTTCAATGTACCAACCGGGGCAACCCCCGCCAGTACAGCTACGACGCACGCCTGCGCCAAACATCAGAGACCCAACACCCCAACACCCTCACGGCTCTCACGATCCGGACTCAGCATAACGCCAATAGCCTGCCGATCAGCAGCGAAGATCCGTATGGGCGGAAGCTCTACATGGTCTACGATGTGAATGATCGGGTGGTTCGGAAGGTGCAGGAACAGGTTCCGGGCGGGGTCGCGCCATCAGCCGCCCTATCGACCCTCGCCCGCATCACGACCCCAAACCCGCCATACGTGATTGAGGACACGACGTTCAATCCAGACGGTGACGTGATCGAGCGGAAGAACGGTCGCGGGATCACGTCGAGCCTGGAGTACGACGCACAGGCCAGAACAACCGCGCGTATAGAAGCTGCTGGCACAACGGTCCCTGCTCGAACCGAGTACGGGTACGATCCTGCTGGTAACCTGACGCGCCAGACGCGACCCCGGCAGTTCACCGAGGGCGGCACATTCCAAACAGCAATGACCTATACGGGCAAAAATCTCCTGGCTGCTGTCACGGAGGGCTCGGGCACTTCAGTGGCCGCAAGCAAGACCTTTGCCTACACGCCCTCGGGAAAGAAGCTGAGTGAGACCGATTTTCGAGGCAATGTCACAACCTTTACGTACTCAAGCTGCTGTGATCGCCTGACTTCAGAACGAGACCCTGCAAGCGCAAGCACAAGCTACACCTATGATTCATTCGGCAATATCCTAACTACTACAGATCCCAACGGGAACGTGACGCGCCGAACCTTCGATGCGCTGAATCGCTTGATCACGAGCACCAACGGATCCAACGAAACCACGACATTCAGCTATGACGACAACTTGACCGACGGACTGGGGATTGATGCTCAGGCGAGCCGCACCGCCGGCCTCTCGTTGGGCGCGGGTGCTGTTGGATCAGGAGTGAAGACGACCGATCCACTCGGTCACACCAGGTTTGAGCTGCGGGACGGTCAGGGGCGCCGGGTGCGCCAAATCGACGGAAATGGGAATGCTAACACGACCACGTTTGACGCGGTGGTGGGTGGCCTTCTGGAAGTCGCGATGACCGACGCGCTCGGGCACACGGCCCGGCAGCGGACGGACGCCGGTGGGCATGTTCGCACGGCGGTTGACGCTGAGAGCCAGGTGTCGACCAGCACGTTTGATCCGGCGGGCAACGAGATCACAACCCGGGATCCCAACCAGACTGGTAAAACTTGTGCGTTCGATGAGCGGAACCGCACGACGTCTTGCACCGACACGCAGGGCGATTCCAACTCTTGGGCCTATGACGCAGAAAATAACCAGGTAACCATGACGGATGGTGTGGGTCAGAGCACGACCGGCACGTTTGACGCTCGTAACCGCAAGCTTACGGAGCGAGACCGAATTGGAGGCACAACTAGCTTTACGTTTGACGCGGACAATCGAACGACGAGCATGACCGATGCGCAGGGCAGCGTCACCGGTTATCTTTTCGATAGCCGGGGCCTACTCACACGCGAAACACTTCCCGCTCAACAAGCTGGGGTGCCGAACGTTAGAAACTACGGCTATGATCCGGGTCGCCGCATGGTGACCCGAACGGACCAAACAGGCTTGATCACCACCCTGGTGTATGACGGGGCAAATCGCTTGAAGGAGAGGCGTTATCCTGACGGGCAAAACGATCTCTACGCCTATGACACGGCTTCCAGGCTAACAAGTGCGACAAGCGGTCGCTACAGCACGACCGTGACCCAGACCTACGATAACGGGGATCGTCTGCTCACGGAAACGCAAGGCATTGGGGGCACGAACTACCTGGTGAGCTACGGGTACGATGCGGCGAACAGGAAGACCCGGATCACGTATCCCGATAGTTCGGTGATCAACAGGGCCTACACGGATCGGAACCAGCTCTTGTCTGCCAAGATCGGGACCACACTCGTGGCATCCAGGGCCTACGACGCGGGCCGGCGTCTTACCCGGACGACCTTTGGAAA
The DNA here is from genome assembly GCA_038251425.1 of Polyangiales bacterium. GTDB lineage: Bacteria > Myxococcota_A > Polyangia > Polyangiales > Polyangiaceae > JBBRRP01. The sequence goes on from JBBSBI010000173.1 coordinate 9,373, forward strand.
TGGCCTGCTTGAGGACAGGGCGTACCGTGCAGATAACCTGGTCTCAACTATCTCGACTCCCGGGATCAATCAGCTGGGATACCAATACGATCAGAACAAGCGAGTAAGTCAGGAAACCAATCCCTTGCTCCCTTTCGAGGCCATGACTTACGGCTATGACTTTGAGGACCGACTGGTCGATTGGAAGCGTGGCCCTGTTGCGACGCCGGCTCAAACGCAGGCTTGGAATCTCTCGCTAGTTGGCGATTGGCAGAGCACTGCGCGGGATGGTGTTTCGGAAACCCGAACCCATTCGCCCGTCCACGAAATCACAAGCTTCACAAAAACTGGCAACCCAACTATTGCATTGACCAACGACGCCAAAGGAAATCTGGTGCTCACCAGCGCGGGCCAAACGCTCGCTTGGGACGTTGAGAACCGGCTCACCAGTGCCGCCACCGCCCCAGGGTTGGGGGGCGGTGCCTACCAATATGACGCGTTCGGGAGGCGACTGAGCAAAATAGCAAGCGGGATAACGACCCGGTTCATCCACGACGGGGACCAGGTCATTGCTGAATACGAGAACGGGGCGCTCAAGCGCCGGTACGTTTATGGCCTCTACATCGATGAGCCCCTGGCCCGCCTGGCCTCCACTGGTACTCTGTACTACCATCAGAATCGGCTCTACTCTATCATGGCACTTTCGAATCAATCTGGACAGTTGGCAGAACGGTACGGCTACACGCCGTACGGAAAGCGCCGCGCGGTGTCGCCGAGTGGCGCGACGATAGCTGCAAGCGTTGTGGGAAACCAGGTTGGATTTACTGGCCGTTATCACGATAACGAGACGGGGCTCGCGTACTTCCGGGCCCGGTATCAGGATGCGGAGTTGGGCCGGTTTGTATCGCGGGATCCGATTGCATTCGCCGACTTCTCAGTTCAACGCTCCGGTCGGGAGGGATCCTTTGTCGCCAGGGACAGGTTGGCGAATGCTCGGGGAAGGCAGTCAGACGAAAGCTCGCTCTACGAGTATGCGCAAGGGCAGCCGTCGAACCGGCTTGATCCGAGCGGGGAAACTGTGGTGTGTCCGCAGCGACCGGGTGTCAGTTGCCAAGCGAAAGCGTGTGCAGCTGCTGCCTGGAAGTCGTTGTGTTTTGGGGGATGCGTCTTCACTATAGAACTGGGTCCCGCCGTCGCCGGGTGCCTCGCGGCATGCTATTCGGCGGGGGCGATACTCGACGCTGGTTTGATCGCCGCAGGATGCCGAGGTGTAACTTGCTACGGTGGATAGAGTTAGAAATCTTCGATTCTTGTCGCGGTTCTAGATATAGGGTTTGCTGTGCCATTTGACGACTTGCGCAATGCCTTTCAGAACCATGAAACGCGTGGCCGCCTCATTGCTCACACCTTGCCAGCAGCGGCGGTTGCTCCTCTTATTGTTTTCTCGTTTGGAATATCACCTCAGTCGTGGTGGAAGTTTGCGACGTTGTCAGCCGTGCTTGCGTTCCCTCTTGTGGGCGTCCGCGGGATGCTGGTCGCTCGCAAGCTGCAACGACCTTCGTCGAACTCCCTTCTTTTTAGTCGTCGCGCGACTGGCTTTGTCTGGGCGGTGCTCGTTGCTGCTTTGGTATTGGTCTACCTGGTGATTGTGAAATCGTCTTAATGCTTGTGTCGAAGACTTTGCCAAAAAAGAAGGGGGTCTTCGCAGATCAGATCCCGGCACTCAGTAGAATATGGGCGTTAGCCGGCGACGTCACGCTCCGTGTTGGCTCAACAGGAGCGTGCCAGAGTCGGGGCGCTGTCCACGTGAACTCGTGCGGCGTTGGGGGAGCGGCGTTCCTGGGTCTCTAGCATCTGAATCAAAGCCTCCGGGGCGCGGTGCACGAGCCCTCACCTCCCGGGCTACGGCAAACCCGCCAAATCGGCCAAATTTACTGCTGATCGGAGG
>JBBSBI010000174.1:0-11261 GCA_038251425.1 Polyangiales bacterium
GCCAAGCGTTCCTCGACGCGGACCCGGGAATAGGTCACAATTCTGGGCCGCCCCCCAAAGGATTCTCGCACGCTGTGTGAATCCAAAACCTGCCCCACCACGACCTGCCGGCTCTCAAGCATCAATTGCTCCAAGCTAACGGCTTCCGCAATCCCTGCCACGGCGGGACTCGCCGTGAGGAGCCCCAAACCCACTAAAAGCGCCATGCGCCAGCTTTTCAACATTCTAGGAAGGTAGCACACGCCGCCCTCGTGTGAGCAGCGCAATGCATCCTCAAAATGAGCCAACCTGCCGCTATTTGTCCTTAAATTAGGGGCAACCCTAAGAGTTTTCGTTCCTTGGGCTATCCGTTATCGAAGCCCGCGCTATAAGTCACAGCCCTTTTTAGGCCCGGTTTCCCCCATCAAATGACCTCCAGAACCAGTGTGCCACCCACGAGCCCTCCGCAGTTGTTGGAGAGCGTTTCGCCGAGCCTCGCGCCGGAATTGAAGAGTTACATCGTCCGCCACCGAGCGGATGTGGAGGCGATGATTCGTGCGGGTGGGGATGAATGCGGCATCGTGGCAGCTCGTCGCAATTCAAAGGTCCTGGATGGCGTCCTGTGCTCGCTGTTTGCGGCGGTTGAAGGGTTGATGAGAACCCAGAACGGCTGGATGGAGGTGTCGCTGGCCGCCGTTGGGAGTTACGGGCGAGAAACAATAGCGCTGCATAGCGATCTCGACGTGCGTATTCTGTGTGCGAAGCGTCCCAAGAAGGCACAAGCCATTGGGGAGGCGCTTTTGTATCCCCTCTGGGACGCGGGGCTCAGCATCGGTCACCAAATTGTGGCGTGGCAAGACATGTTGGAGCTGGCCAAGACAGACCTGCCCACGGCCACGACGCTGCTCGATTGGCGCCATATCTCCGGTGATTCAGCGCTCACCGAGAAGATGCTGAGCCGTGCTTTTGATGGTATTTTTGGGCCGAAATCGATTCAGATCTTCTTAGAGCGTCTCGCCGCACGCGCGGCTGAGAGGCACGAACGCTACGGGGACTCGGTGTACCTGCTCGAGCCAGATGTGAAGCATGGAACGGGCGGCCTCCGTGATTTGGACATCATTCATTGGGTAGCACGCGCACGCTGGCGGGTTCGCGAGCTTTCCGAGTTGGTTGAGCACGGTGTGCTCGTGCCTCGGCAGCTTCAGGCGATCGACGAAGCATCGCGCCAACTCTGGCGGATCCGCAATCTCCTGCACTTGCATGCGGGGCGGCGTTCAGATCGCCTCAGCTTTGATCGTCAAGAATTGCTGGCACAGGAGTTGGGGTATGGCGACGGCGGGCCAGCCGTCGAGCGATTCATGAGCGACTATTATCGGCACGCGCGCACGCTGGAGCGTTCACGCGAGCTGATTTTGGCTCGAGCCGAGCCGCCGCCACGTTCAAGGCCGCGTGAATCTGCGTTGGGGCAGGGGATGAAGCTTACTAACGATCAGGTGTCGATCGTCGCGCCGGCCGATCTTGAAAACGATCCGGCGTTAGCCCTTCGCGTTTATCAAGAAGCCGTGAAGCGCGGCACTAAGGTGGACGCGTTCGCGAAGGACCAAATCGCCCGCTTGCTGAACAGCCCAGAGTTTGTCGAAGGTCTGCGCGAGAGCGAGGAGGCCGCCAAGATTTTTCGGCGCCTGGTAACGATTGTGCACTTGACGGAACTCCGTGGCGGCTCGGTGTTGAAGGAGCTGCATGATGTGGGCCTGTTGGTGGCCATGATCCCCGAGTTTGCGCCCGTAGTGGGGCGGGTGCATCACGACATCTATCACGTGTTCACGGTGGATGTGCATTCGGTGGAGGCGGTCGATAAGCTGCGTGCCTTGTGTCGAGGGGAATGCGCAGTGGATCATCCGCTCGCTTCGCGCCTGGCGGCGGAGCTGCCAGATCGCAAGGTCTTGTTCTTCGCAACCTTGCTGCATGATGTTGGCAAAGACATCGGTGGCCGCAATCACGCTGAGCGTGGTGCGATTCTGGCGGAAACGATCTTGGCTCGCTTCCAGTTCTCAGCGGTAGAAATCGCTGAGGTTCAGCTGCTGATCCGCAAACACCTGCGCATGTATCAGGATGCTACGCGCCGAGACATCGATGACCCGCACACGCTCGAGATGTTCGCGGGCGAAGTGGCTGGTCTGGAGGCCCTCCGGAGCCTCTATCTGCTCACCGTTGCGGATGTTTCAACGACTAGCCCGCAAGCGATGACCGCCTGGAAGGCGCGCATGCTGGAAGACCTTTATCTTGCTACGAAGCTGTATATTGAGCAGGGCCCCGAGAGCCTTCGGGGAACGGACCGAGCTCAGGCGATTCGCCGGCACGTGCTGGAGCTTTGCCCAGCTCAAGGTGAGCAGGCGTTCTTGGCGCACTATTTGAACTCGATGCCGGACAGGTACCTCTACGGCAACGATCCCGAGGAAATCGTGCGTCAATCGCGCTTCGCGCGCCAGGCGGAGCAGCGCCATTTTTCGGTGCAAGCGATCCGAGCCGACGAGCCGTACCTAGAGCTCGGAATCATTGCGGATGATAGGCCTGGTTTGCTGGCGATGATGACGGCCACTCTGGCGGCGAGTCGATTGAAGGTGGTCGGCGCGCAGATCTATTCCTACAAGGACGGTTACGGGCGCACGCGGGCGCTCGATTTGTTTTGGGTGAGGAGCGGGGTGAGCACCGCGTCGGCCCGCGCAGCATTGCCGCGCCTGGAGCGCGATTTTGATCGCTTGTTAGCCGGGGAGCTGTCGGCTGCCGCACTGGTGATGGGCCCAGAGGGCCGCACACGGACGTCCGAGCGCCCTCAGCCTAAAGTTTCCACCGAAATTAACTTCGATAATCGTGCAGCGAGCGATCACACTGTGATTGAAATTATCACGCAAGATCAGGGAGGCCTGCTCTTCTGGCTGTCGAATTCGCTCCAAGCCGCGGGGCTGACCATCTCGTTCGCCAAGATCAACACCGAAGGTAACCAAGTTGCTGACGTCTTTTACGTGCAAGATGCGGCCGGGGCGAAAGTGACTGACCCCGGCCGGCTTCAAGTGTTAAAGGACCAACTGCAATCGACCATAGCCAATCTCGAAGGGGCCAAAGTGCCATGAAGAAATCGCATCTTGAAAAGCTCGTCTACACCAGTCTCGCTCTCGGCATCGCTTCAGGCTGTGGCCCCGCCAAGCCTGCGGCAGCCCCCAAAACGATCGCTCCCATCAACGCAGAACGGCCTGCGAGCGATGAGAACGCTTCGCCGGCCCAGCGCGTCGAGACGGCGATCAAGCTCATTCAAACCAAGACCTACGCCGAGGCTAAGAAGCTGCTCGAAAAAGCATTGGCCGACGATGAGAGAAATTCGAAGGCCCACTTCTATCTCGCCGTTGCCGACGAAGGCCTCGAGGATAAGGACGGCGCCGCCGTCCACTACCGGAAGGCGTTAGAGCTCGACCCCAAGCTCACCGAAGCAGCGGAAAACCTTTCGGCGTTGCTCTTGGATAACAAGGACTACGAAGGCGCTCTGCTAGCCGTAAATATCGGCCTAAAAACTGACCCCAAGAACTTCAACCTGATGAGGAACCGCGCGATCGCGGAGCAGGGGGCGGGCAAGCTTGATGATGCCGCCAAGTCTTATTCAGAGCTCTTGGCGCTGAAGGGGGAGGATGAGGGTTTTCGGTATGCGTACGCTGAAGTCCTCACGGGTCTGGGACAAAAAGATAAGGCTCTCCTAGAGTGGGATAAGCTCTTGCAAAGCAAGAATGCCGACATGCTGGCAGCAATGTCGAAGCCCTTGGCCAAGTTGGAGGCTTACGACAAGTGCGTGGGAGCACTCGATAAGGCAATTGAGCTGAAGAAGGATCCTGAGTTTTATGTTCGCCGTGGTCTGTGCCGTCAGAAGGTAACGCCCTTCGACGCTAAGGCAGAGCTGGCTGATTACAATGGCGCGCTCGCGATCAAGGCCGATTACACTCCGGCGCACTATTATCTGGGGATGGCGCACTTCAAGAACAAGCAGTTCAAAGAGGCGCAAACGGAACTTGAAAAGGTTGTCGCGAGCGGCGATCCCAAGTTTGTTGATCGCGCGAAAAAGCAATTAGAAGCGGTGGCTGCGGCGCCCGCCGCGAAGAAGGGCGCCAAGAAGAGCAAGTGAGTTAAGGGCTCGGAGCTTAGAAGTGAGTAAACCGATCGGATCTTAGAGCAACAGCTCAAGGATCCGATCCAGCTCATCCCAAGAGCTATATTTCACGATGATTTCGCCTTTTTCGCCGCGATCTTTGAGCTCAACTTTCGTCCCAAGTTTTCGCTGCAAGCGCGTCTCGAGGTCGCGGACGGAGACGCTCTTGCCGTCTTTTCCACTCTTTCCGCCATTGGGCTCTTTCTTCTCCTGCTTGGTTTGCCGTACCAAGGCTTCGGTCTGGCGCACGCTGAGGTGCCCGCGCAGCACCTTTTCTGCTAGCTGCTGCAACTGCCGATCATCGGGTGCCCCGAGCAGTGCGCGCCCGTGACCCTCACTCAGCTCGCCCGTCATCACCTTCATCCGAAGCTCGGCCGGGAGACGCAAAAGGCGAAGCGCGTTGGCAATCGTGGAGCGATCTTTTCCCACGCGCTGTGCCAGTGTTTCTTGGGTGTATTGGTGTTCTTTGAGTAGGCGATCGAGCGCTTCAGCAAATTCGATCGGGTTGAGATCTTCGCGTTGAACGTTCTCGATCAGCGCTAACTCGTAAGCGGCTTTGGTTGAGACGTCGTGCACGACAACGAGCACTTCGCGTAGGCCAGCCTTCTGTGCCGCACGCCAGCGCCGTTCACCCGCGATGAGTTCAAAGGCATCAGCCGTGGTTCGCCTGACCACCAGGGGCTCGAGCAAGCCGTGCTCCGCAATAGAGCTGGCGAGCTCAGCTAGCCGTTCTTGGTCGAAGTATTGCCGAGGCTGTCCGGGTTGCGGTCGGATCTTATCGAGGGCGCACAGGAAGACGTTGTTGTCGCCGTAGCTCTTGCCGGGCTCACTCGCAGCGGGGGGCTCACGGACAGGTAAAAGTGCATCCAGTCCGCGACCGAGGCCGCGTAGCGGCTTCTTAGCAAGAGTCATAGTTGCGCCTCGATCAGCTCCCGCGCCAGGCTGAGGTAGCCCTGGGCACCCCGACTCTGCACGTCGTACAGGAGTGCGGGCAGCCCGTGCGAAGGGGCTTCACTCAAGCGCACGTTGCGCGGAATAATGGCATCAAAGACCTTGAAATGGCGGCGGACTTCTTCGGCAACTTGATGGGCTAAACGGTTGCGGGGGTCCCACATGGTCAACACGATGCCCTCTACCAAAAGCTCAGGATTGAGTGATCTCTTAACGCGATCGATGGTCGCCATTAAGTACGTGATGCCTTCAAGCGCGTAGTACTCGGGTTGGAGTGGCACAATCACACGATCCGCCGCCACCAACACATTCAGCGTGAGCACGCCTAATGAGGGAGGGGAGTCGAGCAAGATAAAATCATACTCTTCAGTATCCGGGCTTCTCAACAGCTTGCGCAGGTGCGTGCCGCGGTCCTCTTCGAAGAGTTCGTACTCCACCGCCGTTAGGTCCTGGGTTGCCGGAGCGATGTCGAGCGTCGGGATGCCCGTAGGGACGATCACGTCGCGCAGACTCGCGGAGCCGATCAGTGCGTCGTAGATACTGCGTTCCACCGTGCCAGGCCGAATGCCGACGCCGCTTGAGGCATTGGATTGCGGGTCCATATCGACCAGCAGCGTTCGACGTTCTGCAGCCGCTAGGCTCGCGGCCAGATTGACCGCCGTTGTCGTCTTGCCGACGCCACCCTTCTGGTTCGCAATAGCGATAATCTGTCGTTTGGTGGCCATTAGAAGTCCGAGAGTCTTATCGAAATGAGGGGAAGGTTGGTGGTTTTCTTGGCTGCTCTCAGCAGGTGTCGTACTGTGTGAGTCGATGTAGGTGTGAGTGGTTGTTCTCGAGGTTTCGGCCCCAACGGCGCTTGTGCCGGCAGGTTCGAAACGGGGCCTCCGGGCGACCTGCACACCGAGGAGCGAATGAAAAATGGCATCTCAGGGCTACGGTAACTTTGCTGATTTCGAACGAGAACAATTGCGGCCACCCACGCGCGCCGGCTGGTCTCTCGAAGAGTTAGACCCGGCAGATCGCGACCACGATTTCGATATGGATCCCTTTGAGGCGTCACTTTGGGAAGCCGAGCACGAAGACAAAGACGATTACTCGGATGACGAGTAGGCGTCGAGCCTCTCGTTCATGAATTTGGTCCTCTCCCGGACCCGACCCCTGCGGGGCTGCCTCCTCGCAGGGGTCAAACTATTTTGTACGCGAATGAAACGTCTCTCACACAATGTGGCAGATAGCGGCTCGCAGTACTCTTGACCCAGCTCTTCGCACGTGGCACTGGAGCCCCTCGCTAAAATGCAGGTTCAGGTCAACCAACTTAGTCCCGTTCTTGTTGAATTCGACGTAGAAATCGCTGCTGAGCGTGTCGCGCTCGAGCTTGAAAAAGCTTTCGGCTTGCTTTCTAAGTCCGCAAAAGTCAAAGGCTTTAGGCCTGGCAAGGCACCTCGCGCCATCATCAACCAGGTCTTTGGGGCCAGGGTTGCGGCGGATGTTGCCCAGCGGCTCGTCGATGAAACGTTCCCGCGTGCCGTCACTGAGAAGAACGTGCAGCCGATCACCACTCCGGCTTTCGAGCCTCAGAGGTTGGTGAAGGATCAGCCGTTTCTTTACAAGGCGCGCTTCGAAGTAATACCTCAGATTAGCGAGGTTAATTACTCAGGCCTTGAAGCGAAACGACCTCAGCTCAAGGTTGAGGAGTCGGCGGTCGATGACGCCGTTGAGCGCCTGCGACGCGAGCATTCGACGCTGGAGGTCCCCAAGGAAGCCAGGCCCGCGAAGGATGGGGACGTTGTCACGATTGATTTTGTGGTGATGGTGGGAGGAGGCCGCGAGGTGAAGGACGCCGGGGCCCAGGATTTTCAGGCCGAGCTTGGCAGCGGGTCGCTCATTAAAGAAATCGAGCAGGGTTTGCTCGGCAAGGAAGTCGGTTCCAAGGCGAGCATCGAAGTTCCGCTCTCCGAGCAACATCCGCATCCCAAGCTTCGCGGTAAGACGGCCACCTTCCAAGTGACGGTGAACGATATCAAAGAGCGTGTTCTGCCCGTAGCCGATGATGAATTTGCCAAGGATGTTGGCGCCTTCGAGACACTCTCTGATCTAAAAAAGAGCCTTCGAGCGCGGCTCGAACTACAACTCAAGGAGCAGTCTGATACGTCTGTTGCCGAGCAGTTGGTTCAGGCCCTGGCGAACGCCAATTCGGTTCCCGTTCCCCCTTCGCTCGTGGAGCGCCAAAGTCAGCTGACAGAGCAGGAGATTCTGAATCGCGCACGAAGCGAAGGCCAGCAGGCGAGCCGCGTGGGGCCAGAGCTTCGAGCACAAATCCACGCAGACAGCGAGATGAAAGTGCGCGCTGGTCTGTTGATGGCAGAAATCGCCAAAAAAGAGAGCATCAAAATTGGTGATGCCGAATTTGAAGAAGGCCTCACTGAGTTAGCTACACAGACCGGGAAGAACCTCGCTAAGCTTCGGGTTGAATATCGCGACGCGCGAAAGCGAGAAATGCTGCTCGGGATGATTCTTGAGAATAAGGTACTCGACATCATCGAGCAGAAGGCCAAGATTGTAGACGAATAGGCTCCGGGCAGCTCGCCCGGCAAATGCCACCGTAATCTTACTGAGGGAACATGCTGAAGCGACCTGAAACGCCAAAAGAAGCACTACTCTTGCTGGAAAGCCGCGCCGACGAGATCGCGCGAGCGACCTCAGGAGTCATCTATCCGCACGTCGTCGAGACAACGCATCGCGGAGAGCGCACCTGGGACATTTTTAGCCGGCTCCTGAAAGATCGAATTGTGTTCTTGGGCAGCGGGGTCGATGACGATGTTGCCAACATCATCATTGCGCAATTTCTTTTCCTCGAGAGTGAAGATCCTGACAAGGATATTCAGCTGTACGTGAACTCTCCGGGTGGCGTAGTCACTGCCGGCTTGGCAATTTTCGATACCATGCAGTACGTGCGCTGTCCCGTGAGCACTATCTGCATCGGACAGGCGGCCAGCATGGGAGCGCTCTTGCTGTGCGCCGGCGAAAAAGGGCGCCGCTACGCGCTGCCTCACTCCCGCATCATGATCCATCAGCCACTCGGCGGAGCTCGTGGGCAGGCAACGGATATAGAAATCCAGGCTCGCGAGATTCGCCATGCGAAGGATGTGATCACAGACATCCTGGTGAACGCAACTGGCAGAAAACGCGAAGAAATCGCCAAAGATATCGAGCGGGACTTCTACATGGGTCCGGTCCAAGCCAAAGAATATGGCCTGATCGATGAAGTCTTTGAGCGAAAGAAGAAAAAAGAGGCTTGAAGAGGAGGGGCCTGATGTGAGCCTGGAAGTGGACGTAAGTCACTCCATGGCGAACAACAAAGGGCTGAGAGTGGCAGGGGTCATCGTTTTGGCACTTAGCTGGGAAGTGGCGCCACGCGATCGGCTAAGGGGCGTGGGCTTGCGGTAAGACGCGGCTGGCTTTAGAATTTGGTAGATTTTACCCTTGAAAATAAACCTCTAGCGCACGTCAGACAGGAATAACCGGTGGAGCGACGGCGAGACGATTCAAATGGCAACTTGTGCTGCTCTTTCTGTGGGAAATCCCAGAAGGAAGTTAAGAAGCTAATTGCAGGGCCAACGGTCTACATCTGCGACGAGTGTATTGCGCTCTGCAATGACATCATCGCCGAAGAGGTAGAAAAGGATGAGCCCAGCAATGGCTCTGATCCGATGCCGAAGCCTGCGGAGATCAAGGGCATCCTGGATGACTACGTTGTCGGCCAAGATCGCGCGAAGAAGATCCTGTCGGTGGCGGTGCACAATCATTACAAGCGCATCGATACCAAGGTCTCTTCAGATGATGTGGAGCTCGGGAAGAGCAACATTCTTCTGCTCGGCCCTACCGGCAGCGGTAAGACATTGCTGGCCCAAACGCTGGCCAAGATCCTGAAGGTTCCGTTCGCGATTGCCGACGCCACCACGCTCACTGAAGCGGGTTACGTGGGTGAGGATGTTGAGAACATCATCGTCCAGCTTTTGCAAAACGCCGATCATGATGTTGAACGTGCGCAGCGCGGCATCGTCTATATCGATGAAATTGATAAGATTAGCCGGAAGAGCGATAATCCTTCGATCACCCGCGATGTGTCCGGGGAGGGCGTTCAGCAGGCTCTGCTCAAGATTATTGAGGGGACGATCGCGAACGTTCCACCGAAGGGCGGGCGTAAGCACCCCCAGCAGGATTTTCTCCAGGTTGATACGAGTAATATTCTGTTTGTCTGCGGTGGAGCTTTCGTTGGGCTGGATCAGATCATCCAAAGGCGCCTCGGCCAATCCCGTTTGGGCTTTGGAGCGGACATCAAAAGCAAGAGCGAGCTCAAGTTGGGGGATTTGCTGGCTACCGTTCAGCCCGAGGATTTGCTCAAGTTCGGCTTAATCCCAGAATTCATCGGGCGTTTGCCCGTGGTGGCAACTCTGCACGAGCTCACAGAAGATGCCCTGATCGACATCCTCACCAAGCCCAAGAATAGCTTGGTCAAGCAGTTTCAAAAGCTCTTTGAAATGGACGGCGTGAAGCTGAAGTTCGCTAAGGCGGCGCTTGCCGCGATCGCCCGCAAAGCGTTGGCGCGCGAGAGTGGAGCGCGTGGCCTCCGCGCCATCATGGAAGAGGCGATGCTCGATATCATGTACGAGATCCCATCTCAGCAGGGGATCAAGGAAGTGGTTATCAACGAGGATGTGATCCTCAAAGCCGAGGCGCCCTTGATCGTCTACCACAAGGAAGCAGGCGTCGGCTGAGTTCGTTCTTGTCTACATTTCTACGATTTAACGCCTCCGACCGAGCTAAGGGATAAAGTGTCACGTCGTCCTATTCCCGCACTTCCACTGCGCGACATCATCGTTTTTCCGCACATGGTGTCGCAGCTCTTCGTAGGGCGTGAAAAAAGTATTGCGGCGCTTGATGCTGCTATGGCGGGAGACAAGGAAGTGTTCCTCGCCGCCCAGAAAAGCGCCAAAACGAATGAGCCCCTGGCGGAAGACATCTATTCGATAGGGACGGTGGGCGCGATCGTCCAGCTGCTCAGATTAGCTGACGGCACCGTCAAGGTGTTGATCGAAGGCCGGCGTCGAGCACGCGTGCGCAATTACGTGGAGACGCGCGATTTCTTCCAAGTGGAGGTGGATGAGCTGAGCGATGCCACTGACGGCGATGTTGAGGTCGAGGCACTGCTTCGAAGCGTTCAGAGTACCTTTGAAGTCTACGTAAAGCTCAACAAGAAGGTGCAGCCTGAGATCCTGATGGCTGTGCAGAGCATTGAAGATCCTTCAAAGCTCGCGGATACGATCGCGGCCAATTTGCCCACGATTAAGCTGGCGGATCGGCAAGGCTTGCTGGAGATGCTCGATGCAAAGAAGCGGCTCGAGCGCCTGTACGAATTGATGCAGGCAGAGATCGAGATCCTGCAGGTTGAGAAGAAGATTCGTTCGCGCGTCAAAAAGCAGATGGAGAAGACGCAGAAGGAATATTATCTAAACGAGCAGATGCAGGCCATCCAGAAGGAGCTGGGTGGTGGGGAGCGGGATGAATTCAAGAGCGACTTGGCGGAGCTAGAAGAGAAGCTCAAGACCAAGAAGATGAGCGAAGAAGCTCAAACCAAGATGAAGCGTGAGCTGAAGAAGCTCAAGATGATGCACCCCACGAGCGCCGAAGCTACGGTGGTCCGTAATTACATCGATTGGGTGGTTGGGCTGCCATGGTTCGAGAAGACAGCAGAGCGTTTTGACATCGAAGAAGCCGAGCGCATCTTGGATGAGGATCATTATGGCCTCAAAAAGTGCAAGGAACGCATTATCGAGTATTTGGCGGTCCAAGCGCTCACCAAGCAGTTGAAGGGGCCCATCCTCTGTTTTGTTGGTCCGCCGGGTGTCGGCAAGACGAGCATTGCGCGGAGTATTGCGCGCGCGATGGGGCGAAAATTTGTACGCCTCTCGCTAGGTGGCGTGCGTGATGAAGCTGAAATTCGCGGGCATCGGCGCACCTATATCGGGGCGCTTCCCGGTAAGCTGATTCAAAACCTGAAGAAAGTGGGCTCGAATAATCCTGTTTTCTTGCTCGACGAAGTCGACAAGATGAGCGCTGATTTTCGGGGTGATCCAGC